>NZ_JBQSXK010000004.1:0-210011 GCF_052378115.1 Psychrobacter sp. AOP30-A2-5 | reverse complement strand
TTCAGCTCCTCTTTTTATTCGATTGATAAGGAGGACGCGCGGTCAGTATAGGACGCCGTAAAAAAATATGGGACTCCCTAACTGTATGAGAGGAAATGCTCTCAATCACTCATAAGGAGCTAGTCATGGAAAATTTAAACGCAACACAGCCTGTAATCAAACAATGCAATCACATCCCACAGCTACTAAGCATCAAAGAGGTTGGTAGTTACACTGCTCTTAGTCGTTCCACGATATATGAGCTTATCAATGAAGACTCTGACCGCTACGACCCAACATTTCCCAAGAAAGTACAGCTTACGCAGGTTAGAGTAGTGTGGGTAGCTAGTGAAATAGCAGAATGGATCGAGGCTAAGATAGCTGAGCGTTCAGCCTAGGCGTACTGAACCGCCTTACTACTAAGAGTAGGGCGGTTTATTTTTTTTTGGTGGAGTTTACTAATTTACAAATGCTTAGTCTTATTTGATGAATTAAATCATCATTAACATTAATTTTATGATTTAATTCATCAGACCAATAGCCTTTGCGATAATTTTTAATTAATTTAATGTTTTATATCAATAACTTGTATTTATTTTTATAGTATTGGTACGCAGATTGCATCAAGACAAACTAGAGTTAAACTTATAAATACTCGAGGTAAATTGATGAATACTGATAACGTTCAAATTTTTAAAACTGCTCGTCGATTGTTGACAGGTGAGAACTCTAGTTATCTGCTACCTGAAGAGATGGCTAGCTTAAATGTAAAAAGACCGTTAATTGTAACGGATAAAGGTGTCAAAGACGCTGGTATTATTCAACCAGTAATTGATAACCTCAAATCAAATGGTGTTGAAAATATATTTATTTACAGTGATATTTCAGCAGAGCCAGAAACCCACATTGTTGAGGCTTGCTGTGAGACTTTCGAAGAAAATCAATGTGATGGGGTTATCGCTATAGGAGGTGGTAGTGCAATGGACACGGCAAAAGCCGTTGCAATTTATAGTGGTGAAACAAGATCATTGAGCGAATTATTCGGTGAGGATAAAGTAGCGCCTCGGAAAATCCCTTTAATTTGTATGCCAACAACAGCAGGAACAGGCTCTGAAGTTACTAACATATCAATATTGTTGGATGTTCAAGCACAGATTAAAAAAGGCATAGTAAGTAATGAGCTACTACCAGATGTTGCTATTGTCGCTCCTGAGCTAACATTGAGCTGCCCAGAATTTGTTACTGCTGCAAGTGGCGTTGATGCGCTAGTACACGCAGTAGAGAGTTACTTATCTAATTTTGCTTCCGAAATTACTAAATCTTTATCCATTGCTGCAATCCGAATGATTGTTGATGCATTGCCTGTTGCTTATCAAGAGCCTACTAATATAGCTGCACGTGAGAAAATGGCTACAGCTAGTTTAATGGCGGGGCTAGCTTTTGGTAATGCTGGCGTTGGAGCTGTACACGCGCTTGCATATCCGCTTGGTGGTAGATTCCATTTATCTCACGGTGTTAGTAATGCAGTCATGTTTTCTCATGTGATGAGGTGGAATAGTACTAGTTGTCCAGACAAGTTTATCGATATCGCGATTGCTATGGGTGCAGACCATTCTATTAGTGAATCTGATGCGGGGGACTATGTAGTCGCTAAAATTGAAGCATTATGTGTGTCTGTATCTATCCCTAAACAACTTAGAGAGTTTGGAATCGAGTTTGACGATTTAAATGAGTTAGCTATTTCAGCTAGTGCTGTGACCAGGTTATTGCGAAACAACCCTAGACAACTTAGTGTCAAAGATATTGAAACTATATACCAAGAAGCCTTTTAAGGAGGAAGTCTGCTATGTCTTTATGGAAGAAGCGAACGGCAGCAGGAGAAGCATCTTATTATCCACTAGGACCATTTAAAGTCCGACTACCCTTTCTACATTACCGTTTTGAGTGGCCTGATTATTTCCAAGGTCTACTCATGTGTGCTGTTGATTTAGCTGCTATTCCGCTAATGACAGAACTATTGGGTATGCCCTTTGAAGCAGCCCTTGCCATTGTGATGATCAATGGAATTTTTTATCTACTCCATCACCTATTAGGTGATCCTGTCGTACCTGGGTGGATCACACCTGCTATACCTCTACTTATTATGTATGTATCTACTTTTCCTGAAGGAGAAAGTAGAGTCCATGCGCTCATTGCTTTTCAGATGATGTTAGGCTTATTCGCCATATTTTTAGGAGCATCAGGTGCAGCTAAGCGAGTCGTTCATCTTATTCCTAGTGCGATTAAAGCAGGCATCATTATGGGTGCCGGGCTAGCTGCAGTATCTGTGGTTTTTCAAGAAGGCGGGCGGTTTGAGACTTATCCATTTACTGTTACTATCGCTGTTGGGATCGCATTTTACTTAATCTTTTCGCAGCATTTTGCTAAGTTAAGAAAATATCATTGGAGCTTCCGTTTTATTGGTAACCTTGGTGTATTTCCTATCATTGTACTGGCAATTATTCTTGCGCCGATGTTCTCAGAAGCACCTTGGCCAGATATCCAGTGGGGTATCACAAAGCCAGACTTTGTGACAATGTTTACCGAATATACTGTATTTGGTGTAGGTCTCCCTCCAATGACGATGTATTTAACAGCTATTCCAACAGTCCTGGCTGCTTACATCGTATTATTTGGTGATGTATTACAAAGCAAATCCATATTAGAAGAAGCTGATGAAGTACGCCAAGATGAAAAAATTGACTACGATCCGAATCGAGCACATCTAATTTTTGGCGCTCGAAATCTGGGAATGAGTATTATGGGACCAGATGTGGCAATGTGTGGTCCTTTATGGGCGGCAATGCATGTTGTGATTGTTGAGCGATACAAGCAGGGCAGACAGGCAATGGACTCAATATTTGGAGGTGCTGGTTCTTTCCGCTGGGGTACTAATACTGGGTTGTTATTATTGCCTGTAGTCAGTTTAGTACAACCAATACTAGGAATAGCATTAGCTTTAACATTATTAATTCAAGGCTATGTCAGTGTCCGAATTGGTATTCAAGAAGCGCGTTGCGATAGTGATCTAGGTATTGCTGGTGTTATTGCTGGAATACTAGTTATAAAAGGTGCCACGTGGGCATTCGCTGCTGGAGTGTTATTATGCTTCTTAATATATGGTTGGCGTTTGCGTGAAAAAATAAAGGAGTAGAACTGAGTGTTCCTTGATGAAAATCTACAGAGGGTTATAGATGCGCTAAGTGATGGTGTCTATATCACTGATGGTAATGGTATAACAATTACTATGAACAAAGCTTATGAGCAAATGACAGGGCTACCTAAGCGGCGTTTGATCGGTTTGCATATGTCTGAAGTCGTCAAGGCTGGTTTTATTTCGCGTTCCGTTTCACTCGAAGTATTGAAAGAACTGCGTGCTATTACTATCATTCAAACAATAGGTAGTAATCATAAAATATTTGTTTCTGGTACTCCGATGTTCGATGCACAAGGTCGAATAGAGTACGTTGTCACTACAGCAAGGGATATAACAGAGCTTTTAAAAGCAAAGCATGCAGAAGAGCAGCTTGAGCAACTATTAAAACTAAGAGAGAATTACGGAACGTCAGTCGAAGAGAGTACTGCGCAAGAAAAATTTATTATTAGCCGTAATACGAAAGCTTGTTATGATTTAGCAAAAAAAGTTGCTGCAACTAGTGCCAAAATGCTTATTCAAGGTGAAACTGGTACTGGCAAAACATTATTAGCAAATACCATCCACCAGTATAGCAAGGTCTGTGACGGTCCATTTATTGAACTTAATTGCGCGGCTATGCCAGAAGCACTACTTGAAGCTGAACTTTTTGGATATATGCCGGGAGCCTTTACTGGAGCATTGATAAAAGGAAAGATTGGACTGCTTGAAGCCGCCAATAACGGCACTTTATTCTTGGATGAAATTGGTGATTTACCGCTCAGTTTGCAAGCAAAGTTACTTAAAGTAATTGCTGAAAATCGCTTTATACCTGTCGGTGGCACTGAGTTTAAAACAACAAACTTCCGCTTAATTTCCGCTACACATTATGATTTAAAAAAACTGGTAGAAGTAAAATTATTTAGAGAAGACTTACTTTATCGATTAAGTGTTGTTCCCATTTATCTACCACCGTTACGAGAAAGAAGCGATGAAGTTCGTCCATTACTAGAACATTACATTCAATACTTTAATGAAAAATATGAACTAGATTGTCATTGGCACGAAGATGTTCTTTCACAATTAAGCGGCTATAACTGGCCCGGTAATATTCGTGAGTTGATTAACTTAACGGAAAGGTTAGTAGTTACCGTTGATCAGTCATTAATTACATTTGCACATTTACCCAGTGAATTCGGTTTAAAAAGCCCTTTGAAACAAGATAAGCGCTCTTTGAAATCACAAGTAGAGGTTCTAGAACAAAAATTAATCAACGAAGCTATAGCGGAGTATGGCACTACAAGGGCAGCTGCTAACGCTCTTAATATTGATCAATCCACTCTAGTTAAAAAACAAAAACGTTGGCGTGTTAATGAAGAAAAAAACAAAATTTAATATATTTAAGAATGAAAGCTTAAAGTTACTTTCGGCATTGCAATGATCGATGATGGCTTTACTTCCAAGCAATTGATACTGGGTGAAAACATCATATTGCGAGCGCAAAATGAGAATTATACCGATATCGTGGTTAAGGGCTCGCTTGAGTTATTTGGGGTGATGGCGAGTAGCATTAGACGGTTTAAGCGGTGAGGGTAGGCTTTCAATGAATAATATTTTAAGTTATAAAACTATGAACAAATTAGCATTAATAACTCTAATATTTTTATAAAAGCCTCCGTAGATCAGTACAGTCAATAGCTGTACATTCTAGATATAATGGACGAAAATCTTAGGTTGTGTCTGAGTTAAGAACAACAAAAAAGTCGACACTATTATATAGTGTCGACTCCTTATTTTTATTCGATGAAAGCGCTCACATGCCAATTTGAGTCACTATGAAATAAATGATTGTACCTATATAATTTCCAACGACATAACCGACAGTACCAATAACTAATATAGGACCCACTAGCTTTGTCCAGCCTTTACTAATTGCTAAAGCAGCAGCTGTAGTTGGTCCACCTATATTAGCATTACAAGCTAAAACTACCTCTTCCACACTGAATTTAAACAGTTTGCCTATACCCATAGTGATGGCTAGGTTAACCATAGCAATGATAAATACAAATACGAACAACAACGGGGCTTTAGTCACAATTAAGCCAATAGAAGCGGGAATACCAATAACGACAAAAAATAAATAAATACAGTAAGTGCCGAGTTCTTGGCTACCGCTAAGCTTCTCAAAAGAGTCTCTAAAAATAGAAGCGACTATAAAGGTAATGGTTGTTAGTAGTAGATATTTATCAGTAACCAAACTAATAACTAAGTCGCCAACCACGTTATCACTAGTGCCTAGTAGCGCTTTTAGGAATGCTGATAGCTTAAACGAAATAAGGACTATTAGCATTGAGCTGGCTAAACAGATAGCAATATCTTTTAATGAGATAAGGTTAGGTTTCCAGTAAGCCTCAGACAATGTCCGCCTACTTTGCATCTCTTGATTCTTTTCAATTTCATCGGTATGCGGTGAACCCCAGACACGACGTATGATAGGAATACCCGCTAAGCCAATTAAAATTAGGAAATAAAAGGCCATCATCATGTTGTCAGCGACAATAGTAGCTGCATTAATGCTTTCGCTTGGTGCTAATTTGGCAGACATAGCTGCGTAATTAACTCCACCACCACTATAAGAGGCTGAAATCATACCACTGACTTTATCCAGCTCTGGAATATAATGACGTAAAGCTAGGAATGCAATGACAGTACCAATCATAGTAGCCATAGACGATGTTAAGAACAATAATAACAACTTCCAGCTTTCTTTCACTAATGATTGTAAATTGGTCTTAAATAATAATAAAGGTATGGCTAGCGGTACGATATAGCCCCAGACAATATCGTATGTAGGCGCATCTGTCGGAATAATTTTTAGATTAGATGCTGCAATAGCAATTAACAACGCGATGACTGCACCAGGAACTTTACTAGCCCATTTGTAACGTTGTTCGATGAAAATAGCGGAGGTGGCTGCTACTAAAACGAATGTCCACAATGCTAGATGATCGTCTGCCTGAATTAAAGTTTCCATCATATTCCTCCTTGAAATTGATGTTTAAATATAAAGCTACTAAGACAGTTAAAATTCAAACATTAGTTTTTTATTGTATCCCAACGAGCAGCACCATAGATGGCATGAGCTTGTTTTTTATAATGTGCCCAAAGAGTATTGCCATAATCAAAATGCCACCATTCGGTGGGTAAGTTAGTAAAACCAACTTGCGTCATCACCGAGTATAATAAACGTCTATTATTACAAGCAATGTGCTCAGGATAGTCTTCATAGAAATTAGTGTATGAGCGCTCTGTTGGCTCATCGAAATCCCCTCCCATATCTAACCAATCGCCAGTTTCGATCTCAAACAAAGTGATATCTACAGAACCTCCTGTTAAATGAGGGCTGATAAAATCTGGACTAACTGGCGCGGCGAACTTTGATAGTAGCGCTTCTTGCTCTAGAGGACTCAAATGAGGATTTTCTATTTTAATAACATTACCAATTTCATCTCGAACGCCCTGTTGAACACTGCGTGAGCGCCAAGCGTCCAGCACTATGATGCCCAAATTATCAGGCAGTAAATCAGTTGCTTGTTGAAGTTTTTGGATAACAGACTGTCTAGCTACACAGGTGTCCATAGCGTATGGCACATCATGAGAAAAATAAATAGGCAGTTGTTTTAGGTTATCATTATTTGGAATAATAGCTAATGGTTCATCGGATTCAGCTATAGCAATATCTTTTAGTTTGCCCCAGTCATACTGAGACATTTTTGGTATAGGAGATAAAGGCATTGTATGTCTCGACTTGCTTAAATAGTTATACTCTTATAGAGATTCATTCGAAAGCGTTAATAGCTCGGCCTTGATAAAAGAGGATAGTACTGTTGGTATACTTAGGTGTTTTCTATTTTCGAAGAGGTCTAACTATGTCATATTAAATTAAACATTAGTATACTAGATGTCTTGCAAAACTGCCAGTTCATTTACTTCCGCTGACGGAGTCACAAAGGCTAGCGACGACTTATGCAAGAGGTCTAATCATAAAAATAGTCTTTTCAATAAAAAGACTATTTACAGACTATTTCTAAATAAAAAAACCATATAAATCAATACTTTGAACTTGTCTCTAGAGATTGAGTAAAAAAACTTTTCTAGTAATTAGTCTTATCTATTACCATCTGCATTGAAAAATGCCAGCAAATTACATAAGAGTCAAAATGTATAGTTTTACTGATTTATACGCTTACTTGAACACGCATATCTTCCGTATCTTCACAGTATTTTATCCTAAGCTCTTTAAAGCTCACCTGGCCATTTTGGATGGCTTGCTTGATGATTTTCTGTCGTTGGTTTAGCCTAGCATTTCCTGTTTTAACTTCTGCAATAATAAGATGCACGTCCTCGATAGGCACGTTGCCATCGGCGCATTCGTGCAAGTTTTGGAAGATGACGTAGTCAATCGGTTCACCCATAAATCGGCAGTCCGAAGGGTTATAGGGAAAGTCAGTAATAAAGGGCGTGAACTGTTCACCAATTTGACCCTTTAGTACATTGCGCTGCATATTGTTGGAACGCTTTTGAGCCTCCTTAATGTCTTTTGCTAATTGCTGTTGAAAGCCTGCTTCTCTTTCAAGCATATCGTTCCTAATTTGCGCAACATCTCGTTCACTCTGTAGCAAGGCCTTATTTTGTAATTGTATCCGCTGTATAGCCCATATAAGCATGGCTAACATCAGCAGTATTATAATTAGTAAAGTAGTAATGAATGTCATAGCTTTATTCTCCGTATTTTCAAATAGAACCATATTTAAACAGCAGGGGTCATGTCCATTTCTTGCAGTCGCTGAAAGACAGTGTCTGAAAATGGTTTGAAGTAATTCCATGACTTATATTTTTGATTGTACTGACCACCGCCTTCGTTACGCCATTGCTTTAGTATCTCAATGACATCATGGTTGTAGGTCACACACTTAATAGATACCATGCCTGAATTGAAGACTCTGACATCTACCCAAGCATGTTTGATGGTAAAGCGATAGATCGTATAGCCTTTATCAAAGCTTCCGTTGCTATTCTCATCAGTACTGTTCTGGCAATTATAAAGAGGCTCAGGTAATGGTGTAGGGGCTACTGGTATTGATAATAAGTTAGGTGATGGGAATATCCACTGCTTATTAGTGACACAGTCTAAAATATGATCCTTTGCTTGCTCACTTGGCAATTCAATACCTTGCGTGATGATTTCTCTCAAATCGATCTCAACGGTCTTAATACCTAGCTGCTTAATAAAATCCGATTTATCGGTATCTATGAAAGAAGTCACAGCAACTTCAATAAACATCATTTCCCCGTCAACCGTTGCGACTATATCAGGCCGAATACAGCCAACAGCTTGCTCTTCGATTAGTTGATCAAACTGCCAAGTTTTATCCTCGCTATTTTCGTCATCAGGTAGAGATGGCAGTGTTAAATACCTCTCTTCCATAATGACTTGCTTGGCAAACTTGTGTAGGATACTTTCAGGGTGAATAGTGCAGCTTTCCTTATTGTTGAGATGTGCAAAATGATGCTCATTTTTCTCACCTTTACGAGCCACTACAGGCTCACCACATTCAAAGCAAAAACACATACAAGCCAGCCCTCTCTCGACTTGCTTAACGTTGATGATTTGCTTTTGCTCATTAACAGCGATTGACATAGTCATAGTTACCATCCTCTTGTTAGTTGGTTAGAAGTGAGGTAATTATGAGAAGAATTCTGTCTCTAAAACAGACTGCTATTGGGGGTATAATAGGGTCTTAATCGGTATTTACCTATGAAAAACATATACTTAAACGTCTTTGAAGAGCTAAAAAAACAATTACTTAATTTTCCAAGAAATACTTTTTATGATCACTGTCTAAGAGTAATAGTTGACGCACAGCTCAACAAACTAAAATATTCAGACGAAGAGTTTGAGCCTGAGAAATTATCGAGGCAAGTCATTTACGCCAAAGCTAGGGGCGTAAATGAAAATACTGTAAGCAGTCAAGTTGCTAAAAATAAGATAAAAACAGATAGATTAAATGTAGAGTTAGAAAAATTTATCCAGTCACAACCAGACTGTGAACAAGCATTTAGTGATATAGGGTATTTACCAGAAGTTATTTCATCTGTATCAGAAGGTGGTGCCAAGAACAGAACCTACGTGTGGATGAGTATTAAAGCTATTGAAAACGAGGAAGTAGATGAAGAGCAGATAACAGGGTCTGCCGTCATTGACTCTGATGACATTGAAGATAATGAAGATTTAAGCAGTGTTACTTATGAGCGCAAAGCGGCTTCTGAGATTAAGCCCTCTTTATTCACTCGTCTTTTCTTCAAAAAAGGTGAGCTCAAGATGCTGAGTATTAGCGGAATCTTACTTATGTTATTACTAATGCTAAGTGCTCTGCTGGATATTTTGATTGTCATATACTCAATACTAGTCCTTTTGTTATTAAGTGATTTACCAAGCTTTAAACTTTGGCAAGCTATGGTTTTCGTGGTGTTTATTCCTTTTGCTTATCTTAACTGGAGATATTTTCTTATGCCGTTACAGTCGTTACCTCAACATCGCGTGATTAAAGCGCCTATGTTCTTTGCTAATATTAATGCTGATAATACGGATATTGAGATGTACCGAAACAAAGACAAGCTCAACATAGCAAGGGTCACAGAATTCACTGCAACCTGTCCTATTTGCTCAGGGTTGATAGAGCTGGCTAATGGCAAGCCGGATCAAAAGCAGCCGCTAGTAGGGCGCTGTAGGGAAGCGCCGCATGCTCATGTATATAGCTTTGATCGGATGACGATGCAGGGGTGCTTTTTGGGTGTGTCAAGTTATTTAGCAGATAAGGTTTAGAGTAGCAATGATTTGAAACTGAGCGATTTTCAATTCATTGTCGATTAATATTAAAAATTGTTATGAAAGCTTTAAGTTAATATCAGGATAGAGAGCTATTGTTTCAAGTAATTTCAAAGGTTTTGTAGCTATCGTCATTACTGTAATTATATTTTTTTATCAAGCCTTCTAATTCTAGAGTACAGAACGGCTATAGTTAATGACTTAATTAGTGAACTTGTGTAGGATAATCATAAAAAGATATTTGGTGTAACTTGACGAAAGATTATTTCAAAAGAGCTTGTTTGAGCTTTATTTTTTCACCATAGTAATGGAATGTATTATTGTTACGAGCCATTTTTTAATATTCAAAATTGGAAAGTTTAAACATGTCATTGACTATAGATAGTCCGCCAAATGCAGCGGCACTTATGCATTCTTTGCGGGATATTGGCTATGAACTAGATACAGCGTTGGCTGATATTATTGATAATAGTATTACCGCAGGAGCAAGCCAGGTCAATGTTTCTTTCGAGACGGATCCTGTGATTAAGGTTGCTATCTTGGATAATGGCGATGGCATGAGTCGAGATGAGCTTATCAAAGCAATGACGATTGGATCAAAGAGTCCTTTAGTCGAACGCTCTACTAAAGACTTAGGAAGGTTTGGCTTAGGTTTAAAAACAGCTTCTTTCTCACAGTGTAAACGTTTAACAGTAGTTACTAGACAGTTTGATCAGACATGGGCAATGCGTTGGGACTTAGATCAAGTTACAAAGTCTAATCGCTGGGATTTAATACAGCTAAACGATGATGTAATTGCTGATATCTATCAGTTCAACCAACTGAAAGATACAGGCACCTTAGTAGTCTGGGAAGAATGTGATCGTTTGCTAGGAGACGCAAATCGTAACAATGATAACCATATGCTGCAAAAATTTGACAATGCTGAGAATTATCTAGGACTTATCTTTCATCGGTTTTTAGATAAATTGCCAAGTACTGTATCGAATTTAGACATTATTATTAATGGTAGATCAATAGGTTATGTTGACCCATTTTTTCGTCATAAGCCAGCCACTCAAGCACATAACCTTGAAACCATTAAATACAAAGATGTGTATATTAAAATACAGGGATACACCTTACCGCACCATACGAAATGTACTAAAGAAGAGTATGAAAAATATTCATTAGGTAGCTATAGAGATAGTCAAGGATTTTACGTATATCGAGCTAATAGGCTTCTTATAGCAGGCGACTGGTTTCGATTAGCTACGAAATCAGATTTAACCGCTTTAACCCGAGTCGAGATTGATCTACCCAATAATTTTGATAGCGAATGGCATATTGATATTAAAAAGTCACATGCTAAGCCACCCGAGCAAATGCGAGATCAACTCAAGCAGTATATAGATACCTATATACAAGGGTCTAAACGTGTCTACAACTCTAAAGGCTATAGACATAAGGGAGATGTCACCCCACTTTGGCAGCTATATACTAATAAAAACTTACGTTCCTACCAAATTAATAAAGACTATCCATTAATCACACAATTCATAGCAGGATTAGATGTTAGACAATCAAGCCAGCTTAAGCAGATATTGAACTTGATTGAAGAAAGCTTTCCTATTGATCAACTACATGTAGAGTATGCATCATCCCCTAAAGACTTCAAAACCAAACATACTGATGAAGAGTTGGAAAGACTAGCACTTAGTTATCTTGAAAACTTTGCTGAGCTAGATTTACAGAATAACGTGGATATCGTTACCAGTATCTTCGAGACAAATGAGCCATATAGCAATTATCAAAATAGTTGGTTAGATTTTTTAAATCAAATTCAAGGATAGAATAGTGGACTACAAAACTCTAAATAGAATTTACGATACTTGCGTAAACATAATGAGCTTAGGTAAAGACAAGCGAACAAAGTTAGAAATTTTGACTCAAACAGTGATGCTCTACGGTTTTGACACTGAAGAAGAGCAGGAAAACATTGAAGTACTTCTCGATAAGTTGACTGTTTTTTTTGATACTAAACAAGAAAATTCCCATGTTTTAGACGACCAAAAAATAACGCCATGGATGCATACGGTAGATAGTGATAAATATTATAGCGAGCGTTACTATGACTTCTTGCAACATGAAGAGCAGCTACCTGCAAGAGTTATTGATGTCATGAAACGTACCAACGAAAACATACTAGAGCGACTAGGCAATCCAACGATAGACATACCTTTTAAGAGGCAAGGTTTGGTAGTAGGAAATGTGCAGTCAGGAAAAACGGCAAATTATCTATCATTGATAAATTTAGCAGCTGACTATGAGTATAAGTTAATTATTTTGATCACTGGTATTCACAGTAACTTAAGATCTCAAACTCAAAAGCGAGTCAATAAGGGCTTTATAGGTGCTAACAGTGAAGATCAAAAAGCTACAGGAGTAGGGGTCACCAATAATTTAGAAAATGATATAGAAATTAAAGCTAAGCAGCCTCACTGTTTAACAAGTTTAACTGAAGACTTTAATGGGAAAGTTCGTAAGACTACAGCGGTCCGATTAGCAAATGCTAAGAATCCAGTAATAATGGTGATCAAGAAAAACTATCATACGTTGGATAATGTAATAAAGTGGTTAAGAAACAATGAAGGTGGGCAACGTTTCATCAATGAGCCAGTACTAATTATCGATGATGAGGCAGACAATGCCTCGATTAACACCAGTAAACGTCCAAATGAGACGACCAGAATAAACGGACAAATTCGTGAAACACTTAATTTGTTTCGCCAAGGCTCCTACATAGGTTACACAGCTACTCCCTTTGCCAATATATTTATAGATCCTGATCACTACGATAAAGCTTTAGCAGACGATCTATTTCCTAAACACTTCATTTTTACGCTTGTACCACCGTCGAATTATTTAGGAGCAACTCAATTCTTTTTAGGTGAAGATGGAGAGCCTAACTATAACTCTCCTCATATAGAATTTATTGAGGATAACGAAGAAAGTATTCCTCTAAAAAAACCTAAAGACTTTGCCTTAACTGAATTACCTAAGAGTTTGATTACGGCTCTATACGAGTATTTAGTAAGCATAGTTATTAAAGGCATGCGTCCAGTTAGTAATAAACATACATCAATGCTAGTTAATATATCTCATAAAACGCAAGAGCAAGCGGAAGCCCAATATCTAGTTAGTCAAGAGATAGATGCAATCAGATTGGCAGTAAAATTTCATGGTGCCAAATCACAACAAGAACGCATGACAAACCCTCATTTAGAGGGGTTGTATCGTAAGTTTTTACCTCATTCGGACGGCTGTAGTGTTGATAAATTCTTCACTCAATTACAAGGAGTAGTTGAATCGGTCAAAGTAAGAATGATTAATAGCAAGAGTAAAGACAAGTTAGACTACGATAATTACGATAACGGACTCAATGTCATTGCAATTGGTGGCTACAGCCTATCACGTGGATTCACATTAGAAGGTTTGACTGTTAGCTACTTAATACGTAATACGGCTATGGCAGATACCTTACTACAAATGGGGCGCTGGTTTGGATACCGAGATCATTATAGTGATCTCTGTAAACTATACATACCTGAAGCCTCTTTTGAATGGTATACCTTTATTGCTCAATCAATCGAAGAGCTACGTTCAGAATTTTCGATTATGGAACAAAATGGCCTGACACCTTCAGAGTTTGGGTTAAAAGTTAGGACCAGCAACAGCGGACTACTGATAACAGCACGCAACAAGATGTATCACACAGAGTCTGTAATGCTATCAGAAAGCTTTTCAGAGGAAGCTTTTACGCTTCGTGGTTTAGCTCTAAATAATGTAAATGAGCAACGTAATACTTTTAATAACTTCGCAACAATAATTGATAATACCTATGGTCATGAAGCAGTTTACAATCACAAGCAAAATAAGACTGATAAGCAGTTTAGTCTAGTCAAAAAAGTCAATATAGACGAAGTTATAGATTTATTGAACGATTATAACTATTCAATTGATGATAAAGAAAGAAAGGAGGCGCTCATCTCATACATTAATGAGCGCCGAGAGGAGCTAGCAACTTGGGACATTGCAATTCATAAAACTTATTTAGGTGAAAGTGCCTCGTCTCAAACTCGTACCTTCGCAAAATCTAGCTATTATTCAGATCATGTAAAAACTACTGATGGCGGTGGTCGTATCTTGAGACCATGGGAAGAGGCTTTCGGTTTAACAGACGATCAGTACACACTTGCAGAGCAACAAAAAGAAAAATCAAAAGTTAAACAAACCGCTCGATTTTACAGAAGAAATAGAAGTCGGCCTTTGCTCGTGCTTAAGTCTTTTGATCTTCATAAGGGTTTTAAAAAAGCTGATGATGCTGAAAATACAGTGTATGAAAATGTACCAGCTTATGCGATCAGTTTTCCAAAATCTAGCAACCACAATCCCGTTAGTTATGTAGTTAATAAGGTCTTTATGGAAGAATATTTTGGAGACGAAGACGAGTCGGACGAATCAGGAGACGATGATGAATGAGTTGACCGAGCTTCAAAGCTACTATGCTGATCTGATGAATGAGCTCGATCATAGCTCTACCTCTCAGGGTAACTACAAAGAGCTTTTATTCATTGAGAAGCTACTGCCTTATATTGAGGAACAAGGTGTTGTTAATGATTTAGAGCTATATCATTTTTATAAGCCAGGGTCTAGTTACGGACGTATTGATGGATTAGGCTTTAACGGCGACTTTAACGATTTAGACTTAGATCAATTAGAACTAGTTATACTTATTAATGACTTTATTCATGACGATAATATTAAGTCTTTGACAAATAGTCGCATAGAACTATTAAAAAAATTAGGTCTTAACTTTTTTAATAGTGCGTTGAAAAAAGATTTCATTGAAAGCTTAGAAGAAAGCTCAGATGGTTATAGGGCAGCTAAAGAGATATTCCAAAAATATAGGCGTATTGAGTCTATTAAGCTCATCATTCTAACTAATGCTCAAATCAGTAATAGGGTGGCGGATAAAAAGGAAGTAGATGAAGACGTAAATATTCCTCTAACAATTGATATCTGGGACATAAAACGTATATTCGATCTGGAAAATAGTCAATCAAAGTCTGAAGCAATTGAAATTGACCTAGATGACTGGGGAGGGTCAATACCCTCACTATTAGCAACGCAGTCAGAAGAGCTAATAAGTTATTTGTGTGTTGTCAATGGACAGACGATAGCTGATTTATACGATGAGTATGGAGCTAGGTTATTAGAAGCTAATGTTAGAAGTTTTTTACAATTTCGTGGCAAAATTAATAAAGGTATCAGAAAGACGATTAAAACAGAGCCTGAATATTTCTTTAGCTATAATAATGGCTTGACCGCTACAGCGTCCGATGTAGAGTATGACAAGAGCAGACAAGTCATTACAAAGATAAATAACCTACAGATCGTCAATGGTGGACAAACGACAGCTTCCTTACTGTTGACTCAAAAGAAAGATAAAGTAGATTTAAAAAACATACAGGTTCAACTTAAGTTAAATGTAGTGAGTGATGCTAAATCAGATGATCTCATTAGTAACATTTCGCGTTTCGCAAATTCTCAAAATGCGATCAAAGATTCAGATTTCTTTTCGAACCATCCTTTCCATCGTAGTCTTGAAAGACTATCACGACAGATACTAGCGCCAACCTCAAAAGAGCGAATTAAGCCTACGCGTTGGTATTATGAAAGAGCCAGAGGTTCCTACCTTAATGCTCAAAGTAAATTAACTGATGCAGGGAAAAAAGCTTTTAAGTCTGAACATCCAAAAGAGCAGTTAATTATAAAAACAGACTTAGCTAAAATTTATCTCATTTTTGACAAAAGGCCACATGATGCTATTAAAGGGGCTCAAATAGCATTTAGTGGGTTCGCACAATTGATTGAAAAGATATGGGACAGTCAGCCTGACACAGTCAATGATTATTTCTTTAAAGAGTTAGTAGCAAAATTTATTATCTGGAATGCTTGTAAAAAAGCGGTATATAAGCAGGAAGAGTTCGTCGGTAATACTAAAGCAACCTTAACCGCTTATACAATACATGTCCTTAAAGCATTAATGGATAAGCAAGGTCTTGAGTTTAATTATCCAAAAATATGGCAAGACCAAACGGTAAATGATTTTTATCACGACCAGTTTATAGAGACTTCTATCAAGATAAACGCTTTGCTTAATCAATTTAGTGAAGAGACTGGGAAGGCTGTATTATCCATGGCTAAGTCCAAAGATAATTTAGTTAAAGTACAGACTATAATCGATAAAGGAGAATGCTTCTCTCTAGATATGATGTTCAAAACTCAGTTAGTTTCTAAAAGTGTCATTGAAGAAAAGCGACAAGACTCGGCTCAACAAAATAAAACTGTGACTAGAGCAGTAAGTGGCTTGATAGAGCTATGTAATACTCCTCCAGCTAAATGGTTGTCTTTGATAAAAGATGCGGAGGACAAGGGTGTGTTAAGTGAACCTGACAAACAAATACTATCGCTAGTGCCTAATGTTCTACTTGGAAAGTCATTGAAGACCCCAACAGACAAGCAGGTTGACTTGATCAATAAGACGCTAGTCAAACTTGAAGATAAAGGAATTTATTTAGAAGCTGGGTAAAGATATCATGCTACGCAGGTATAATGAAAATTATAAAGATCTTATTGCTAACAAATCACTTGAGCTTTTCAAATTGAAAGTAAGTAGCTTTATACAGTTTTTTATAAATAGTTTGTACCTAAACAAATTTCATTATGATCACTACTATTGATTGAGCTATGAGACATTATTCTGAGCCAATTTTTTTAGTGTAATAATCTTAATACACCTCTTTAATATCAATAAAGTTACTAATATTTTGCAATTGACTGAGAGTGGTCAGTTTGAAAGACTCTTCAATAGAGTTGGGTACATCTTGAATTACATTTTGAAGCTTTAATGGCTGGTTAAGTTCAAATACAAAGTGATCTGAACCAGCAGTCATATTTTTCACAGGCCATACATATTGAATGTCGAAACAGTTAGAGTCAAGATCAGAACATATGGCTAAGCTTAAATAGCGAACTTCTTTTAAAATATGGTAGTCATATCTAGTTAATAGACTGTCTTTAGATAAAGTATAAAGCGCGATAGTACCGTCTTTAGCAAGCCCATAATTGCTATCACTTTTATCTACAGCTAGCGTTAGAGTTAAGTCTTGATATAGTATTTGTCGCATACCATCGTACGGAATACGCACGGCATCCTGTAAGTAAATATTCTCTTCCATACTGGACTTGTATGGAGGGGGCGCTAAGTCTGATACAGCGCTAGAAATGCGTTTACCGATATTTTGACGTAGGAAATTTAGTAGCCAATAGCAGCTGTTATCAGCTTCTGTACTGTTTTGAGTTAGGCTAGGTAATAACGCAAAAGCACCAATACTTATTTCATCGATAGTATCAGAGTAAGGGTTGGCTTTACTTATTTGATCAAAATAGCCGGGATATAACGCAAAGGCACCAAAAACAGGACGACTCTTATCCATACCGTTTTCGTGTTTGCTTTCATTAACGCGGATCAAGGCATCACGGTAACGGTGCATTTGATTGATAGCATCATCAGGTACATAATCATTCTTTTCTATATCTTGATTGACATCGTCGTACTGATTCTTTTTAGTTTTGATACGGTATTTTGCATCGAATAACCAGATAAACTGTCTATTATTAGGGAAGGTAACTTCTAATAAAATATCAGGTTTTTGACTGACAGAATAAGTTCGAATCGCTTTGGTGGTTTTATTAAATGGTGGTTCATGAGCCAATCTTGCTTTAACGCCATCATCACGTTCAAATTTAAATGCACCAGCAAATCCATCTTTTAGCTGATATTCAAAAAACTTCTTAAGTTGTAATTCTTGTTTTTTAGTAGCGACTTCCTTAAAATCTAACTCATCTATTAAGATATTTCTTAAAGTAAGAAAGCACCACACCTCATAGATTTCTGCAACTGATTTCATGGAAATGCTGGGTTGATTATCAAACACATTTAAGTAAAATTTTAACTCTTGCCAAATTCTATATACTGAACTGTAGCCCACCTTTTGTTGCAACACCAATGATTCTCGACCATGATCATTATAGTTACCAACATTAGCCATAAAGCCTTGCTTTAGCATCTTTTGTAGGGGCTGTTGCCACTGATTAAGCTCATCTAAGAATGCATGTGATAGTCTTTGAGAGACTGACTTTTTATTATCTTGCGTAAGCTTATGCTCAAAATCAGCCAGTCGTTTTTTGGTAGTGGATACAACCATTTTGATAAAACGATTTTCTGGAGTATCAACACTGAGCTGTTTTTTTGTGACTCGATAACGCTGTTCATGCAGACCCTTATCGAGATCTTCCTTTATTTTTTCTCCTAATCGCGCAGGTATTTTGCCTTTTATTCTCGCAGCTTTAGTATAAGACGTTTGAGCCTGTAAGCGACTATGCGGTGCTTGGCTGATAACCTTTAAGGCATGAGACAGTTGATGACGTAAATGGCTGAAGTTTGCCAGCCAAAGCAGTGGAAATTGATGGCGTTGTTTGGTTTGCGCACTATCTTGTTCCGTCTTTTCGACCAAACTAAATCGCCAAAGTGGAAAGGCATTATCAATAGCCTGATACATCTTAGGTAAGTCATCATGCAAACTCATCTTAGTAGGTAACACTTCAAAAGCGATGGTGCTTTTAAAGGTTTGAGATGACTTGATGTAATTAAAAGGTAGGCGTAGCCAACCGACATCATTCGCAGTATTGATCGTACCTGTTAGGCGTGCTGGTGTTGGACGCTGTTTATTCGCCTTAATAAACCGAAAGCTCTTGTTGATAGCGTGGCTACGATGACTCAGATATGCTTCTTCCACGTCACTATTAAATATAACTTCAAACTGATACTGAAGGTTTTCAAAAAAGATAAAATCATCTAATTCTAAAGACTCTACCAAGCCTGAAGGAGATAGGCTATCCTCTATAACCAAAGGCTTATTCATAAAATCAGCGTTAAGAATATCTAAGGGCGGAGAAAAGCGCACTATAGATGGTTGAGTATTATGGTTACTTATGACCTCACGTTTCTCTAAAGTAGACTGATAGGTCTTTTGACGTTTTTCAATGTCATTGCACCAAATGGACAGCTCAAAATTAGGGGTTTGTATCCTTAACAGATCTGGCATTATTACTCCATTGGTTTTGCTATATCTATTCTATAATTGCAAGTTTTATGGCCAAAAGCTAGTAAAGCCAGAACGCTCTAAGCGCTGTTGCATCCAAGTCAGTTTAGCCTTGCTACGACAAGCGATATATAAGACGCTACTATCTATATTTTTACGATATAAATCAGGACGTAGTTTTTCTTGATCGTCTTCCATAGACCAAATATCAACAAGTTCCTGTTTCAAAATAGCTGTTAATTCTGTGAGTAAAGATTCCTCATGGCTGTTTACAGAGTCATCTATAATCGCTAATTTGTCGTGATCTCCTTCGATGCGCGGCAACACTTTGCACATCAAAAAGTCATCCCATACAGCTTGCAGTTGTTTCTCATCTTCAGGATAGGTACTAATCACAGCAAGCAGTAGCTCATTCAATGCTCTAAAAGCCAGTTGAAAAGGCGTATCATTCAATACTTTATTGATTGATTTTAGAAAATTAATGCTCTTATTACCATCACTATCTATGGGCGGTAACTTATCGATAGAGGCTTGAGAGTCAATAGGGTAGCTCAAGGCGTTATGAGTGACTGTCGGTTCAAAGAAGTGATCAAATTCATTAGGAAAAAAATCACCAAAATCAAAACTCAAAGCACGATCGATAACCTTACGCGAAAAACCATGTGTAGTTTCATCCATATTGACCGTACCAGCTACGATTAAATTAAAGGGCAGACCTAACCCATGCTCGCAGAACAAGTCCCAAGCATCATCGTACTGCTCATCTGCAAATCCTAATGCATCACGTAATTTGCTTTTATCATCTAATTGTTTGATGGTCTCTGACTTTAAAAGAGAATCGCAGCAATAAGTGAATTGTTCATCCTCCCACTGCCATTCGCGAGTCTCTAGAATCGATAGATAATCGGCAAAGTATTGCTCGACAGGGGCTAAATTCATTTCATCCAAGCATAGCCAGTAAGGCAGTACTTGGTTAAGCTCGCTTTTGTCACCTGTGACAGCGAGACCATTACCCTTAGGCTCTAGCTCAAGACCTGCATCAATAATGGCACGCCATGCTTTGGCAATGAATTCTAGTACGTCAGTGGTAATATATTTAGCGTTACCATCACCGCCCAAGCGTGATGTGTAACCAAGTATGTCGCTGGGTTCATGCCAATCAGGACGTACGGAGGTCAGACAATAGTTTTCGCCAAGACAACTATCTTTATTGTCCTCTACTTGCTTTCGTACAAAGCGAGTTTTACCAGTACCAGAGATACCAGCTAATAGTAGGAAGGGTTTAGAGAGATTGGTTATATCACTAGGAAGTGATAATGCAGTAACGTTTGTAGAGATAAGCTTATTGTAATCATTAATAAGGCTCTTATAAACCGTCTGATTACCACATAAATCATATACTAAAGATCCAAATATATTTGATGAAGCATCTGGTAAGTTAATTTTTTTAAGTATTACTGACCCAAAACAGTCTCTCGCACCTCTAGGAGTACCCTCATCATTTATAAGGCGTTTTGACCCTAATCTAAAAGATGAATCATCTTTATCAAGAAATTTAGCAAAAAGCGTAACATCACTTTTAGAATTGAATAAAGAGCTTAAAGTTGGGTCCTTATTAATTTCATTTTCAATCTTGAGATGATTTCCAACTAACTGCTTTGAGTATGGTCTTATATCATCAAACAGTTGGAAATATTTATATAGTTGCGTTGCAAAATCATGCATTTTGCATGCAAAAAGAAAGTATTGATTGGGAACAACTGCGTAGTTTGCAGGGTTATTATTTCGGGCAGCAACTGTAATTGCAGATGAAGTATAGTTATTAAACCTATATCCAGAGTCACCAAGTAAACTTGTAAGTTGTTTTTTTACAGCGTTTGAAATTCTATAATCAGACAAAGTACTGTCGTCAACCAACGGCTCAATAATAGTGACTTGATCTAACAGTTGCAACATATGACCTCTCAGTTTAAATAACTTTCAATTTCTTTAGCTAAAGCATTAATAACGCTGACAGTTACACTATTACCAAATTGCTTGTAGGCTTGTGTATTAGAGTCACTGACCTGAAATTCATCAGGAAATCCCTGTAACCGAGCAGCTTCCCTTGGACTTACTTTCCTTGGGTTTTGACTAGGTTGTTCAATAAGAATCTCACTACCATCCTTGTAGTATCTAGCCGAGATTGTATTAGTATAAGGTGATTCCGGAGTTACTAAACCATAACCAAAACCTTTACCGTTTTTCTTGTTTTGTATTTTTCGGCGCTGATGACCAGCCCATAAACGATCAGAGATAGTTAGCTTAGGGTCTGGAGTTTCTTCCAATATATCACCTAAACGAGTATCTAATCCAAGGCTCTCTGGATATAAAAACTCATCAATTTCGCCGTCTTTCCAAAGCACAATATAAATTCTTTGTCTATTCTGAGGTATGCCAAAATCAACAGATTTTAATACCATTTTCTTGGCTAATGTTTGAATCTCTTTAGTAGTCCCTTCCTCGATAACTTCTTTTGGAATATTACAGCTATAACCGATTTGTGTCAGTGTATTTAAAATAACTTTGAGAGTGTGGCCTTTATCATGACTAATCAAACCTTTAACATTTTCCAATACAGCAAATCTAGGTCTTTTTTGATCAATAATATTTGCAATGTCATGGAATAACGTACCCCTAGTATCTTCTATTCCTAGTTTCAGACCTGCATGAGAAAAGGGCTGACAAGGAAATCCTGCAAGCAAAACATCATGCTTAGGTATGTTGTTTGGGTCAATTAAAGTAATATCACCAAATGGATATTCTCCATGGTTTCTTTGGTAGGTTTGTTGAGCGTGTTTGTCAAATTCAGAAGAGAAAACACAGACTCCACCAGTATTTTGAAATCCGAGTCTCATACCACCAATACCAGCAAACAAATCAATAAATGTGAACTTTGCTTCTTCGTTTGGTTTTAATTGCAAACCACCAAAAACTATTTTAAAAAAATCAGCTCTACTTTTATAGACCTTGCCGTCTTTAAGTATAGAGATTACATCATTTTTAAGAGTCTCTGGCTGAGCAAGGCTTGAATTACAAAAAAGATGACTGTTTGTAGCTACTGCATGTAACCACTGGTCAATCACTGCTTGTATTTCTGTTCCATCAGGTATATGAGGCTCTGCTAATGGTCGAACTAGTTCCTCTGCTTTACAAAGAAGTTCAGATTTATCTTTCATGGTTATTCACAACTATTATTTTCAATGACATGTTAATACTGAGGCTTCAGTTCTAATTGATATTATATAGCATCACTGTATTTAACTTTACTCTATCTGTTTCAAAATTATTGGTTTAATAGCTCACGTACTTTATCCTCTCCTAACTGATCAATTAGCGTCTGAAGCTGAACCGTAGGATCAGTTTTTGTTTCTGCATCAGACCTAAACTCTGCCGTATCTCTACCTTCACGCAAAGCATCTAAATAGTCCGCCCACTTCTGCATCATATTACTACGATCATCAATGTATTCAAATCGACCATAGGCGGTTCCATTAGGATCTTTCGTCGTATGACCCAATGCCATCTCTACAAGCACAAGTGGATACTTTAACTGCTCTTGCAGTATGGTCTTCGCTGTCGCTCTAAAGCCATGAGCACAATGTATATCTTTATAGCCTAAATCCTTTAACCGCTTATTCGCTGTCGCATCAGAGATGATCTGATGCTTTTTTGCCGTCTGGCTAAAAAATACGTATTCAGTATGACCATTAATTTTTTGTTGTTCACTCAATATAGCTACGGCTTGACGAGGTAGGGGAACGACCATGTCTTTGACCATGTTTACCTTGCCTTGCCCCTTCAATGGCTTTAATCGCCATCTGCCAGTTTCTAGGTCTAGATCAGCCCAGCTCATACGTCTTAAATCACCATTGCGAACAAACAGAAGCGCTAATAGCCTAAGGGAATTTATGGTGTTTGGGTCACCTTCTATTGTTTCGATAGCTTTAAGTAATTTAGCCAAGTCCTTCGGTTTAGTAACCGCAGGACGATGACCGTAACTTGACTTAGCTAATTGGCTCTTAATGAGCGCCGCAGGATCACTCGTACAGAAACCTCGTGCCCCAGCATAGACAAACACATCACTGGCAATGCCAGCACAGCGTTCAGCCTTGTCTGTGGGCTTACCATCCTTGTTTAATGAGTTTGCTTGAATGTTTAATAGCACTTCAAGCATTTTAGGAGATGTAATATCGCTGATTGGCTCGTCACCAATATATTTGCATATAAGATCAAGACGACCTTTCTTACGAATGAGGGTATTACTCTTCTGAGTCTGATCTAGACTGTCAAAGTACTCCCAAGCAAAATGATTAAAAGATTTTTTAGTTTTACTAATAATACTTTTCTTTATTTCTTCACGATGGAGTTTTGGGTCAATACCTTTGCTTAACAGATCTTCATACTCACGCCAAACTTCACAGGCACGAGCATACGAGATATTTGGATATATACCGATGGAGATAATACTCTGTTTAGGATTTGAAGGCGGGTAGTATCGATACATCCATGACTTAGTCTCAGTAGGACGTACCATTAAGAATAGTTTAGGATGATTTTTGACAGCAACGAAGTACTTCTTATCTTCAGGCTTATGGCTGCTGATACTTCGGTCTGAACTGATCGCTTTTCTTTCCATATCCTAGATCTCCATGAGTAGACTCAAAACTCGGTATACTTGACAGTATACTCAAAGTGCATGGATTAGGATAGATTCATAGGACAGTATAGAACGTCAGATACAACAAAGCCCCTGATATCAGGGGCTTTAGCTGTTCTATAAGATAGTATAGGACTATGTAATGGTACCCGGAGCCGGACTTGAACCGGCACGCTATTACTAGCGAGGGATTTTAAATCCCTTGTGTCTACCAATTTCACCACCCGGGCAAAACTTGTATTATCTAAAAGTAAGCTTTCTACTTATTAGATAGTGGTCGCTATTATAAGCATTTATATTAATAAAGCAAGCTAAAATTAATATAATATGAATAAAATTTTAACCTAAATAATTGGAGGCTGAGGTCGGAATCGAACCGGCGTTAACGGAGTTGCAGTCCGCTGCATGACCACTCTGCCACCCAGCCAATCAAGGACGCCTATATTAGCAAATATAATTTAAATTACAAGTTATTTTTTAGCTAAATGCGAATTATCTACTCAATTCTTCTTATTTGACCATAAATTAATGGCTATTTAAAGTATGAAGAGGTCAAATTAAGCCATTATCAAGCTTAAAAGTCAGAGATGGTTCGTCAAAAAACATCATAACCATCGAATATAATGTACGAAATAATATCTTGATTATTTCGTTGTGTGTTGGATAAAACGAGATAGGGAATAGATAGTGTTTTAGAAAAGCTTCGATTGAGATAAAAAGGAGACCGTTTATGATCGAAAAATCAGGGTTATATGTCTGTCATTAAAGCGCTGCAAATGAGAGTTTATGAATGAGTGTGCTTCATGAGAGAGTCGAGCATAAAACTTTATAGGTTTGAATAATTCGAATAGTAAGTGACTCTGTTATCACGCAAAAAGCCTGCTAATCCTAAGCCATAACGCTCAGCGACACGCACTGCGGTACTGGTAGGTGCAGACATACCGACTAGCCAAGGGATGCGTCCACGAATGGATTTTTGTACCAGCTCAATCGATAGGCGTGAGGTCATAAGTACGCAGCTAATCTCTACTTTATTGCGCAGTTGCCAACCGATTAGCTTATCAAGCGCATTATGTCGCCCTACATCTTCGAATAGGTATAGCTGCTGATTATACATCGTCGCAGCGGCGTGTACGGCACCGGTCAATTGGTGCGTATGCTGCATTGCATCGACTTGCTGGCGTATTGCTAATAGACAGTCAAGACTTGGTGTATCTGCCTTTTGTCTGCTTTGACGATAGATACTCAAGTCAGGCAGTGCTTGTGTTAGCCCTGTGATGCCGCACATACCACAACCTGTACGCCCTGCTAGCTGACGTTTTTGCGCTTGGATACGCTGATGGCAACGCTGGTTTAGTACTAGCTCCACCACATAAATGTCATAATCTTGCAGTGACGATAAGCTTTGTTCAAATGCTGCAGATTCAAAACTTTCATCCGTAGAATCTCTTATAAATTGTTCCTTTATAAATGAATCTTGCGTGAATTGTTGATAATCTGCAATATTATTCAGTTGGGTAACTTCCCAATCAAGCAGCTCATGGCTATGTTGAATTAAGCCTTCGCTAAACAAAAATCCGACGGCTAAATACTCTAGCTGATGAGGGCTTGCCATCAATACCGCATAGTGAATACCGTTGATAACGATAGCAACCGCAGCTTCCACTGCTAAGCTCGCTGATTGGCAGTCGATACTGATTTTCTGCATATTGGTCTGTGCAATATTAGTCTTAGCAACACGGATCTCAATAATGTTGTTATGATTATATTTATCTGTCGGATAATGATGCTTTTGCGCCCAATGATTACGTGCAAGCGGCGTTGCAGATGACTTTATAGTTTCTGATGTCTTATTTGTTAGGGTATTTACCAAAAAACTATCGCTATATTTTGCGTCAGTTTCAGTATCACTTTGGGCAATCATAATACCTCGTTATATCGTATGGTCATTGCCAAAGTTATCATCTCTTTTAAATATATGCATCATTCAGTGATTCGCCCGTTGCTGACTATGCATGATCGGTCGTAACAGCATTTGCCTCAACGCGTTGCAAAACAACGGTCGTCGATTTATACGCTGGTATGTGAGAGTCTGGTGCATGCGTGTCTAAATCAAATAAATCATTACATTCAGGATAATAAGTTGCGACAGCGTTAGCGGCAATATCCATCTCAGTCAATACTAACGGCCCTAGCGCGCGTGGCTGAGCGGTACCGTCTGTATTATTTGAATCATTTGAGCTGGCATGGCGAGATACCATTACTCGGTCACCTGCTTGCCAACCCAAACGAGTCATTTCATCTGGGTGCATAAACAACACATCACGGCGATTGGTTTGGCGATAGCGATCTTCAAATCCGAAAATCATGGTATTAAATTGGTCATGGCTACGGACACTGGTCAATTGCCAAATTTTTTGTTCATTGTTTAGCGCACTAATAGTCTTATCATTGGGTTTTTTGTCATGGTGAAAGGCTAAGGTGGTCTCTGTCATTTGTGCTGCGACGTAGGTGATAGGGTATTGTGGTACTTCAAATTGCGCTTTGCCACTATCAGTATTCCATACACGATGACGCGCAGAATGGTACAAATGAAAGCCACGCTCGGTTTCGCGAATACGCTGATTAAAGTCTTCAAAACCGTCAATCGCTTGGGCGATATAATCACGAACGATGTCAAAGTCTTCACTCATTGCTTGCCAAGGAATGGACGAGTCAGTACCAAGCACATGAGTGGCGATATCTGCTACAATTTGTGCTTCAGACTTCAACGTACCGCTGACAGGTTTCAGGTTGCCTCGAGTGGGTACAATCTGACACATGGAATCTTCGATAGTGGCAAATTGCTCACCTTTGGCAGTAATAATACGTTCGGTACGACCTAAGCAAGGCAGAATAAGATTGTTCGCGCCCGGATACAGCATAGTTTCATTAAGTTTAGTACCGACAAAAATATTGAGCTGAGTGGTGGTTAAAGCGTGCTGAATTGCACTGGTATCAGGTGCTGCCACGGCATAATTACCGCCCATACTCATAAATACTTTTAGCTTACCGGTAATCAATGCTTTCGCACCAGAGACCACATCAAAGCCATTTTCTTGCGGCATCGGACGTTCAAACACACGCTCAAGGCTGTCTAGTAGCTTTTGTGCAGGACGCTCATGGATGCCCATGGTACGGTCGCCCTGTACGTTAGAGTGACCACGAACGGGAGACGCGCCTGCGCCATCAATACCAATCATCCCCATTAATAATAATAGGTTGGTAATCATCGCTACATTGTCATCGCCTTGGACGTGCTGAGTGATGCCCATGCCCCACGTGCAAATGGTCGCAGGACTCGCCGCTACCAGTTTTGCTATATTAATGATTTCCTCTTTACTGATACCAGACCCACGTTCCACATCTGGCCATGATTGTTGGCGAAGCCACGCGTCGAGTGCCTCATATCCTGACGTATGCTCATCGATAAAGCTTTGATTGATTTTATTGTTTTTAGTCAGCCACTTAGCGATACCGGTTAAGAGCGCTGCATCGCCGCCGATCTGAATTTGAATGACCTCATCGACCATCGCATCACTTTGACCTGCCGCCATATGCGTGGGCTTTTGCGGATTTCTAAATTTACGTAAGCCTTGTTCGCGCATAGGGTTGATTGAGAGGATCCGACAGCCTTGCTCGTGAGCATGAGCAAGCATTTCAAGCATGCGTGGATGATTGGTCGCAGGATTTTGTCCAAACATCAATATCAGTTTGGCTTGCTCAAAGTCTTCCAATTTCACGGTCGCTTTGCCAATACCCAACTGTCTACCGAGCATTACCGACGTTGGTTCGTGACACATATTGGAGCAATCGGGTAAATTATTGGTGCCAAAACAGCGCACAAACAGCTGATACATAAAGGCGGGCTCGTTGGTCACACGCCCTGAGGTATAAAATAGCGCCTCATCTGGTGAGTCAAGCTGTCCTAACTGTTCAGCGATACACTGATAAGCCGCTTCCCATGAAATCGCTATATAACGGTCTTGCGTTGCATCATAATATACAGGCTCTGATAAACGACCACTATGCTCAAGCTCATAGCCCGACCAGCCTTGTAACTCGGTGACGCTATGTCGCGCAAAAAACTGCGCATCGGCTTTTTCTGTCATGGTCTCACTGGCGATGACTTTGATGCCGTTTTCACAGACATCAATAGCTTTATGTGACTTATGATCTGGCCAAGCGCAGCCCGGACAGTCGAATCCGCCTTTAGGTTGGTTGCTTTTTAGCACACTTATGCTACCCCGTAAAAAAGTCTGATAATCCATCAGCTTACGAGTAGAAGAAATCAGCGCAGGCCAACCGGCAGCAGGGTGGGAGTAGACAGGGATTTTGCGCATGACAGACCTCATAGTAAATGGCGGTAGCGGACTTTGATATACAGCAACTATATAGTGACGAGCGAGAATTTTGTAGAAGCATTAACTATAGATAACAAAAAAACCTTTAAGAAAAATGTATTTTCTTAAAGGTTTATCGTGTCAATGCTCACTCACAAGCGAGCATAGAATGATGTTTGCTTAAGTAAAGTCCTCTTAAGTGAAGTCTTCATAAATACCATCTTCTTAAGATATCAGTAACGCGCGTCTTTAGGTTTTTTACCATTTGGCCAATCATTGACCTTGCCAGCAAAGTCAGGGCGCGGCTGATGAGTAAAGAAGTGCGCCACATCAACGGCATCTTGATCGCTCAGCACATTTCCGTGACCCCATAAGCCTTTGGTCTGAATACCCATCGGCATGTTGTATTTTACAAAGGCTGCCGCCTTGTAAGTACGTGCCATACCAGCACCGATGTTAAAGGATTCATCGCCCCATAGTGGCGGGAACACGATATCGCCGCGACTGTCTTTAATGCCTTCGCCATTATCACCATGACAAGTTGCACATTGAGCTTTATAAATTTGTTCGCCGCGGACAGGGTCTGGGGTTAATGATTCATCCACTTTACCCGCATTTTGAATATCGACTTTTTGCTCTTTTGGGGTGTTTTGCGACAGCCACTTCATATAAGCCAACATTGCCAGCATTTCAGGGGATTCAGGTTTCAACGGTTTGCCATTCATTGAGCGCTGGAAGCAGCCATTAATACGTTTGGTTAAATCGACCTCCTTGCCAGATCGTGGCATCACGCGCGGATAGAAATTATAACTATTGATGTACGGGTCGCCAAGTGGAATTTTACCTTGTGAAATGTGGCAACTGTTACAATTCATTTGCGCGCCAACGTGCTCTGGGAGTAAGCGCTTGGTTTCGTTTAATAAGCGTTTACCATAAAATATCTCATCAGCATTTGGCTCATCCAAGATAGCCGTATCTTGCGGCAGCACATAAGTGCCGATATCTTCGTTGGCATCATCAGCGGTGACTAAGCCGTACTCAGGCGCATTCTGCTCGATAGGCTCGGGCTGCGAGCAACCACTACTGATAGCGGCGATACTAAGCGCTGAAGCAGTAAGGATAGCGGTGGTTAAGTTGCCCATATTGATTTTTTGAGAGATAACGCGAGCAATAGTAGGCAAGTTGAGTGGAGATTTTTTCATTATTCTGCTCCTTTTGTTTGCGCATCAATACTTAAGTCTGGGGCAATATCCGTACTGGTTTTTGGTTTTTTGGCGAGGAAAGCCCGCATTTTTACCACATCATCGACATCGATTTCAGGCGCTTGGTTGGTCCAGCTATTGCGGACATAATTGACCACCTCTGCCACATCTGCATCGCTAAGATTGCTGAATTCAGGCATAGTAAACGCCATACGGTCATGTGGGGTTTCAGGCATACGACCACCGCTTAAGGTAATCTGTAGTACCGAATCGGCATTGTTAGAATAAACCGCACTATTGCCATCAAGCGCTGGGAAAATACGCGCGACTCCTTTACCATCGACACGGTGACAAATTTGGCAATATTCGGCGTACAAAATCGAACCGCGCGAATCATAGTCGCCATCTAGCAGTTTTTGCGTAGTGATGTCTTTTTTCTCAGGTAGTGTGGCTTCTTTGTTTGGTGCGGGCGTTAATGTTTTTAGATAGGATGACATGGCGTTGATGTCGTAGTCGGTCATATACTGGGTGCTATGCTCAACCACTTCGGCCATGGCACCAAAGGCAGCAGTGGTATCAGTACGACCAGTTTTAAAGAAGTCATTTAATTCTGCAACCGTCCAAGTGCCAAGTCCGCGATGCTCACCGCGGATACTTTTGGCGCGCCAACCATCGATGATGGCACCGCTCAAATACTTGTTAGAATCTGCATTACTTAGAGCGATTTCTTGAAATCCAATACCGCGCCCAGTATGACAAGAGCCACAGTGCCCAGGACCTTCGACTAAGTATTGACCACGAGTCAATAGGGCGTCGTCTGTCTCAGGGACAAAGTCACGCTTGCGATCAAATAAGACCTGCCAGTATGCCAAGGGCCAGCGCCAGTTTGCTATCGGAGGTAGCTCGCTTTTTAGATTGGCTTGTTTGACGGCTTTGACATCGGACATAAAAAAAGCGTACATCGCGGCTAAGTCTTCGTCTGGCATGAGCTGGTAAGAGGGGTACGGCATAGCAGGGTACAAGGCTTTATTATCACTGCGTACCCCATGCTTAACGGCGTTTTTAAAGTCGTCGAAACTATAGTTGCCGATGCCAGTTTCTTGATCGGGTGTGATATTGGTCGAATAAATTGCCCCAAGTGGCGTTAGCATAGGCAAACCGCCTGCATAAGTCTCGCCATCGAGCGTGGTATGACACGCGACACAGTCAGCAGTGCGCGCGATATATTCGCCCTGCTTGATGAGAGCAGGATCAGTGATATTGACCTCGATATCGCTACTGTTGGTACGCATATTTGGCAGTAATTGCCCAATAATAAAGGCAACCACCAGCCCGATGATGGCTGCTATTATTATAATCAGTGGCCATTTTTTCATAAGCCCGCCCTCCATAAGATATTTTTACCAAGCTTATAATTCATCACCCATATTTCATGAGGTGTATTAATCATTCTTATTGAAATCAAAATTGAAATCGAATATTTGTGATTTAAGCTCAGCGAATTAAAAGTTACACGACTGTCATATAGTATAGGGTAGCGGGTAATATTGTGATATTGTGGAAAACCACATTATAATTAAGGTTTTTACTTATAATGTGCGTTTGCTAGGTCAAATATAAGGCTAGATGTATGCATGAAAAGTCTAAAATTTGGACTATCTTAAAGGCTTGTTTTATTACCGTTGTGGCATCGGCTGCTTGGTTGCCGCTATCTAAGGCAACCGCCCAGACTTACTATTTAGGTGTGTTGGCACCGCAGGGCGAGACAGCCGCACAAAATCGCTGGCAGCCCTGGCTTGACGAGCTTAATGATCAGTTATCAGATGACACCGTGATATTGGTACCTTTGGCGCTGGAGAATTGGCAACAGCAAATAGAAGCACAGCAGTTTGCGCTAGTGCTTGGCCCGCAAGTACAGTTTATAAAAATGAATACCATCAGGTGGCGCTGGCTGGCTACCTTACAAACAGAGACGGCTCAATTAAATAGCAATGCGCAAAGTCCTCCTGATAAAAGTTCTCGTGATAAAATTTTTAGTAATCAAGGATTTGATGCTGAGGGTGTTAATGGGCAACAATCGCAAAATCAGCTATCGACGACAGTCACCCTCGCCAATGAATTTAATAAGCTAAATGAATATGCGCCATTAAAACAGCCGAGTGCGATGGAAGAGGTCGCCAGTGCTTTATGGGTCGCTGCCGACAGTGATATTTATCGTTTGCAGGATTTGGAGCAACGGCATATTGCTGCCGTCGACAATGACGCATTTGGCGGTTATTTATTGGGCGCACATTTATTACAGCAAAATGGCATCACGCCAAGTCATTACCAAACACAGTTTGTCGGTTATCCGATAGAGCGCACTTTGCATGCCTTGGCTAGCGGCAAGGTAGACGCTGCCATTACGCCGCTTTGTTTGATGGAGGAGATGGCAAGGCGCGGTCAAATCAATGACAAGCAATACCGTCTCATTCATCCAGTCGCCACTGTATCCAGCTGCCACTCTTCAACGAAAATATATCCAAATTGGACACTGGCAGCGACCGAGCAAGCGCCAGATGCTTTGGTGCGCCAGATCAATCAACATTTATTTGGCAAGCGTCAATTAGAGCAGCGCTGGTTGCCAGCAGAATCGAGTAGCGATGCTGAGCGCATCCTTTATGAGATGAATCGCCATCCCGCCCAAAAGCAGCTGAGCGCGCATATGATCGACTGGATAAAGGCGCATCGATTGTGGATGGCTGTGATTATTTTGGTTATCCTGATATCGACAGTAAATTATGCTTGGATGAGCTGGCTGGCATGGCGGCGGCAAAAAAAGATAGTGCGGCAAAATAGACTAATCCGTGATTATGATCAGCAGTTACACCAATCAGAGCGCTTTGCGGTCATCGGTGAGATGAGCGGTGCTATCGCTCATGAAATCAATCAGCCGCTGGCAACCATTCAAAATTATGCGCAAGGGTTATTGATACGCAGTCAACACGCAAGTTTGTCTAAAAATGCTATCGACATAACGCCACTTGATAATGCGGCAACAGAGAATGCTCTACAGCAGATTGTCAATGAAACAGAACGCGTCGCTGCTGTAGTGACTAATATTCGCCGCTGGGCTGGACGGTCGCAAGCGAATGAAACTCGTGTCGATATCGCAGCTATCTATCAACAGTGCATCTTATTATTGGGTGAGCAAGCAGTAGGTGTCAATTTTTGGCTGGCAAGTAATTATCAGCATTTAACCTTGCCAAATTTACTATTAGATCAGTTACTGATAAATAGCATGACCAATGCTGCGCAGCAAGGGGCGACCAATATCATGCTACGCTGTCAGGCAGAGGAACATGATGGCAAGCAATGGCTGGTATTGCATCTAAGCGATGATGCTCGCGGCTTTGACCAAGCCCAGTTGCAGGGGCAGTACCTACCAGAGAATCTACCCAGTCAGTATGCTACTCAATCAACGAAAGCAGACGGTCTAGGATTAGGACTGATGATATGTCAGCGTTTGTGCAAGTCGCTGGGCGGTATGATGCAGCTAAATAATATTGATGCCGAACGTGAAATTGAGAAATTTTACCAAGTAATGAGCAGCGAGCAGCACCGCTTTAAACGTAGCTTAAACGGTAAAATCCAACTGCTACAAACCAATGCTAACTATCAGCTGTCAAACACGGTGGGCGCACAAATATCTTTTTATCTGCCATTATATTTAGCGAATAATGATGAAAAACTCTAATGAATATCAATAATGTATTTAGCCATAAGGTCACATATGACGTCTAATCAACTCTCAAATGAGCCTACGTGCTGGCAAGATAAAAGCAGTCATCTGTCTGATGATTCATCGGGCATTACGCCAGTATCGCTTATCATTCATATCATTGATGATGAAGAAAGTGTGCGCATGTCCTGTGATTTTTTGATTAGTAGCTTAGGGCTACCGACCCAAGTGTGGGCAAGTGCACTGACTTTTTTGCAACAAGTCAATATCTATCGTCCAGCAGTGATTGTGAGTGATTTGATGATGCCAGAGATGAGTGGTCAAGCGCTACAAGTGCACCTTAGTCAACAGGATAGCCCTATGGCATTGATAGCGCTAACTGGAAATGGCGAGATTGCTGATGCTGTCAATATGCTGAAGCAAGGTGCGGCTGATTATCTAGAAAAACCGATTAATAGCCGCCGGCTACAAGAAGCGCTTGCATGTGCGCAAGACCTCACTCTAAAACGCGCTACGCTTTATGATATTAAAAAGCTCTATGCGCAGCTGACCGATAAAGAAAAGCAGGTTGCCAATGAATTGTTAGAAGGTAATCTGAATAAAAATATCGCTGAACATCTAGACGTTTCCGTCCGTACGGTAGAGGTGCATCGTTCACAAGTGATGAAAAAAATGCAGTCACAACATGTCAGTGAGTTGATTCAAAAGTTAGTATTGCTTGATGCTTAAAAATTAAGACAGTCGTATCAATTAAAGCAGTCATAAAAAAACGCCTGATATTAAACAGACGTTCTATTTTTTCAAGATTTGAAGAATTTTGCTAAGTTATTTAACTCAATATCAAGCTATCATCTTCGACTTTTTCGCCGCGAGTTTGTTCAAACATATCAAGTAAGTCATGTACAGTCATGCCTTGACGTTTATCGCCAGCCACATCTAATACCACTTGTCCTTGATGTAACATCACTGTTCTGGTGCCATGCGCCAATGCCTGCTGCATTGAGTGCGTGACCATCATGGTCGTGAGCTGATTGTCCGTCACAATCTTATCGGTCAATTCTAAAACGAAAGCAGCAGTCTTAGGGTCGAGAGCAGCAGTATGCTCATCAAGCAATAAAATTTTGGAAGGTTGCAGTGAAGCCATCAATAGGCTAACAGCTTGACGTTGACCACCGGATAACAGACCCATACGGTCGGTCAAACGATTTTCTAGCCCCAATTTTAATACTGATAATTTTTCGCGAAATAAATCACGGTTATTTTGGTTGAGTGCAAAGCTTAAACCACGTTTGCCGCCGCGCTTATAAGCCAGCGCCATGTTTTCTTCAATGGTCAATGCTTCACAAGTCCCCGCCATCGGATCTTGGAAGACACGAGCCACCCAATGGGCGCGTTGGTGCGCGGTTTTTTTGGTGACATCGATGCCATTTAATAAGATTGAACCGCTATCGACGCGCGTGGTACCACTGACCGCATTTAAAAAAGTTGATTTACCCGCACCATTGGTACCGATGACAGTGACAAATTCACCATCAGCGATGTTAAGATTGATACCGCGTAGGGCAGGGTTTTCAATGGGCGTTCCAGGATTAAAGGTCAACCGCAAATCTGTAGCTTGCATCATAATAATTATTCCTTATGGTTGCACATTGACATTAAGCCCGAACTTTACGACTTAAAAATTTATTTTTAGCTTTTGGCAATACCAAGGCAAATACGACAAGTAGCGCTGTAATCAAGTTCAAATCTTGCGGACCAAAACCAATACTACGGAGCGTATCGCTCGATAGCGCCACCTGAATAAATAGCTTGTACAGCACCGCACCGACGACCACGGCAAAGGTAATCAGCCAAATACGCTTGGCAGGAATGATGGTTTCACCAATGATGACCGCTGCCAAACCAATGACAATGGTACCAATACCGATCGAGATATCTGCGCCACCTTGAGTCTGCACAAATAATGCACCTGCTAGAGCAATCAAACCGTTAGAAATCGCCATACCAATGATGGTCATCCATGAGGTATTGATGCCTTGCGCCTGTGCCATGCGGAGGTTGGATCCAGTCGCCCGCATCGAAAGACCCGTTTCGGTACTATAGAACCAGTTTAAAAATAACATGGCAGCTATCACCACGACACCAATAATTAGACAGCGCATCCAATAACCGTTGCCATCAGTGACCAAGGTGCTAAAGACCGTGGTTTCACCCAATAATGGCAAGTTCGGCGCACCCATAATCCGTAAATTGATAGAATATAGTGCGACCATCACCAAGATACTGGCAAGTAGTTGCAGGATGCCAAGTTTGACGTGTAGCCATGCCGTAACAATACCAGCGACGGAACCTGCCAACATACCAAAAGCACAGGCAAGCCATGGGTTGACACCAGCGATGATAGAAATACCGGCGACAGCGCCACCTAGTGGAAAGCTACCGTCAGCGGTCAAGTCGGGGAAGTCGAGGGTGCGAAATGAGATCAGCACACCAAGTGCTACTAGGCCATAAATCAGACCGCTTTCAAGTGCACCAAAAAAAGCAATTAAAGACATAAGAGATCAGTAAGTCATAACCAAGCGTTTAGCCACTAACGTTCTAATATCGATTCATAGAATGAGTGCGTGATATAGATCAGTGCTGTCTCATCCATACGTCAATTTTAGCTAAACGACTAAGCGGTGAATTTAACAGATTAAACAATCTGCGGTTAGGGTAAACCAAAACATGTCACGATCAACAGCTATCATAAGCTACCTAGGTTCAAAGCTTTGATTAAAAAAAGGGCAAATTTAGAAATGACGCAAATACTTTATATTTAATCAATGTGGTTTAAATAAGAAGCCCAGCCTACTGATTCATAGCTGGGTTTCTGATGTTAAACATTTAGCCTCATCGCATAACGGTAGATGACGGCTGACACCAAATCCATCAAACTCGATATCTACCTTATGATAGCTGTAATGAGCTAGCTATAAAAGTGCGTTATTCTACCACTTCTTTTGCTTTATCGATAACCGCTTGTGACAAAGTAATGCCTTCTTCTTTGGCATGCTTTGGACTAACATATAGATCCAACATTTGCGGGGTGTAGACAGGAATAGCGCCTGCTTTTTCACCATTTAAAATACGTACCACGATTTTGCCTGTTTCGCGACCAAGCTCGTAGTAATTCACGCCCAATGCAGCAACGGCACCACGCTCAACTGAGCTAGTGTCAGACGCAATCAGTGGAATTTTGCTCTCTTTAGCGACTTGATATAGTGATTCGTAAGCCGATACGACGTTATTATCGGTTGAGGTATAGATCATATCGACCTTACCTTCGAGGCTACGTGCTGCCATCGCAATATCAGTACTACGCTGGGCAGGGGCTTCGAGTACATTGATACCTAGTGGTGTCAATTTTTCTTTTAAGTTTTTCAAGATAATCGTTGAATTGACTTCGCCTGGGCTATAAACATAGCCGACATTTTTTAGACTAGGAATGATTTGACGCATCAGCTCAATTTGTGGCTCATAAGGAAGCGCATCAGAGCCGCCAGTGACATTGGTGCCAGAGCCATCTAGTTTTGTCACTAGTTTGGCGGCAACTGGGTCAGTAACTGCTGAGAATACTAAAGGGATACTGCTAGTAGCAGCAGCTACTGACTGCGCTGATGGGGTACCAATCGCAACGATAACGTCTGAATTGTCTGCGACGAATTGCTTAGCAATCTGTCCAGCAGTGGCCGTGTTACCCTGTGCGCTTTGGAAATTAACCGTTAAGTTTTCACCATCCTTAAAGCCTGCTTCATTAAGCTCGTCGATAACGCCCTTACGGACGTCATCAAGCGCTGGATGTTCGACGATAGCCGTAATTGCGACGGTCTTCATCGCTGTGGCTGCATCGCCAGTAGCAGCTGCATCAGTGGTGCTGGTATCTTGTGCTGATTGATTACAGCCAGTTAAGATGGCCGTACAAACACCACCTAATAATAGTGCTTTACTAAAGTTAAAATGACCAAAACGATTTTGATACAACATGGGTCTCACTCCTGAAAATAATAATGTGTCCGTACATTATTTAATTTATAGATAAAAGGTATAGATGGATAAAGGGTAAAGCAGTTATCTGTATAGAAGGCTAAATGTTATTTTTCAGTGCTACTTGTCAAAACTATTTATCTGTACTATTTATCCGCACTCTGCGCTTGTTTGTCGACATTAATGGCATTTTTTAGCAGCTCATCAGTCAGACTGACGCCTTGCTCAGCAGCATGTTTCGGGCTTGCATATAAGGTCAAAGTATTCATCACTTCAGGCTTAACGCTGCTAACTGCTTCGCCATTTAACACACGATACACCATTTTGCCTGTGGTACGACCGAAATCATAATCATTGACACCAAGCGCTGCAGTCGCACCACGTCGCACACTGAACTCGTCTGAGGCAATGACAGGAATATCAAGCTCATTGGCAGCACCTGCCATCGCTTCAAAGGCGGATACAACGTTGTTATCTAGTGAGGTATAAATCACATCAACACGACCAGCAAGGCTACGAGTCGCCATCGCCACATCCGTTGGGCGATTGGCGGTGACGTCTAATATCTTAAGCCCACGCGCAGGCGCAGCTTTTTTAAGTTGATTAAGTACCACCACCGAATTGACCTCACCTGGACTATAAACATAGCCAATGGTTTTTGCATTGGGCGCAATTTTTTGAATATTGTCTAGTTGCGGCTCGATAGGTAGCTCACTAGACAGTCCTGTCACATTAGATTGGATAGGCACATTGTTTTCGTTAATGAGCTTTGCTGCGACAGGGTCTGAAATAGCCGTATAAATAACCGGAACCGTCTTAGTTGACGCAACGATAGACTGAGCTGATGGCGTCGAGATTGCCACGATGGCATCTGGATTGTCTCCTGCAAACTGCTTAGCAATCTGACCTGCTGTCGCTGTATTGCCTTGAGCACTTTGAAAATTAATGGTTAGATTTTGGCCTTCAACATAGCCATTATCTGCCAACTCATCAATAATGCCGCGGCGCATCGCATCTAACGAAGGATGTTCGACGATTTGAGTGATGGCTAATGTCTTGGCAGGCTTGTCAGAATCTGCGGCGGCACTGGTATCTGTCGTTGCAGCAGTGTCGGTCGTGTTTGAGCAGCCAATTAATCCAAGCGCGGCGCTCATAGCAGCACCGAATAGGCTGAAGCGTAAAGTAGTAGCAAAGGTCATTTTATTGGGGCTCATAGGTTAGAGAGTGCAGGTTACCCGAGTCAATGTTATGTGCATGCTGAGATAACGGGCTAACATCAAAGTAATCAATCCATTGATCATTACGTCCATATTATGACAGTAATGTAACTTATGGCAATAAGAAATTAAAACGCGTTTGTCATTGTCTCTATAAAGAACGTGCTGAGTTAATATTCATCGATATTATCTTCTATATAAGCACTGATTTTGGCGATTGACCAGCGATAGTTTTGGGACAATAAAAAAGATGCCCAGTTGGACATCTTTTTTGTTTGTTGAGTAAGCCTAACTATTAAGCAAGCACATCGCCAATCACGCAGTTGTCAGGTAAAGTAACCACTGTCAGCTGGGTTTTTGGATTGCCAGTTGATAGCACCATCCCTTCTGAGACACCAAACTTCATTTTGCGCGGGGCAAGATTGGTCACGCAAATCACTTTTTTATCTAGCAATTGCTCAGGCTCATAGAACTTACGGATGCCGCTAAACACATTGCGCGGTTTGTCTTCGCCAACGTCCAAGGTAAATTGTAAAAGCTTATCTGCGCCTTCGACATGATTGCAGGCTAAAACGTGAGCGACTTTCATCTCAACTTTGGCAAAGTCTTCGATACCGATATAGTCAGTTTGCTCAGTATTTGTCTCAGCATCTATATCAGTACCAGCTTCTTTTGCGGGCTTGTTATCTTTTTTAGCAACGGCTTTGCTAGCCACAGGAGCAGCAGCTTGAGCCAAAGACTCTTTTGACGCCTCAACCATCGCGGCAACGTCTTTTTCTTCGATACGCTGCATCAAAGGCTTGAACTTATTGATTTTATGACCCAATAGCCATTCATTACGGCTGGCAAAGCTTAAGTCGTCAATGTTTAAAAACTCTTTGGCATTGGCGGTTAGCTCAGGCAATACTGGCGCAAGATAAACCATTAATTGACGGAAGATATTAATCGCGACCGAGCAAACATCTTGAACTTCTTGCTCTGCGCCTTCGACCTTCGCTAGCGCCCATGGTTTTTTCTCATCGATATATTCATTGGCTTTATCAGCACATTGCATAATCAAACGCATGGCACGCGAAAACTCACGGTTCTCGTAAGCGGCAGCAATCTCATCACCCGTTTTGGTAATGTCTTCTAATAAACTTGGCTCAGCGCAGACTTCTGTGAGCATGCCATCGTACTTTTTGACCAAGAATCCAGCGCTACGACTGGCGATATTGACCACTTTACCAACTAGATCAGAGTTAACCTTTTGCATGAAGTCTTCTAAATCAAGGTTGATATCCTCGACTTTATCAGACAGTTTACTAGCAAAATAATAACGCAGGTATTCAGGATGTAAGTGATCAGCATACGTTTCGGCTTTAATAAAAGTACCGCGTGACTTACTCATTTTTTCGCCATTGACCATCAAGAAGCCATGAGCAAAAACACCCGTTGGTGTACGGAACTCACTACCAGCAAGCATAGCAGGCCAAAATAGCGCATGGAAATAAACGATGTCTTTACCGATGAAATGATAGACCTCGGTTTTGTGCTCGTTTTCTTGTGCCCAGTAACGGTCGAAATCAAGCGCCTCATCTGTACCTGCGCGCTTATCGCATAGGTTTTTGAAGCTCGCCATGTAACCGACTGGCGCATCGAGCCATACATAAAAATATTTGTCTGGCTCATCGCTTGGGGTATCTGGAATCTGAAAACCAAAGTAGGGCGCATCACGGGAAATGTCCCACGTTGCCAGACCTGCTTCAAACCACTCTTGTAGTTTATTGGCAACCGATGTTTGCAAGCGATTGTCACTACGCGTCCAATCTTTTAAGAATTGCTCAAATTCAGGCAAATTAAAGAAGTAATGCTTGGACGTTTTCAGAATAGGCGTGGCATCTGATAATGTTGAATGCGGGTCTTTAAGATCCGTTGCATCATAGGTGGTACCGCACACTTCACAGTTATCGCCGTATTGGTCTGGCGCTGCGCATTCAGGGCAAGTACCCTTGACAAAACGATCGGCTAAAAACAACTGTTTTTCAGGGTCAAATAATTGTTCGACATCTTTTGTACTAATATGCCCAGCATCATTCAAGCGACGATAAATCAGCTCAGAGAAATGCTTGTTTTCTTCTGAGTGCGTGGAGTGATAATTGTCAAAGTTAATCAAAAATTTAGCAAAATCTGCTTCATGCGACGCTTTCACCGAGGCAATTTGCTCCTCTGGCGTGACGCCATTGGCTTCTGCTTTGAGCATGATTGCCGTACCGTGTGCATCGTCTGCGCAGACATAAGTGACCTGATGGCCTTGCGCTTTCATGGCACGCGCCCAAATGTCGGTCTGAATATATTCTACAAGATGCCCCAAATGGATATAGCCATTGGCGTAGGGCAGCGCACTGGTTACTAGAATCTCACGCACTTTTATCACCTATATTTTTATATAAACGGGTTGGTTATCAAACGTCTTAAGCGGTTTTGAGCTATTGGACGCGATACTATTAATATCAAACTATCAATGCTAAAACATATTAAGCAAATAAAAATTTAAAAAAGTGTGCCTATGATACCGTAATTCGGCCAAATTTGTGACATTACCTGAGTAATTAATATAGTCGCTAATAAAGCGATTAACTCTATATGGTATATAGAGTGTCAATCAATTCTGAGAGATAAATAGTCGGTTGTATCTAGAGGTAGTAATGAGAAAGCATGCATAAAAAACCCACCAAGCAATCGCTCAGTGGGCTCTTCGGTATCAAGCAATAATCGTTAAATTTAATTATCTTTAAGGTTTAATAAAAGCCTCATTTCAGGACATTAGAACGAGCCAAATATCGTCCCTAAAATGATAACGGCGACCACAGCAATAAGTGGAATCACCATTGTCACCATGGCGACGTTTAGATAAGACTGCTTATGGGTCAAACCACAAATCGCAAGTAAGGTGATGACCGCGCCACTATGCGGTAGCGTATCCAAACCACCCGCTGCCATCACAGCAACACGGTGCATCAATTCTGGGTCAATACCCGCTGCGACCGCCATTCTTAAATAGTCTTCACCCAATGTCGATAAGGCAATACTCAAACCTCCAGACGATGAGCCAGTAATACCAGCCAGCGTGGTCATCGCCACCGCTTCTGAGATTAAAGGATTGTCAGGCGTTAGATTTAAGATACTATCACGAATGATGAGGAAGCCTGCTAACGAGGCGATAACCGCGCCGTAACCAACTTCTGAGGCGGTATTAAAAATTGGCAACATCGAATCATAAGTACCACGGTTGATGGTTTTTTGCAGATTATTCCAATGACCGATACGTAACAAAATTAACACCGCACAAGCCACGACTAACGAGATGATAATTGACCATAAACCCAGTGAGCCTGCGATATTTAGATCAGGAAACTGAGCTTGTAAGCCGCTAAAATCCACTGATGGAAAGACAGTGTAAGTTAATAAGGCATTTAAGCCAATGACCAACACCAGTGGAATCATAGAAATAGTAAATGAGGTGTGATGCGTATTTAATACCTCAGTTTCTTTTTTGGCTGCGCCAACGCCGCCCACATCCTCTTCGTCATGCTGACCATAGCCTTCGCCTGCTGCATTGGCTTTTCTGGCGCGTGATTGTAGCCATAACCAACCGCAAATAAACATGATGGTACCGCCGATAATACCCAAGATAGGCGCGGCAAAAACGTTGGTATTATAGTAAGGAATCGGAATGGCGTTTTGAATGGCAGGCGTACCTGGTAATGCCGTCATCGTAAAGGTGAATGAGCCTAAGGCAATCGCTGCCGGAATCAAGCGCTTAGGAATATCAGCGGCTTTAAACAAGTCTTTGGCGATTGGGTAAATAGCAAATGCCACGACAAATAAAGAGACGCCACCATAGGTTAAAATGGCACAAACTAAGATAACTGCTAAGATGGCTTTGCTGGCACCAAGCTTTTCGACCACGGTTTTGGCAATCGCGGTCGCCGCACCAGAGTCTGCCATCAAACGCCCAAATAGTGCGCCCAGCAAGAATATAGGGAAAAACTTAAGTAAAAACCCACTCAATGCGCCCATAAAGACATCGGTATAGGCAGGAATTGTGCTTAAAAAATCACCTGATAATAGTACGGCTAATGTCGCCATAATCGGTGCTAATATCAGCACGGAATAACCGCGATAAGCAAAAAACATCAGTAATAATAAAGTAATGACAATAGCAAAGGTACTAAACATGCTCGCCCTCCTTGGCAAAGTTCAGTCAGTGAGTATGCAGAGCATAGTGATATCGGTCAATGAAATTACTTAAAATAGCCAATATTTGATGTTTTATTAAACATAAATCCTGTCTTAATAAGATATTGACCCATTATATATACCGCTACTGCGCTGGCTTGTATATTCCTATGGTTATTCTCTTCTCGCTACGAGAATAATATGGTAAGTTAGCACAAGATTTTTAATTATGATATATCGATAGAAATTGTATTAATATAAATATGGAAATATTGAGTGATGTCACCCACTCATAATCATTGATGATAGAAGTTAATAACAAAAAATAGACTTGCAAGGAGATAAGCATGAGTCAATCAAAAGTATATAGCAGTGCCGAAGAAGCGCTAAAAGGTATTGTCAGCGATGGACAAACGCTCGCTATCGGGGGTTTTGGTCTGTGCGGTATTCCTGAAGCGCTCATCGAAGCGTTACGTGATAGCGGGGTTAAGGATTTGACCTGTATCAGTAATAACGCAGGCGTCGATGATTTTGGCTTAGGATTGCTATTGCAAACGCGGCAGATTAAAAAAATGATTTCATCCTATGTCGGTGAAAATAAAGAATTTGAGCGTCAATACTTGGCAGGCGAGTTAGAAGTTGAATTAACGCCGCAAGGTACGTTAGCGGAGAAACTACGTTCGGGTGGCGCTGGTATTCCTGCGTTTTACACCGCCACTGGCGTTGGCACGCTGGTCGCTGAAGGCAAAGAAACCCGTGATTTTGACGGTCGTACTTATATACTTGAGCATTCATTGCGCGCTGATGTGTCATTAATCAAAGCGCAAAAAGCGGACAAAGCGGGCAATTTAATCTTCAATAAGACGGCGCGTAACTTCAATCCAGATTGCGCCATGGCAGGAAAAATTACCATTGTCGAAGTCGAAGAAATCGTAGAGACGGGCACATTTGATCCTGATGACGTGCACCTGCCGGGTATCTTTGTACAACGTATCGTCTTGAATAGCAATCCTGAAAAGCGTATTGAAAAGACCACGACTAAAGCAGTCGAAAGCGCTTAGTTAAAGGCTTTATAGAATTTTTTAAAGTGTTAAATTAATAATAGAATATTGTAATACTATTCCTAAAAATTTGAGTGGCAAGGAAAACGAGTGAAAGTGCTACATTTAGTAGACTAAGCGAGTTTCACACCGCTCATCATATTTTTTGGGGTCGTTATAAAAATAAGGAAGTTATCATGGCATGGACAAGAGAGCAGATGGCACAGCGTGCCGCACAAGAGCTACAAGACGGCTATTATGTCAACTTAGGCATTGGACTACCAACTCTAGTCGCTAACTATATCCCTAAAGATGTCGATGTTTGGCTACAATCAGAAAATGGTCTATTAGGTATCGGCGAGTTTCCAACGGCAGAAAATGTCGATGCAGATTTGATTAATGCGGGTAAACAAACCGTCACTGCCGAAGCGGGTGCCAGTTATTTTAGTAGCTCAGAGTCGTTTGCGATGATTCGCGGCGGTCATGTTAATCTTGCGATATTGGGTGCGATGGAAGTGTCAGAAAAAGGCGATTTGGCCAACTGGATGATTCCTAAGAAAATGGTTAAAGGCATGGGCGGTGCGATGGATCTAGTCGCTGGCGTGCAGCGCGTGATTGTACTCATGGAACAAGTCAATAAACACGGCGAGCCAAAAATCCTTGCCACTTGCGAGCTACCATTGACGGGCAAAGGGGTGGTTGATCGGATTATTACCGAACTTGCTGTACTAGACGTCACTGACAATGGTCTAAAGCTAGTTGAGCTGGCAGAAGGTGTTAGCTTTGATGAGCTACAAGAAAAAACGCCAGTGAATATTGCTCAATAGCTTTGATACACTACCTAATAGTGTAAAGGCTGATTAATATTTTATTTAATAGCCACTATATTTTAGTGGTTTATTTACTGGTTTACTTCATTAAGTATTATTACCCATTATTAAGGATGATATATGGCGACCCAATTACAACAAGATTTGACCGGCAAAGTGGCATTGGTCACAGGCGCTGCCAGCGGTATCGGACGTGATATCGCTGAAACTTATGCGAAGGCAGGCGCAGCGGTTGGTATTGCAGATATTAATATTGAAGCGGCTCAGAAAACCGTTGATGCTATTGAAGCGGCAGGCGGACGCGCATTTGCCATTGCCATGGATGTGACTTCAGAGGAGGCGGTAAACGCTGGTGTGCAGCAGCTTGTCGATACCTTTGGTGGTATTGATATTCTTGTCTCTAATGCTGGCATTCAAATAATTGACCCGATCCATAAAATGGCGTTTGATGATTGGAAAAAGATGCTCGCTATTCATTTGGATGGGGCATTTTTGACCACCAAAGCGGCGATACAGCACATGTATAAAGATGACAAAGGCGGTACGGTCATTTATATGGGTTCAGTCCATTCGCATGAGGCATCCATGTTTAAGGCGCCTTATGTCACGGCCAAACATGGTTTGCTTGGTTTATGCCGTGTATTGGCAAAAGAAGGCGCTGAGCATAATGTACGCGCGCATGTGATTTGCCCAGGGTTTGTCAAAACGCCATTGGTCGAAAAGCAAATTCCGCAACAAGCGGCTGAAAAAGGCATCAGTGAAGAATCTGTAGTCAATGATATTATGTTAGTCAATACGGTAGATAAAGAATTCACGACCGTCGATGATATTGCCCAATTGGCATTGTTTTTAGCAGCCTTCCCAAGCAATGTATTTACAGGTCAGTCTATCGTTGCCAGTCATGGGTGGTTTATGAATTAACTGAGTGGTGAATTAATGGGTTCGCGGGTTGTTTGATTGGTTTAAGAATCATGGGCTTGCTAATAAAAGACCAATCCATTAGCATCTAGTTTTATATTAATTTGAGCCAATTAGATTGGCTCTTTTTTATGAGCGCTTGAATACCGTTTCGGGTCGCACGGAGTAAGTATAATGAATGATAAGGATTTTGCAAAAACGCTTGCAGTAATAGTAAGCCGTGCTATCGAGCAACAGCAGTTTGAGCAATCAATCAATCAACTTCAAAATTTGCGCCCGATTGATATTGCCGATGTTCTGGCAGTCATGGAGCCAAATCTTGCATGGCAGCTACTTGAGCATCTGCCCAATCGTTCTACCGTGTTCTCCTATTTAGAAACGGATATTCAGGTTGCACTTGCCTATGTATTTCCTCGGGCTATATTAGCAAAAATAGTAGGCGAGATGCCCGCAGATGAGCGTACCGACTTATATAAGCACCTCAATCAGGAGCAGCGGGATGCTTTGTTACCCGCCTTGGCACAGGCACAACGTGAAGATATTCGTAAGTTATCTGCCTATGAGGAGCGCACTGCTGGTGCGTTGATGACGTCTGATTATGCGACTTTAGCTGCTCATATGACTGTCTCTGAAGCATTGGCAGCACTGCGTCTAGAAGCACCTGATGCCGAGACTATTTATCATGCTTATGTGATTGATGAAGAGCGTAAGTTATTAGGCGTTGTCTCTTTACGAGTACTTATTTTATCGGCTCCTGAACAGCTGATTAATGACATTATGATGAGTACAGTAGTGTGTTGTAATGTCAATGATGATCAAGAAGACGTCGCGAAAGTCGTGGCTCGCTATGATTTAATTGCGCTGCCTATTACCGATGATAGGGGTGCTTTGGTCGGTATTGTTACCCACGACGATGCGATGGATGTGGCGAGTGATGAGGCAACCGATGATTTCCATAAGTCGGGCGGTGTCTCGACCATGGTTGGCAAATTAAAAGACGTCAGCATTCGAGTGTTATACCGTAAGCGCGTATTCTGGCTAGTGTTTTTGGTATTTGGCAACTTGCTCTCAGGCTTTAGTATTGCAAAATTTGAAGATGTGATTGCCGCCAATTTGGTATTGGTGTTCTTTTTACCTTTATTGGTCGACAGTGGCGGTAACGCTGGCTCGCAGTCAGCGACCTTGATGGTGCGAGCTTTGGCGACTGGCGATGTGGTCATGCGTGACTGGTTTTCATTATTGGGTCGAGAGGCAGTGGTTGCGTTGATGCTTGGGGCGACGATGGCGGTGGCTATCTCAATCATCGGTTATGTACGTGGTGATGCAGTGGTGTCGTTAGTGCTGGCACTGAGTATGATGTCGGTGGTGATGATTGGTTGCGTCATTGGTATGAGCTTACCTTTTGTGCTTAATAAATTGGGTTTTGACCCTGCCACTGCCAGTGCACCTTTGATTACCTCTGTCTGTGATGCCTCGGGTGTACTTATTTATTTGTTTATTGCTTCACAGTTTTTGTCTATCGGTTAACGCTGCTATAAAGCCTAGTCCCACTAGCGTTGTGGTTTTTTTATAGTGGTAATTCAGCTACACTGTCACTATAAAAGGTCTGGCTAACACGCTCACGAGCGGTATTGTTCACGACAGTATTCACTGAGTTTTTGCCATGCCCACTCACTTGTATAGGCAGTAATAGTCGCTATGTTTAACTTTATGAAGAAAACCTCCACCAAAAAATCAGAAACACCAGAGCAGCGAGCAGAGCGTGATAGTGCCGTGGACAAGGTGCTGCTTGGTTATGAGGTAGGTACTGTCAGTATTGCCACCATGGTAACGGGGCTTGAGCGTGATGGTGACCAGCTCACCTTAGACTTGCGTCTACCCGTAAATAGTAATCCTGAAATTATCCAACAAGAACTTGGGCAACTGTTACATCCGCACGGGATCAAGACTATTCATATGAATGTTCGTCTGCCCGCACCGACGAAAGGCTCGGGGTCAAGTCTGCCAAAAGCAATGCCAAAAACCACTAATGCCATGGACAATCAACATAAACCAGCGGCAAATGCTGATAGCAATACTACTGTTGAACCACCAATTACCAAAGCCGCACCGACACAAGCGTCACTCGCCGCGCATCCGCGTATTCGTCATATTATCGTCGTGGCGTCGGGTAAAGGCGGTGTTGGTAAATCAACGACTACCGTGAATATCGCCTTGGCATTACAAAAGCTAGGCAACCGTGTTGGCGTACTGGATGCCGATATTTATGGTCCTAGTATGCCAACGATGCTGGGCGTCGATAATGTCAAACCTGAGCTGGAAAACGAGCAGTTTGTTCCTATCAATGCGCACGGCATGGCAATGCTATCGATTGGTAGCTTACTCGATGGTGACAATACGCCTGTCGCGTGGCGCGGACCAAAAGCCACTGGTGCGCTGATGCAGTTGTATAATCAAACCAACTGGCCGCAGCTAGATTACTTAGTCATTGATATGCCACCGGGTACGGGCGATATTCAGTTGACACTGGCGCAGCGTATTCCCGTAACGGGTGCCGTGATTGTCACGACGCCGCAGCATATTGCCTTACTTGATGCGCAAAAAGGCATTGAGATGTTTAACAAAACCAATATCCCAGTACTCGGCGTGGTCGAAAACATGGCACTGCATACCTGTAGCAACTGTAATCATACCGAAGCTATCTTTGGCACAGGTGGAGGTGAAAAAATCGCTGAGCAATATCAGGTGCCGCTGTTAGGTCAGTTGCCATTGGCCAGTGGCATCCGTGCACAAGTGGATAAAGGTGAGCCGAGCGTCTTGGCTGATGATGAGTTTGCACCTTATTATCTGAGCATTGCTAAAAATATCGAAGCCAATATTAATAAATTCGCCAAGCCTGTCGATGATAAGCGTATTTTTTAATAGTTTTATAACGGTTCTCGATGATTTTTAGCGATAGCTAAATAGCCTAAGTATAAAAACTTGCAAGGATTTGGGTTTTAAAAAGGGAATATTGTTAGCTTATCGATTTATCAACGACATTTAGATAATATTCTCAAACAGTATAATCTCCTAAGATTATTCCGCCCGCCGTTATATATGATTGAGCTCTCAAACAATCAAGTCATTGCCGTTTGCTACTATAAAGATGGGAGTAGCAAACGGCATCAAGTTAATGATGACTTTAGTAATCGCCGCATGGTGATTGCTGATTTTTTAAAAGCGGTACAAGCGTTAGCTTATCTACTACTTAAATTCCCTAAGCATCCGTTTGGAATAAGTGCTTTTGCAGTAGTCAATGTCTCTGAAGAATTGGCAGACGGATTGACGATGATAGAAATAAAAGCGATTAGAGAAGCAATTTGGGCGGCGTCTACACAGGCAAAAAGAAGAGTCGTAAGTACCACCGTCAGCTACCAAGGACAGCTAATCTCACAATGAGTTTTGGCTAGGATGCCATGACTATGAATAAAAACGTTAACAACCAAGATCAGCAACAACTATCTACCAGCATTAAGCCAGTTGTGCTCGATGAGCTGATTAAAAACGGTCAGCCTACTTTTGGCATCTTTGCTCACGTTAAAAATATCAATTATTTGGACTATCACAGTCATCTTATTTCGCAAAAGGCGCTGCCAAACTGGCGCAAAGAGTTAAAAGCCAATCAATTCTGCTTTATTCAAATTATTCAACCGCCTTATCGGGTTTGTCTGGCATTGGCAACGATTAAACTGGCAACCAGTGCCTTTGTTTATCTTTATAACGATGAGACTAAACAGTTAGAGGTTTGTGAAGCATTGCAGCCGTTGACGCATCAAACACAGTTAGAAGGCGATTGCTATCAAGGGCAAATGGCATTTACCCATAGTAATCTCACATTAACATTGGATTTTACGCCTTCACAAATCGCAGTAGCATTGGACAGTAAACACATTACGCTTGATGTGATGCTACAGCGGCAAGCAGCGCCATTTGCAGTCTGCACACCAACGGGCAGGCGCGGCTGGACCTTCACTCAAAAAGAACCGCTGACGTGTATATCTGGTCATTTGCTTATTAAAGCCCATTCAAAATTTAACACTGATACTCAAGCCAAACAAATCCACTTTTCCGAAACGACTATCGCCAATCTCGATTGGACGCTTGGTTATATGCGTCACAAGACCAATTGGTTTTGGAGTTGTATCAATAGTTATTTGCCAGACGGTCGTCATTTTGCCCTAAATCTAGCGATGGGCGTCAATGAAACAGGGGTTAGCGAAAATGCGTGCTGGCTGAATGGGCAGATTTATTATTTACCGCCTGTGATGTTTGTCCGTGATGGTTTAAAGTTGCCAGCTAATGAGCAAGATGACAAAGCTAAAACCATAGATAATACGCGACAGCCTTGGCGCATCTATCATCAAAACCTAGGCTGGAGCAATGTTGATATTGACTTAACCTTCACGCCGATAACCGTTTATAAAAAGATGGATAACTTTGGTGTGCTTGCCAGTATATTTGAGCAATGGCTTGGCTTCTATAGTGGTGAGATTCGTCTAAAAGATGACGTGATTAAAATCGATAAGATAATGGGCTTAGCAGAAGATCATTTCGCAAAATGGTAGGCGGTTGCTGTGTTGATTGTAGATTTATATTAAACGCAGGCAAGCCTATAAATTAAGCGCTCAATTCCGTATAATCGTCGCTATCAAAATACCCTTCATATCGTAAATTTTATTTTATAGCTGCTAAGGAACAAAAATGTCTATCAAGTCTGACCGCTGGATTCGTAAAATGGCTGAAGAACACGGCATGATTGAGCCGTTTGAAGCGGGTCAAGTACGTTTTAATGATGCAGGCGAACGTTTGGTTAGCTACGGTACGTCAAGCTATGGTTATGATGTACGCTGCGCGCCTGAATTTAAAGTTTTTACCAATGTTCATTCGGTGATTGTAGATCCAAAAAACTTTGATGAGAAAAGCTTTATTGATGTTATCGGTGACGAGTGCATTATTCCGCCAAACTCGTTTGCGCTAGCTCGCACCATGGAATATTTCCGTATTCCACGTGATGTGTTGACGATCTGTCTTGGTAAATCAACGTATGCCCGTTGCGGAATTATCGTCAACGTGACGCCGCTGGAGCCTGAGTGGGAAGGGCATGTCACTTTGGAATTTAGTAATACCACCAATCTACCAGCACGTATTTATGCAGGCGAAGGGGTGGCACAAATGCTGTTTTTCCAAAGTGATGCTGATGACGTATGTGAAACCAGCTATAAAGATCGCGGCGGTAAGTATCAAGGTCAACGTGGCGTGACATTGCCAAGAACCTAGTAATCTTATATGCTAACTGAAAGTGCACAATGATAAATCTTTTAGATTAATCACAAAAAGGCTGACCGTATATAATACGACCAGCCTTTTTTATACCGAAAAATTGACTATTTCAACACTTTTAAACCAGCTTTATTATCACGTTTGGCTTTAGGTGTCGCAGTAGGGCTCTTCTGTGAGCTTACTATCGCATCATCTTCAGGTTGATAGTTGTCATATTCATTGGGGTCAAAAAACATCCCTTGCGAGTTTTCCTTCGCATAAATACCTAACACCGACGTCATTGGTACCCAAATCTCTTGTGACACGCCGCCAAAACGCGCACTAAAATGAATATAATCATTTTCCATACTCATATTACCAGTCGCACGGCTGGCGATATTCAATACGATACGACCATCTTGCACGTGTTCCCTTGGAATCTGTACGTTTTCGGCAGTGGCATCAACCATCAGGTAAGGCGTTAGTTGATTGTCTTCTATCCACTGATAAAGTGCGCGCACCATATAAGGACGTGTTGGGGTAATAGAGGTGGTTTCGCTCATCTAAGGGTTTCCTATACTGATAATTTGAATATAATAATCTAAAGATATTTTGTTGTTTTCTATTTTAAGACAGCGGTTAAGCATTGTCTAGGGTGTGTCCGGCTCTTGGAAATGGTGATAAAAATTGCAGCCAAAGAAGGAAAATAGTGCTGATAATATCGAAATATAAGCAAGCTATTTGACACAGTTGGACAAAGATTTAGTCATTTTTGGCCCATTTAAGGTTTAATGCTCAGATTGAGAATACACCCTAATTAACGCACACTTTTTTGAAAGCTAGTACGCTCAAAGACCCGATGTTGATAGTCAAATAAGGGGCGACTAATCGCGCGTGGCAGCTCAATTCCCATTTCTTCAAGTCGCCATAACAAAGGTGCTAACAATACATCACACCAGCCAAAATCGTCTGCCATAAAATAAGGTTTATGAGCAAACAGTGGTGATAAAGTAATCAAAGAGTCGCTTAACTGTTTTTTCGCAATAGCAGCTTGTGCTTTATTAAAGCTATTAGGGTGCATGAGTAGACGCTTACCGAGTACCAGCCAATCATGCTGAATACGCCAAGCCAGCTGGCGAAATTGGGCACGCTCTTGCGGGGTATCCGGTAGTAGCTTGTTTGTATGGTAACGCTCTTCAAGATACTCAAAGATAACGTTGATCTCATACAGTGCGATTTCACGTTGTTGCAGAACAGGCAAGGTGTGATAGGGATTCAGCTCGGTTAAATCTTCAGGCCGTTCAGAGTGCAAGCGTGATAGATAATAGGCAAGCTTTTTTTCCTCAAGTAATAGGCGCACTACATGACTGTCGTAGCCGTCATCAGCGTATAAAATCAGCTGACTACTTGGAATGTCGTTCGCATCAATCATGAAAGCCTAATGTTAATAGTAAAGCCTATCATCGTAAACAAAGTTGTCCTGATTATCAAGGCAAGGTACGTAAACATTGCGGGTGAGCCTTATTTTAAATAATGGTTCAGTGTTTTATGGTCTTTTAAGAGACAAAAAAAGGCACTACCAGAGTAGTGCCTTTTTTTTCGATAAAAATATATTTTTTAATACTCAATTATTTTACATCTTTCCAGAACTCTTTGTTCAATAAGTAAACTGGAATGAGTAATACTAATAAGAATAAAATCACAAAGAAGCCAATCACTTGACGGTCATGACGGTTAGGCTCTGCCATCCACGCCATAAAGTTAACCAAATCACCCACTTCAGATTCAAACTCTTCAGCACTCAGCTCTTCTTGCATATTATGCAATACATGAGGCATCGCCGCATTGGCAAGTACTAAGTTATTGGCACCCCAAGGACGGCTTGGGTCTTCATAAAACGATAACAGGTAAGTATATACCCAGTCATCGCCACGTAGTCTGGTCTCAAGTGATAAGTCTGGTGGTGCTGCGCCAAACCATGATGCTTGTACTTCAGGATCAATTTCAGCATTGATATGATCACCGATTTGATCGGTGGTGACCATCAAATACTTTTCGACCAACTCAGGTGGTATCTCTAAATCTTTAGCAATGCGCGAGTGACGAACATACTGGGCAGAGTGACAACCAGCACAGTAGTTCATAAAGATTTTCGCACCGTTTTGTAGCGAGCCCTTATTGGTAAAATCAATAGGGGCAGTACTACAAGCTAAATGTTCTTCAACACCCTCAGCATTGGTGAATGTACCACATCCACCGCCACCAGCTGCCAGTGCAGTACCAGCCGTCAAGGTTAATGCCGCGCCTAAGCCTAGACCCGCTAGGGATTTAATTAGCGTGTTCATTAGTGACCTCCGGTAACGCGTTCTGGTGGCTGTTTACACTTCTCAATAGAGGTATAAATTGGCATCAGTAAGAAAAACAAGAAATACAAGACAGTGAAGATACGAGCCATCAATGTTGCTGTTGGTGTCGTTGGCGTCGCGCCTAAGTAACCTAAAACTAAGAAACTAATCGCAAACACGGTTAAAGCAATTTTAGATAAAATGCCTTTATAACGTATAGAGCGTACAGGCGATCTGTCTAACCATGGTATCAAGAATAGTACGGCAATCGCACCACCCATCGCAATCACACCACCCAACTTGTCAGGAACCGCACGTAAAATGGCATAGAATGGCGTGTAATACCATACTGGTGCAATGTGTGCTGGTGTTTTCAATGAATTCGCTGTCTCAAAGTTTGGTGGCTCAAGGAAGAATCCGCCGCCTTCTGGGAAGAAGAATACCACTGCAAAGAACAAGATAAAGAAGACCACGATACCAATCATATCGTGTACTGTGTAGTACGGATGGAATTCAATACCATCTAACGGCACACCATTTTTATCTTTTAGCTTCTTGATATCAATACCATCAGGGTTGTTCGAACCCACATGGTGTAGCGCTACAATATGCATGAATACTAAGCCCACAAGTACGAGCGGGATAGCAACCACATGTAGAGCAAAGAAGCGGTTTAGGGTGATACCTGAGATAATATAATCACCACGTACCCATTCTGCAAGCCCATCACCAATCACAGGTAGAGCAGCAGGAAGGTTCAAGATAACCTGTGCACCCCAAAATGACATATTGCCCCAAGGAAGTAGGTAACCGAAGAAACCTTCTGCCATCAATGCTAAGTAAATACCCATACCGATAAGCCAAATAAGCTCACGTGGTTTCTGGTATGAACCATATAGCAGTGCTCTAAACATATGCAGATATACGACCACAAAGAACGCAGATGCGCCAGTTGAGTGCATATAACGGATGAGCCAACCACCTTTGACATCGCGCATGATGTATTCAACAGATGCAAATGCCCCTTCGGCACTTGGGTTGTACATCATGGTCAGCCAAATACCTGTTACCAATTGGTTAACCAATACCACCATTGATAACACGCCAAAAAAGTACCAAAAATTAAAGTTTTTTGGTGCATAGTACTTTGACATATGGTATTCATAGGTTTCGGTCGCTGGAAAGCGTGCGTCCACCCAATGCATTAACTTTTTACCCATGCTCATATTAAGCCTCCCCAATCGTCAAGATGGTACCATCCATGTTGTAATCTGGGACAGGTAAGTTAAGCGGTGCAGGAACGCCACTATAAACGCGACCCGCCAAGTCATATTTAGACCCGTGGCATGGGCAGAAAAATCCGCCATACCAATCATTACCACCCAAGTCAGCCGCGCCAACATCAGGACGGTAGTTTGGTGCACAACCTAAATGTGTACAGACGCCTTCTACTACCAAGACTTCTGGTGAGATAGAGCGTTCTGGATTTTTACAGTATTCAGGTTGTAATGATGCATCAGATTCAGGGTCAGACAGTAAAGGTTTTACTGACGCTAAAGTCGCTAGCATGTCTTCTGTGCGTTTGACCACAAAAATGGGTTTACCGCGATATTTGACAACGATCATCTGTCCTGCTTCGATAGAACCAATATCTTGGGTCACTGCAGCCCCTGCAGCCTCAGCTTTAGCGCTTGGGTACCAAGAACGGACAAAAGGTGTTGCCACAGCAGCTACCCCAGCTGCACCAATCGCGGCAGTCGAGGCAATAAGAACTCTACGGCGTTGTACGTTAACGCCTTCGGCTTGGCTCATTAATACTTCCTCCAGGTGAATGAAATGGGATTATCCCACACTGGGTTTGTGGCTTAGAAAATGTACAATATCAAGCCACTTTGGCTGTGCCTAATTTTGCTAATTGTTGCTATTCTAAGCTATTTCGGTGATAAAATAAATTATTGCGTTAAAAATAAAGCAACCTTGATAGAACATACTCTAAGGTTGAATAGGAGAATTGATGCAAAATAGCTGCATTATCAATGTCTCACATAGATTTTTTGGCAAGGGTTATAAGCGTGATGACCTTATAATTAATAAGGATATTTTGCAATAGCGAATGATACTCGAAATTAAGGTAATGTTCACTAACTTTCAGTACCTAACTACTATGTAAGTAGTCGTAAACCAATAATCACCGCTTTATAAGAACAACACGGTGATTATTTCATTATTTTTCATATCTTATCAAACTTCAAGTTTTATAAAACATGGCTTCAGTCGCTAACATTAGCTCTCAAGCTCACTCCAACGCTCAAGCTTACTCATCATCTCATCTTCAATCGTCAGTAGGCGCTCACTTGCGGCAGTCGCTGCATTAACGTCAGTGGTGAACCATGACCCATCAGCCAGTTTCTCTTGCAATTGGGCTTGCTCAGCTTCTAACGCAGCGATTTCTTTTGGCAAATTGTCCAGTTCACGCTGTTCATTGAAATTGAGCTTTTTGGCAGCTTTGTTAGGTTTTGCTGCGGTTGTATTATTGGTAACTTTACTGGCAGTATTTGCATTATTGGCTGGTGCTCTAGCCGCGTGTGCTGCTTGCTCACGGTTTTTCTGTACCAAGTATTCTTGATAACCACCGACATACTCTTTAACGATACCTTTGCCGTCTTCATCTTGGTCAAATACCCAAGTAGAGGTAACGACATTGTCCATAAATGAGCGGTCATGGCTGATGAGCAAAATCGTACCGCCAAAGCTGGCGACGGACTCTTCTAGTAGCTCAAGTGTCGCCATATCCAAGTCGTTGGTTGGCTCATCAAGTACCAGAATGTTGGCAGGCTTTAATAGCTGCTTGGCAAGTAGCACGCGGTTACGCTCACCACCTGATAATGCTTTGACTGGGGTACGCGCACGCTCTGGGGCAAATAAGAAATCTTGTAGATAGCTCATGATGTGTGTCTTACGACCACCCACTTCGACGAAATCCGAGCCTTCAGAGACGTTTTGCGCCACACTGGCTTCAAGGTCTAACTGATCGCGCAACTGGTCGAAGAAAGCGATTTTTAAGTTAGTGCCTAATTCAACACTACCAGTCTTGGTAACTTCGTCATCAGACATATCGAGTAGGGCTTTAATCAGTGTGGTTTTGCCCGCACCGTTGGGTCCGACAATACCGATTTTATCGCCGCGCATGATAGTGGTTGTAAAATTATCAACCAATACGTTGCCATCATACTCAAGATGTAAGTTTTTGACTTTACAGACAAGTTTACCGCTTTTCTCGCCTTGACCCATCGTGATATTAACGTTACCGACTTGCTCACGGCGATCACTACGCTCTTCACGTAAAGCTTTTAGCTCACGGACACGGCCTTCATTACGGGTACGACGGGCTTTGATACCTTGGCGAATCCAAACTTCTTCTTGCGCCAGTTTTTTATCAAAGTTGGCGTTGTTTTTTTCTTCAGCCAATAACTGTAGTTCTTTTAGTTCTTGATAGCGGGCATAGCCACCTTCGCCTTGAGTGACGTCATAGCTGGTCAACTGACCACGATCTAGCTCAATGATGCGCGTCGATAGTTTATTAACGAATGCTCTATCATGGGTGACAAACAACAATGTCAGACCTTGCCAATCCAATAAAAAGCGCTCTAGCCATTCAATACTATCAACGTCTAAATGGTTGGTTGGTTCATCAAGCAATAGTACATCGGGTTTGGTGACCAATGAGCGTGCTAGTAGTACACGGCGCTTACGACCACCTGATAATGAAGATAAATCATCATCTGGATCCAGCCCCATGGTTTTGATCAGGCGGGTGGCTTCTCGTTCTAAATCCCAACCGTGTACCGCATCGATATCATGCTGCAAATCGGCCATACGCTCACAAGCATCCATGTCGCCATTGGCACATAAGTCAGTTTGGGCATTGTAGTTGATAAGCAGCTCAGCCGTACGGCTGCTACCACCCATAACGATGTCTAGGATACGTCCGCTTGTCTCGGGAACGTCTTGTTCTAGCATCGCCACGCGCACGCTGCTATTGATAATGACTTCGCCGCTATCAGGTTGTAAGGTGCCGTTAATTAGCTTAAATAAGGTGGATTTGCCTTCGCCATTACGGCCAATTAAACAGACACGTTCACCTGCTTCAATAGCAAAATCAATGCCATCAAGAACAGGAGCGACGCCAAAAGCAAGGTGGATATCTTTTAAATGTATCAGAGCCATAGAATATCTTAAGCTTATATAATAGTGAGGTAGGGGTTGCTGCAAAATTGCGAGCAGTATAACATGCCATCACGTGACTGTAGTGAGCGTAAATGATTTTATCCGCACTATTTATGGCTTTTATTAACGGCTGCTATTTTATAAAGAGCATCGCCATCTAATTGCTACTTTTTATCGGTCATCGAGCCATTTTATTAATGAATCCTACCAGTCTTATGTTTATGATAATTCAGAGAAAAATATGAATCAATTTAATCCTCAAGATAAAGCTCAGAACGAGGCTTTAGCTGTGCATGCTGACCTACAAACGCAACAAGTCATTGATTTACAGATGAGTATGGCGCATCTAGAGATGACAGTAGAGCGACTCGATGAGGTGATTGCGCGGCAAGATAAAGATATTCAGACATTACAACGACAGTTGCAGCTGATCTATAAACAAGTGGAAAGTCAGGATCCTGAAGGCGGCATTGCACCTTTTGATGTAATGGCAGAAAGACCCCCTCATTATTAATATCTGCAAAAACTAAATGGTTGAAAATTTATAACTATTATATCCGCATTGTGAGATACAGATACTGTTCAGTCATAATCAGGAAATAATGTGTTTTTGCAGTTGTTTTAATGTTCGAAAATCATTACTATCCTCCACCTCGGATGCTGCTTGCTTATTAAAATTAAGTAAAGTAGTAAAACAATGCGGACGTTTGGAGATACATAATGCGCGCAAATTTTCATTTGAAAACTCTCACAGTAGCTGTTGCTGCTCTTTCTATTGCTAGCGTTGCTAGTGCTGCTGGTCTTGATCGTTCAGGTCAAGATATCACTGCATTCTTACAAGATGGCACCTATGCCGAATCTGTTTATACTTATATCGATGCCGATGTGAGTGGTAAAGACTTGTCAGGCAATAAGCTCAATGATATCGCAGAGTCTTATGATTTTTTCCGTTATGGTGTAAAAGCAGATATTAACGACACGTTTAGCATCGGTATTTTATATGATGAGCCTTTTGGTGCCGCCGCTGATTATAACGGTCAAAACGATTTCGTTACCGAAAGTGATCGTGACGCTATCATTCAAGACTTTACAAAAAACCCTAATATTACCGAAGCTTACGTCGATAACGTATTAATACCACAATTGCAAGGGGCGCTTGCTCCAGGTAATCCAGGTGGTTTAACCGCTGAAGAATTACAAGCCGCTCAAGGTCAGCTTATTGGTCTTGAAGCCGCTAAAGGTCTAGCAGCAGTAGCGGGCGAAGCGACGCAAGTAGAAGTACGTACTGAGAGCATTACTGGTATTCTTGGTGCTAAATTTGGCGCTAACAAAGAGTTTCAAGCTTATGGTGGTCCAGTGGCTCAGCGCGTGAAAGCAGATGTAAAATTGCGCGGTGATGCATACAGTTCAGCCAAGGGTTATACCACTCACATCAGTAATGACCAAGACTATGGCTGGATCGCTGGTATGGCTTATAGCAAGCCTGAAATTGCACTTAAAGCTGCTTTGACGTATCGCTCTGAAATCAAGCACAATGCAAAAGCTTTTGAGACTTTTCCAATTGCTACGGCTGCAGGTGCTACCGCTGGTCTAGCGTTGCCGACTACCAGACATTCTGATATTGAAATCAATACGCCAGAATCAGTCAACTTTGATTTCCAAACGGGTATCAATCCGACGATGCTAGCTACTGCGAAAGTCCGTTGGGTGCCTTGGAGTGATTTTGCTATCGTACCGTCACTATACAATGATGTCAGTAAAGTATCGACAAAAGATGATGAAGGCTTGGCATTAGTTAGTTATGATGAAGATCAATGGCAAGTTGAGCTAGGTCTCGCTAAGCGCATGACGCCAGCATTAGCAGTGACAGGTACTGTCGGTTGGGATAGTGGTGCTGGTAACCCTGTAACCTCGCTAGGTCCTATCGAAGGCTACTACAGTGCTGGTTTGGGTGCCAAATACAATGTGACTGAAAACTGGGCAGTATCAGCGGGTGGTAAATATCTATGGTTCGGTGATGCTAAAGGCCAAATTCCGACTAAAGCCGTGGTGAGTAACTTTGAAGACAACGATGGTTTTGCACTTGGCGTGAAGCTTTCTTACCAAGCAAACTAGTGTAAGTTGTAATTTGCTAACTTATAAATCCATAGTCTAAATAATAAAAAGCGATCCTGATTGGGTCGCTTTTTTATGCCAGCGTGTTTAAGTTTAATAAAGGATTAGAGTATTTTAGAATTATTAAATTATAACAGATAAGTATCTATCTGCTATCTCTAAAAAATGCTGATAGCAATTTAAAAATTATGACAATGAAAAACTAAATATTAGTTTTGTACGTGTATCTTATTTGTACTGTCCAGTCATATTTGGGAAATAAAGCACTTTAATTGTTGTTTTAGTGTCAAAAAGGCATTAGTATTCATCTCAGGACACGACTTTTATAATCATAAAGTTATGCGCAGCAATGCTAAATATTGATTATTTAAGTAGTAAAACAACAAGGACGTTTGGAGATACACAATGCGCAATACCTTTCATTTGAAAACCCTTGCAATAGCGATTGCCGCTTTTTCTGTAGCTAGCGTAACCAATGCTGCTGGTCTTGACCGTTCAGGTCAGGATGTCACAGCCTTCCTCCAAGATGGCACCTATGCTGAAGCTGTTTACACCTATATCGATGCTGATGTTAGTGGTTATGATAGCGCCAATAACGTTCCTACTAATAATACCTATGTCAGAGGTGATAAGACTGGCGATATCGCTGAGTATTACGACTTCTTTCGTTATGGTGTAAAAACAGATATCAATGAAACCTTTAGTGTTGGTATCTTATATGATGAGCCCTTTGGCGCAGCAGCGAAATATACTGGCGATAACAATTTTGTGTCGAAAGGCGATATTAATGCATCAATAACTCAGTTAACAGGTGGACGGTTCAATGCCGAGACTCTTGGTCCTGAAATTCAAGATTTAAGAGAGCAGGCTCAAGCAGCAGGTGCGGAAGCGCAACGACTTGGACAATTAGCTGCAACAGCTACAGATCCTCAAGTCGCGCAAGGTCTTGCACAACAAGCTCAAGCTCAAGCGGCAGCAGCCCAAGGTTTTGTGAGTGAGGCCACTGGTCTTGGTACAGCAAATGCGATAGCCCAAGCAGAAGCAGCTAATGCAGGGGAAGGCACTAATGTTGAAGTACGTAGTAACAGCCTGACAGCTATTCTTGGCGCAAAATTTGGTGCCAACAAAGAGTTTCAAGTATACGGTGGTCCAGTCGCTCAACGTATTGAGTCTGAAGTGAAATTACGAGGTTTGGCTTATGGTCCTGCTACTGGCTATACCTCACGTAACAGCCCTGATATGGACTATGGTTATATAGCTGGTATTGCTTATAGCAAACCTGAAATTGCCTTAAAAGCAGCACTGACCTATCGCTCTGAAATTGATCACAACATGAAAGTGGCTGAAACCTATCCTTTAGCTGGCGTTATAGCTGGTGATCCAGCTGCAGCCAATCGCACTAGTAATATGGAAATTACTACTCCTAAATCCGTAAACTTTGATTTTCAAACCGGTATTAACCCAACGACGTTAGCAACTGCAAAAGTGCGCTGGGTACCTTGGGGTGACTTTAAGATTACGCCGCCACTATATAATGAGGTTAGTAAAAGATCTTATGGACCTGATGGTTTGAACTTGGTTGAGTACGAAGAGGATCAATGGCAAGTAGAGCTTGGTCTAGCCAAGCGTGTTGCGCCAGCACTTGCAATTAGTGGTACCGTTGGTTGGGATAGTGGTGCTGGTAACCCTGTCACTTCGTTAGGTCCTATCGAAGGCTATTACAGTGCTGGTTTAGGTGCAAAGTATAACGTGACAGAAAACTGGGCAGTATCAGCAGGTGGCAAATACCTATGGTTTGGCGATGCCCAAGGTGTGTTGCCAAGTGACAAAATTGTTGGTGACTTTCAAGACAATGATGGATATATCTTCGGTGTGAAGTTGTCTTACCAAGACACTAAATAATACGAATATTTAGCAGTATCAATACATAAAAAAAGCGATCCATGATGGGTCGCTTTTTTATCGGTGTTCGAAATAGAAATTGATATAAAAGAACATTAAATCAACGACTTTAAAGTGTGCATAAAGGTTTTTAGCAAAATAATAAATTTATTTGACAGCTTTTTTTAGACGATTTCTAAGACGGCAGTGATTAGTTTCTTGCTCGCAATTAAACAATATTTGCCTCAAACATAAGCCACAACATCATTGAGTTATTACGATCATAAGTATATTTCAGCTGAAATATACGCTTCTTGAAACACACTTAAATCCAAGACTCATTGACCTCTCAGCGCTAATAGTATCTTTTCTTATAGATGATCTTATATATCGATGACTCTATGGTGCTCGGTATTGTGCCAGTGCTAATGGATATCATAACCGCCATATCTCTAACTCTTTAGCCTCGCTGAGGTAGTTCTGCTTATCCATTTATCTTTGATATTTGAGGTGCATTATAAATTTATTCAGTAGTATATCTTACACTAACAAGTTAGATGATTAATGACATAGTATAAGTAGCTACAAGCGTGATGATTGAGTGAAAAGTTAACACCTGAATTATGAAGTGTTATAGCGCTATTAGTTAAGTATGAGATCTCTAATAGAAATAACCATAGCTTACTTATGTACCAATGTCCTAGATATTATATTTAATAGTCATCAATAAAAAAACCTCACCAATGATGGCGAGGTTTTTTTATAGTGATAATTATATCGATAAGCTTATTTATTTAAATTGAGTTCCATTTCTTTAAATTTCGCAGTAACAGAGGCTTTTGGACCGCCTGTCATGATACTTACCGCAAAAATGGCGATTGTACTTAAGATAAAGCCCGGAACGATAGCATATAACCAGCTATTGAGTGCCATGCCATTCATCTGGAAAGGACCGTAAATCCATAGGATAACCGTCAATGCACCGACCACCATACCAGCAACTGCACCGTTACGGTTCATACCGCGCCAGATTAGGCTGAAAATAACCAATGGTCCAAATGCTGCACCAAATCCTGCCCAGGCGTTAGAGACCAAATTCAATACCGAGCTTTCTGGATTAGACGCCAGTAAAATGGCAACCACGGCGACAATGATTACGGAAATACGGCCGACCAATACTTGACGCGCTTCCGGTGCATCTTTATCAAAAAACAGCTTATAAACGTCTTTAGTCAATGAGCTTGATACCACCAATAGTTGCGATGAGATGGTACTCATGATCGCTGCTAAAATCGCGGCTAATAAGAAGCCTGAAACCAATGGATGGAATAAAAACTGCGTAAATACTAAAAAGATGGTCTCAGGATCATCTAGAGTCATCGCTGTCTTTTGGACATACGCACGACCAGCAAAACCAGTCATCAGTGCTCCAATAAGGCTGACAATCATCCAGCTCATACCGATGTTACGGGCAGTAGGGACATCTTTGACTGAGCGGATTGCCATAAAGCGCACGATGATGTGTGGCTGGCCAAAATAACCCAAGCCCCATGCCATTAGGGAAACAATACCAAGAATACTCATACCACTAGTAATGTTAAGCAAGCTTGGATCAATGTTTCTAACAGCTTGAGTAGTGGCTGAAATGCCACCAAGATCAGTGAAAGCGACGACAGGAACAATCACCATTGCAAACAGCATGATGATACCTTGTACAAAGTCAGTCATCGAAACGGCTAAGAAACCACCGAATAGCGTATAAGCAACAACAACGCCAGCGGTGACCCATAGGCCAGTGCTATAAGAAAGATTCAAAGAGCTTTCAAAGAGCTTACCGCCACCCACTAGGCTTGCAGCGGTATAAACGGTGAAGAATAGAATGATAACCAAGGCAGATATCACACGTAGCATGTGCGATTTATCTTCGAAGCGGTTAGCGAAATAATCAGGTAGGGTAATGGCGTTATCAGCCACTTCGGTATAAACGCGAAGGCGCGGTGCCACAATAAGGTAGTTTAAAAATGCACCAAGTGTCAAACCAAGCGCGATCCATATGCTCACGACACCGTCAGCATACATGTAACCGGGCAAGCCAAGTAGTAACCAACCTGACATATCTGATGCACCTGCCGATAGTGCAGTGACTGCTGGACCTAAACTGCGTCCTCCTAACATATAGCCTTCAGTATCATTGGCTTGCTTAAAGTAAGCGTAAATGCCAATACCAATCATCACTAAAAAATAGGCGCCAAGTGATACCAGCACGCCACTAGAAACTCCGTTCATATAAATTGTCCTTAACCAACATGGTTGGCGGTAATTATTTTAACTATAAAGATTAAGTGTTATAAGACGATGTCCCAAACAATATCTAAAGACGAAAAAAGCCATTAAGTAGGACATAATGGCTTTTATTCAATATCTGCTGTTAGTTTTATATGATTGATGCTGTTCTAGGGCTAATACGAATTTGCAGTGCTTAGAGATCAATAAGAATGTCATATTACATAATATCGACTGCTCGCATTTGCGACTCATTTATCAGTATCGGCCACCTATATAACCAATCATTTAAAACCATTAAACCTACTGTTAACCATCATATATTACTCGAAGTGTTCAATATATGACTATCAGTGTTCTTATAGTAAATTTTTGTTATAAAGACAACGTCAAGCGTATTATAACGCATGAGGGTCATAAATGCGAATAGCGTGCTTTTTAGATTCCATAGCACGCTCTAATCATCGTTTAGCTGGAGTTTTATTCAATAGGCGCTAACAAGTTTAACAAAGCTGTAACGCTGCTAGATTGCGTCAATTTCGGATTGATAACCACACCCAAATAGCGCTGTAACTCTATATTGTCTGCCATATCGATACGTTCTAAATCTTGACTAATCATGGTTTGCGGTAATACAGACCATCCCAGACCAACAGAAACCAGCATGCGAATAGATTCAAGAGGATTGGTGCTCATCGTGGCATAAGGTTTCAGATTGTGCTTAGCGAATTCAGCCAAGGTAATTTGACTGGTAAAGGTGTTGGCAGACGGTAAAATAGCAGGATAGCGTGCCAATTGCTCTAGTGTCACATTAGATTTGGTCGCTAAAGGCGATAGCGTACCTGTCATAAAGTAAAGAGGGTCTGACCATAGCGTATGATAGGTCAAGCGCTTATCATAGACGGGCGGTAGTGTTAAAAATGCTAATGATAAATCGCCATCGAGTACGGCTTTGTGCGCTTTTTCTGAATCGACGAAATGTACTTCTAGTTGTACGGCAGGATAAGCTTGGATAAAATGCTTAAGTACAGGCGCTAAATGGTGCAAGCCAATATGATGACTGGTACCGATCACTAATTTGCCAGATACGATATGCTGAGAGTGTTGCAGATTAATCTTAAAATTCTCATAATCTTCTAGCCAACGCTTGGCGTGCGGCAGCATTTCATTGGCTGCTTGGGTCGGTACAATGCCGCGTCCCACCGTATCAAACAAAGTAATGTTGAATTCATCTTCCAAATTTTTGATGCGTTTACTGACGGCAGGCTGTGTGATAAACAGTTTTTCTGCGGCACCTGAGATGCTGCCAGTGTGCATAACGGTAACGAATGTCGTCAAGTTTGTGGTGTTCAAACGGATGTCCTTAGCTACTTTGCGAGCTATAAATAAAAGTTGGCTGACCCAATCACAATGTATTAGAAATAAAAGTTTGCGTCTGGGCAAAAATCATCAATTATTATTATAGGATTAGCCTGCTATAATCACAAGACATCAAGGCGTATTGTGACATATTTATTCTATTAAATTGACTATTTGCAGCTCATCGCACGTTTTAAGTGCTGATAATGGTCATCAATGTAAAATCGCCAATATAAAAATATCGATTTTGATACAAGCGCCGCTGACGATGCCGCTGCGTATAAAATTTTTACCATAGACTATAGTCGAGTCAACTTAAAAGTAGTACAAGGCAACCGAGTGTAGATGTATATTTAATACTTCAAGCGAGGTTAACGCAGTAATACTTTTATAGTGGAATGACTATAAGCAAGTAAAAAAACCAGTAATTAGCAACCAATAAAGGATAGCAACATGGCAGGTCAAACGTTATATGACAAACTTTGGAATGCTCACGAAGTCACCAAGCGTGACGATGGTTCGAGCCTGATTTATATCGACCGCCATCTGTTGCATGAAGTGACCAGTCCGCAAGCATTTGAAGGCTTGGAGTTAGCCAATAGAGCACCGTGGCGCCTGTCGGCTAATATCGCCAGTCCTGACCATAACGTACCCACAGTCACTAAAGAGCGTTTAGAAGGCGTGCCTGGTATCAAGGACAAGGTATCACGCTTGCAGGTAGTGACATTGGATGAAAATTGCGCCAAATTTGATATCGCTGAGTTTACGATTAATGATGCTCGTCAAGGCATTTTACACGTCGTTGGCCCTGAGCAAGGTTTGGTGTTACCGGGTATGACGGTTGTTTGTGGTGATTCGCATACTGCTACTCATGGCGCGCTGGGCTGCTTAGCGCACGGTATCGGCACATCAGAGGTTGAGCATGTATTGGCAACTCAGTGCTTGATTCAGAAAAAATCAAAAAATATGCAAATTCGTGTCACTGGTAAGCTTGGTGCTGGCGTGACCTCAAAAGACGTGGTATTGGCTATTATCGCCAAAATTGGCACGGCTGGCGGGACAGGCCATGCTATCGAATTTGCTGGGCAAGTATTTGAAGACATGAGTATGGAAGGTCGCATGACCGTTTGTAACATGGCGATCGAAGCGGGTGCTCGCGTGGGTATGGTTGCGGTCGATGACACAACCATCGAGTACGTCAAAGGTCGTCCTTATGCGCCAACCTCTGAGCAATGGGCGCAAGCGGAAGCTTACTGGCGTACCTTATATTCTGATGATGACGCGGTATTTGATACTGTGGTTGAGTTGGATGGTAGCCAAATAGCGCCACAAGTCTCTTGGGGAACCTCTCCTGAAATGGTTGTCGATATCACTCAATCTGTACCAACACCTGATCAAGCGGTAGATGAAGCACAAGAAGAAGGCTGGTTACGTGCTTATACCTATATGGGTTTAGACGCTGGGCAAAAGATTACCGATATCCAGCTTGATCGCATTTTTATTGGTTCATGTACCAATTCGCGTATCGAAGATTTGCGTGATGCCGCCGCAGTCATTAAAGGTCGTAAAGTCGCGGACAATATCAAAGAAGCCATCGTTGTGGCAGGTTCTGGGCAAGTGAAGTTGCAGGCTGAAGCAGAAGGCTTAGATGCCTTGTTTACTGAGGCTGGATTTGAGTGGCGTGAGCCGGGTTGTTCGATGTGTCTTGCCATGAATGCGGATAAGCTTGAGCCACAAGAGCACTGTGCTTCAACGTCTAACCGTAACTTCGAAGGTCGTCAGGGCAATGGTGGTCGTACGCATCTGGTCAGCCCAGCAATGGCAGCAGCAGCAGCATTGGCGGGTCACTTTGTCGATGTAAGAACGTTTTAACTTTGCATTTCTATAGAGCATAAAAATGAAAATGCTGTTTGTTTTATTTTGCTTATTGGGCAACTCTCAGTTAGCGATGGCTCGTGATTACTGTAATGGAAGATTTGCCTATTGTGTCTATGTGCCAAATCAATTGACATGGTTGCCTGAGGCAGATAATGGTGATGGTCGTCATTTTAAGTTACCCAATTCTAATGCCACTATTTTGGTCTTTGGGAGTAATACACCAACTGTTTTCTTTTATACCGATAGTGATTATCTAAAAGAGAAGCAGCATCGATATAAAACAGGCATGACAGTTACTTACGAGCTGTTAAAAGATAAAACCTATACAGCAAGCGGCTATAGAAAAGACGGTCAAGTTTTTTATCATGTTATTAAAGTTAAGGATGGTCAGGAAGCAGTATTACATCTGAACTATCCTGAAAGTGAAAAAACTAAAATGACAAGTATTGTTAAACAAATGGCACGCTCTTTTGAGATTCATTAGACCGTCAAAAAAATTTACGTTAGTAATCGATATTTTAAGGAAAAACCATGCAAGCTTATAACACTCAAACGGGTATCGTTTGCCCATTAGATCGCGCAAACGTCGATACCGATCAAATTATTGCCAAGCAGTTTTTAAAGTCCATTAAACGCACAGGCTTTGGCGTCAATTTGTTTGATGATTGGCGTTATCTCGACGAAGGCTATCCGGGTCAAGACAATAGCACACGCGTTATCAATCCAGAATTTGTACTAAATAAGCCGCGTTATCAAGGCGCGACTATTTTGCTGGCACGCCGCAACTTTGGTTGTGGTTCTAGTCGTGAGCATGCGCCTTGGGCGTTGTCTGAATATGGTTTTCGTACGGTGATCGCGCCAAGCTTTGCAGATATTTTTTATAACAACTGCTTTAAAAACGGCATGCTACCAATTGTCTTGGATGAGGCAATTGTAGATACATTAATGAAAGACACGCTTGCTAATGAAGGCTATGAGCTAACTGCAGATCTTGAACGCCAAGTCGTCGTCACCTCAACAGGTGAAGAATATGCATTTGACGTGGATGCTTTTCGCAAACATTGCTTGTTAAATGGGCTTGATGATATTGGTTTAACCTTGCAGCAAAGCGATGCCATTAAAGATTATGAGCATAAGATGATGCAAAAAACACCATGGATATTTAACGATGTACGAGCATAAATAATGAATCTGCAAGCCATTACTCATAAAACTGCTGAACAGTAATAATGTAACGTTGAGTTATGGCGGTGAACTGGCTAAAATGAAGGGTAGTTTTTTTACGATATTTTATTATTTCTCTCATAAATAGTAGCCGCCATTATGAATAAAAAACGTTATGCTTTATGGACAAGTACGGTTGTTGCCGCAAGCTTATTGTTGTCAGGCTGTCAGCTATTGACTGGGTATCAGAAAATAGATGAGGCAGAAAACGCTAAAGCATGGGCAGGTAAGATTCAACCGATTGCGGGTGAAGTCAATATTGCCTGTATAGGAACCTATCATTGTGAAATTGCACGGATAGATAAGACACGAGTGATAGGGGCTGATACGCATGAGCCTATCAATCCTGCCATGCTGGTCGCGATGAAAGATATGAGTGCAAAGGGCAAAAGTCATACCAGCAGTCATAACAACAATAAGCATGCACAAACATCAATGCACGCAAACATAGATATGACGCCACTCGCTCATAAAAATGAGATTAAAATTGTACCTTTGTCTGCCTCAGGCATGCCGGGTCTAACCAATTATTATGCGCGGGTAAAACCTGCAAAACGCGAAGTACAGGTGAATTTCTATCCAGAAAACAATCTGGGCTATGTTGAGCGTTTTACTTTAATTCACGATTTTATTGAGGCGGACACTTATCAATTACGGGCTTATCAGAAAAAATCTAACGATAATTCTGGCAGTTTATTAGACACCGCTTCACCACAGCCGCTATGTGTTGATCTGTATCAAGGCAACACTGTACAGCGCCGTTTTTGTAAAGAGCTGTCTGCTGAGCATCAAGGAGAGTTTGTAGAAACTCGTATCGTGAAAGCATTGCCTGCATCATCGAAAGTAAAAGCCAAAGCTTAAAGCCTATGTGATTTTCAAAAATAGTAAATTGATCACGATTTTTTGTGCTATTGAAGGCACTAAAAATCGTTTTTAGGAAAATATCGTAAATTTGTAGTATTAGGGCTTGTCCTCAATTCAATCGATTATCCTCTAAATGAGTTGAAAATGGCTAAATTTTGCCAAACATCGTTAACAAACATCGTTAAATAGCTTATCAATATCTCGATATTATTTGCGCTACTTTCCTTGTTTGACGGCAATTTTTATCACCATTTTTAAAATGAGGACATGCCCTAACATAAATAAAAATCTACCTACCCACAAGGATTAGTATGGCAACGATTTTAACATTAGCGGGCGATGGTATTGGTCCCGAGATCATGACTCAAGCCATTGACGTACTGAATGCAGTCAATAAGAAATTTGCGTTAGATTTGACACTTGAATCTGGATTGATTGGCGGTGTGGCCATTGACGCAACGGGCGAGCCTTTGCCAGATGAAACGCTAGACCGTGCCCGTGCAGCAGATGCGGTATTGTTAGGAGCGGTCGGTGGTCCTAAATGGGATGGTATTGAACGCAGCAAGCGCCCTGAACGTGGTTTACTTAAAATACGTGGTGAGCTTGGTTTGTTCGCTAATCTACGTGTGGCAAAGCTTTACCCGCAGTTGGTCAATGCGTCTAGTATCAAACCTGAGATTATTTCAGGCTTGGATTTGCTTATCGTTCGTGAGTTAACGGGTGGTATCTATTTTGGTGAGCCACGTGGAATCCGCACACTAGAGAATGGTGAACAGCAGGGCTACAACACCATGGTCTATAGCACAAGCGAGATTCAGCGTATCGGTAAAGTTGCTTTTGAATTGGCAAAAACGCGTGCGCAAGCAGCAGGCACAGCAGCGAAAGTTTGCTCAGTGGACAAGGCAAACGTATTAGAAGTCACCGAACTGTGGAAGCAAACGATGACCCAAATGCAGCAAGCAGATTATAGCGACGTGGCGTTATCGCATATGTATGCTGACAATGCTTGTATGCAATTGATCAAGAATCCTAAGCAGTTTGATGTCATGGTGACAGGCAATATGTTCGGTGATATCTTGTCTGATGAAGCTGCTATGCTCACTGGATCTATCGGTATGTTGCCATCAGCCAGTCTTGATGAAGCAGGCAAAGGGATGTATGAGCCGTGTCATGGTTCAGCACCTGATATTGCTGGGCAGGACAAAGCCAACCCATTGGCGACTATTTTATCGGTTGCGATGATGCTGCGTTATACTTTTAAGCAAGAAGCAGCGGCACAAGCGATTGAGCAAGCAGTGAGTGATGTCCTTGATGACGGTTTGCGCACGCTTGATATCTTGGACAGTAGTGAAGCTGGATTGAAGCAAGTAGGGTGCCAAGAGATGGGGCAAGCAGTATTGGCTAAATTACTCTAGTCCCACTATAGTGATATAGATTGAATTTTCCCCTGTTTTATTTCGATAGGGAAAAATTCTCATCTTTATCTTTAATCGTCGTTCTAAACCCATAATTTGCTCAGCAAATTATGGGTTTTTTTTTATGTTTATTTTAATCACTTTCTAGCGGTAACACACTAAACCAGATAGTTGTAAAAAAGTACTTGTTTTAACACAGACACCGCAGGACAAAGGCTTTATTAACATAAAGCTGTTATATGCTCACAAGGTAATATGACACTATTAACAGCTTACAAACCACTAGAATCGCAGACTTTCACGTTAGAAGAGAGCTGATGAAAAGGTGTTTGAGTAAAGTTGGTTATGAAGGCGTTACAACTCAAAATAACAAGCCTTGATGACAACATAACAAAATAAAACTTATTATTTTTATAAAAAATTAGGAGCATGAGGTGTATCAATTAAAAAAAATCAGCACAGCAGTAGCGATGATCGGTTTTTCTACGGCAGTTTTCATGGGGCAGAGCGTTGCAGCACCACTGGATAGTGTAAATGCCAACAATCAAGCAACGACCAATAACTCTGACAACCAAACACCGACCAATAACGATGAAGCCAGTATTAGCAAAAATAATGCTAATAAGGCGAATGCTGCTGAAGAAGTCAGCCCTGTGACCAATGGCGTTAGCCAAAAGCTAGCACGTGATAGCAAAACCGCAAATGCTTCGAAAAAATTCCTACCTACTATCAAGTATACGACAGACAATTTATCAGTTGCTGCGCAAAAGGTGAATGATGCCACTTGGAAAGAGGGGATGAGTATCGACCGTGTCATCGGTACTAAATTGCAAGCCTTATTAAATTGGCATCACAATGGTGTAGGCCCTGTTGATGGTTATTGGGGCAAAAATACCCGCAAGGCCATGCAAGCGTTTCAACAAGCAAATGGTTTGGCAGTCACTGACACGCTAAACAACGAAACATGGCAAGCGCTGACAAAGAATGAAAAACTCGCGGTGCAGCCAGTGCTAGTCAGCTATCAGATAACTGATGCGGATGTTAATATTAAGATGACAGAAATACCAGCTGGTGCTGAAGCCAAATCCAAACTTGAGGGATTGTATTACGAGAGCATCACAGAAGGGCTAGCAGAAAAATTCCATATCAGTGAAAGCTATCTCAAAGCGTTAAACCCTAAGGGTAGCTTTAGGGCGGGTGAAACCATCACAGTTTATAATCCTGGCAACCCAAATACCAAGCCTGTCAGTCGAGTCGTTGCTGATAAAGCCACTGAAACGCTATATGCCTATGATGATAAAGACAACTTAGTTGCCAGCTATCCGACCACAGTAGGTAGTACGGCAACACCGTCACCAACAGGGACACATACGGTAGAGGTGAAGGTGCATGAGCCTAATTATACTTATACTGCTGAGGACGGTAGCAAGTCTATTCTTCCACCTGGCCCTAATAATCCAGTTGGCTCGGTATGGATCGGGCTTAGTAAGCCTTCTTATGGTATTCATGGCTCACCAGATCCTGATCGTATTAGCCGTCAAGCCTCAGCGGGTTGTATACGCCTGACAAATTGGGATGCACTTGCTTTGCTAGGGGTGATTCAAAACGGTGCGACTGTCGAGTTTAAATAGTGCCTCACTGTTTCTTAATCATGCTACTTATTAATCATGATTTAGAAATTTGAAAGTAAGTCAACTCATAAAATTTAGACAAAAAAATACCGCTGAAATTTAGCGGTATTTTTTATGATAAAAACAAATAACTAAGACTGAATCACTAAAATATTGATAGGCAATAATGAGCAGGTTAGCATTTTCATTATTATTATCAGTTAAACCACCCAAGCGTCTATATCAGCTATCAGCGAAAAGAAGCCATTTAGCAACCAGCTGTATTTATATAAATGCTTTTATAACCATTTTAGTTTATAAGAAATTAGTTTTTGCCACGATAAGTAATACGACCTTTTGATAGGTCATAAGGTGTCATTTCGACCTTAACTTTATCACCTGTCAGGATACGGATATAATGCTTACGCATTTTACCTGAGATGTGAGCAATGATTTCGTGTCCGTTTTCTAAACGAACTCTAAACAGGGTATTTGGAAGGGTGTCAATGACTTCGCCTTCAAATTCAATAATATCGTCTTTTGCCATAGTTGGTATCAATCAATTAAAAATAAGCCCATATTATACGTAAGTTAGCGGATTAAAGCAATACAGCACTAGGTTTTTACTTGACAGCCTGTAACCGTTATGTATGCCAACTCCTATTTATTTAGTCAGGTAAATTTAGCCAAATGGGGGTTAAAGGAGCATTTGGCAGTCGTTGTTGAAAATGCTCAGGATAGTAAGCATTGATAAAATATAGACCATCACCAGAGGCAGTAGGCGGTGCGATAGTACGATCTTTTTTGGCTAAAATATCTAAAAAGGCTTCTGGCTGCAACTCGTGTCGACCGATGGCATACAAGGTACCCATTAAGTTACGAACCATATGATGCAAAAATCCATCTGCTTGAATGTCAAAAACGATAAACTGACCATGGGCAAAGAGTCTTGCGTGACTGACTGAGCGTACCGGCTGATTAGACTGGCAAGCAGCGGCGCGGTAGCTACTAAAATCGTGAGTACCGACGATCTCAGCCGCCGCCAGTTGCATCGCTGCTAAATCGAGCGGTTCATAGATGTGAGTTACTTGGTGATTCAAAATAGCAGGGCGCTGTGCTTGATTCAGCGTGATGTAGCGATAGCGACGGGCAATGGCACCAAAACGCGCATGAAAGTCGTCAGGCATTGGTTGAATCCAGCGCAGGGCGATATCATCAGGCAATAGACTGTTTACCCCGCGCAGCCAGTTATGAGTAGGACGATAGGCACGTGTCGTAAAGTGGGCAATCATATTGCTGGCATGGACGCTTGCATCGGTACGACCAGCCGCGACGACCTCTACCGTCTCATTTGCGACTTTACCGATAGCGGTTTCTAACGCTTCTTGTACGCCTAATACTTCTCGTTGTCGCTGCCAGCCATGATAGCGCGTGCCCAAGAACTCAATTGCAATGGCTAATGTATAGGTTGGGGGCATTTCAGCGTTGATGCTGTTAATCTCGGACATGTTAATCTCGGACATGGTTGGTATTGGACATTTTCGTATTGGTTCTTATAAAGTAAACATATTTAACGATAGTCTAACGCTTTTTGATAGTGGTACCCGCCTGATTGACATTGTTCAACCAACGTTGTCTGCGCCGAGCGGGATTGTCATAACGCAGCAATAGCCATAATAATCGTGCATAGATAGCAGGAATCGTTAAGCGTCCGCCAGCAATCACATGATACTCATATTGCCAACTACCAGCCGCATAGCTGTCACTGACACCGCCAAATGGAGATTGGCTAGCGCATATCACCATGTGACCGTTTTTATAAGCAAGCTCTAGTGCCTCTGCTAGCGCTTGAGAATAAGGAACATTACCTGCGCCAAATCCTAACAAGATAATGCCACATGGCGGCTGTGATAATAACGCCTGTAGCTGGCTAGTCATTACCTCAGTGTCGTTTGGCAAGCAATATAAAGCATGAATGCGTGCTTGCTCAGCCCGAGATTCGATATGGTTAATCATTGCTTGCTGATCATCGAGCCAATGCTGGCGGCGGGTATTCGGTAAGTTTTTTATATAACTATTGGCAGGATAGGCAGCTCTGGAGTGACCCGTAAATGCCATCAAATCATGGCTATGAATTTTTTGTACCGTTTGCGCAGGCCAAGACTCACCGCCAAAAGCAATCTTCACACCCGACTCACCAGCAGCAGCCAGTTTTAGTGAATCGCTGAGGTTATCCCATGCGTCGCTATGGTCATCGATATCATAGGACTGTATCACCTCGCTGTCTAACAATGGGCGCATACTACCAGTGACGACTATACAAATATCACTGCCAGCAAACGCTTCTGCTAAAAACGCACCCAAATAACTCAAAGTATCTGTACCAGTGATGAGCACAAAACGCCTGTCGCCTTGTGCATAGGCTGCTAGCAAAAGCTGATAAAAATGTACAAAGTCGTTAGGGGTAAGTTGGCTACTGTCTTTAATTAAGGCATTATCCAGCCATGAGATTTGAGGCAAGTGGTTAGCGTTATCTTGGTCAGTCAATAGCTTTTGTAAAGTTGGTAAGAATACTTCTGCTGATAACGGTGCTAAGGGTCGTCCATAGCTACCAAAAGTACCGCCAGCATAAATGAGTTGGACAGGATTGGATAATGTATTTGTCATAGCAGAAAATGGCATAGTATGAGCCGTAATAAAGAAGTATGTGATAAAAAAGAGAGTTTAAGGTTGGATGCTAATAGCTAATAGCTAATAGCTAATAGCTAATAGCTAATAGCTAATAGCTAATAGCTAATAGCGCTCAGTAATAATAAATAGTATAAAGGTTAAATGCAAAAAAAATCAGCAAGTATTCTTAGTGTTATAGAATACTTGCTGACCAAAGAACGATGGGACTTTTACGCAGTACGATCTAGTAATACTTTTGCTTGGTTCTGTTGCTCACTAGTGCCCTGAATTAATACCTCATTCAATAAGCGTTTGGCACTGTCGTATTCACCCAATTGTAAATATTGGCCTGCCAAATCTAGCGTAACTTGAGTGCTATCTAATGATTTGACAAAGTCAAAGTCGGCCGCAAAGCGCGAGGAAAAGTCTTCTGCTGTTTCAGCAGCATCTTCGGCGGTAAGGGGAGACTCGTCTTCAACTGGGCTGAGCGCTGTTGAAGAGTGAGTATCGAATTCATTGTCTAATAAAGAGTTATCATCGAATAGCAGCGGGGCTGTCGTTGTGACAATAGATTCTTCAGCAAGATTATATTCTGAATCATTATTATCAAGCGATTGTGCTTCGAGATTAATATTTTCAAAGCCTTCAGTTTCAAAGCTCTCAGTTTCAAAACGATCTTCTTCAATAATGAAGTTATCAATATCACTATTTTCTTCAAGTACAGGCGCTTCGCTTTCTGTTAATGTTTCTATGTTGTTTCGCGCATCGAGACTGTCTAAAGACAAAGTGAAATCATTTTCTTCGTCATTCTGGACAGTGTTGATAGACAATGCTTCAGCAGTCTCTTCAACACCTTTATCGACATCAGTTGCTAGATCATCAAAGTCTAAAATGAATGCGTCATCTTCTAGCGTCATTTCCTCGTTAATACTATCAGGGCGGTCTGGAATGACAGAATCCGTTGCCTGAGCATCAGTGTCTTCAGATGAATCAAAGCTGAAGTCAAAATCACTAAGATCATTGAGATCATTATCTTCTGCGGACACCGCGACATCATTATCAGTTATGTCAATATTGTCAGTGTTCAGGCTTTCATCATCTGTCATCTCTAATGATGACGTGACTGGCGTCGTATCAGTCGCCTCAGATGCGCTAATATTACTCTCTAAATCACTCAGCGTAAGATCAAAGTTATCCTCTACATCGTCGCTAGTAAGACTGGTCTCATAAGATGTGTTTATTACTGCCGAATTAGACAGGCTGTCGTCTAGCATCGTACTACGGTTATCTTCAGAGGTTGCTGGCTGATCAGATAGCGCGTTCTTACTATCGATTTGATTAATCGGTAAGTCAAAATCTATGCTTTCAAAATGGCTATTATCTTCTACGGGTGCCTCTTTTGCTGCGACTTGATTCTGCTCTTCTGAAAATAAAGCTTTTAACTCATCAGCTAGCGCAAGACTTTTTGGGTCGCTTTGCGTCTTGATGGCATCATAAACTTTGTTAAAGTTCTCTGGCTGATTAATAGTCGCGTATATACTGAGTAATTTAACAGACAATTGACCATCATTCGGTTTTTCGCTTAGGCCGCGACTGAGGGTTTCAATGGCTTTGTCATAACGCTGTTGATCCATGAAGCGCTGGGCAATCGTAATATGATCAAACTTATTGTCATCATCTTTGTGGCTTTGGGCAGGAGTGTTGTGATCCGTTTTTGGCATCGGAGCTGGCGTAGCGGTACTCATTCCCGGCTGCGCTGAGGGCTTTTGCGCTTTCTTTTTGTACAATAGTAAACCGGCTACTATTAGAATAAGTACCAATCCGGCGATGATATATAGCATATTGTCCATAGTTACTCCCACGCCTATGATCACAGCACACTGCGTTGATCAGTTAGGCAATTATTGATTGCGTAGTTTTTTGAGACGAGCTTGGAGCTCAGCCAGTTTTTGGTTTTGTAATTGAATTTTTCTTGTATAGCTATCAAGTGCACTGCTGGTTTTTGACAGCTGCTGAGCTTGAGCTGCCGTACTTTGTCTTGAGGCCTTGAGCGTGGCTAATATATCTGTGCTGAGACCATTACCTGTTGCCACTGCTGATGTTGCTTGGGTGCCATCTGCGTTGCCATTACGACCAGGTGCGAGCACTGAAAATTGTGCTTTTGGCAGCGTTTGTGTTTTAGTAATCATGGGTTTTTTACGCTGTTTAGCGACTTGATTTGTTTCAGACGGTTTTTTAGAGGGTGCTTTGGCAGCCTTTTTTACCACAGGTGTGTTTGCTCTGCGGCTATATTGTCTTTGCGCTTTAATAGCCGCTTCTAGTTTTTGTTGTGATGGTACAACATCGTAACTGGGCAAGCTAAGCTTGGCATCCGCTTTGAGTTGACCCGCGTCTTTATTAATAAAGGCATCAGGGTTTTGCGTCTGAATCTGCTTCATTACTGTTTGAATGTCTAAGTCATTTTCTTGCGCAATTTGCTGTGCAATAACCCATAGACTGTCGTTGCGCTGTACTTGATATTGGGACGCAGTAGTAGTGCTGGCTGCCGTACTGATAGAGGCGTTGTTGGTGACACTAGATGGAACAGTGGCGACAGCTGTATTGCTGGTATCAAGACTGGCTTTTGGTGTACTCGCTTTGTTGTCACTCGGCGTTGGCATAATAGGAGAAGCAGTCATCATGCCAGCTTCTGATTTGCTACTCGGCTGTATCTGGCGAGTGACTTGAATATTCAAAATATCGAGCTGTTTATCAGTGACAGCTGTAGCAGACAGATTATTACCTATTGGCATGGTCTTGTTATTGACTAGGGCTGTATCATTCGCTACATTCTTAGCAGAATTGAGGTCGATATTGCTATTACCCATTGTCGTAACATTGCCATTTGCACTCAAGCGACCATTGTCTAATCGACTGGTTGGATTACGATCATTGTCGTTAGCGCTAAGAGTGTTGTTAACGTTGTTTAAACGACCGTTATCTAGCCGGCTAGGCGCATAAGCAAGATTGTTGCCTTGCGAAGTAGGAGTCGTTGTAGGTGCTTGGATATTAGGTGCTGGCAATTTAGACATCACCAACTCGCTCGTTGACGAGTGAGTAGTCGCTAGTATGGGCGATAATGTTAATGGCGGCGGTGCACCTTCTCTAACAGTCAACGGTTTAGCCATATTAGAGGACACACTGGGTAGATTGGGTTTTTTTGCGCCAGTAACGATGTTTTTAGGCGTGTCAATGGGCAAACGGCTATTGAGCGGCATCAACAATGTCTTGGGAATGACGTTGCGTTGACCCTTATCATTTATGTTTAAAACCACATCAGCAAAAGGTGTAGATACAGGTTTTGAGGTAGTAATAAATACTTGACCGCTGGTCGCTGAGGTAGGTTTAAAGCGTACGGTCATCGAATCAGTTTGGGCTAAGCCCATTTGCTGATAAATAGTAGAGTTTGCCAAACTTGCTGAAAAGTCAGCGGCTCGAATATCACTGACCACAATGCTCGCAGCTAGCGGCTCATGCTGGGCAGAGGTCACAACAGTCTTGCCAATCGTTGCAGCTTGTGCACTCGATACGAGAGCCGCATAGCCTACGGAACAAAGTAGTGCCATCGAGACCGCGCGATGTACCGTAGTCAACCGATGAGATAAATGACAAGACATGTGCAGACCTTTAAGATATAAGTTATCTGTGCTGTTATAACAAAATACCATTTAGTTTACCAGTTTATTTCACAACTGTTGTGGACAATACAAAAAATGTTTGAGTATTGTTTAACCTCGCTTTCTGTCGAGCAGCATTGCATCGCCATAACTAAAGAAGCGATAGTGTTCTTTAATCGCATGTTGATAAGCATGCTCAATGGCATCTTTACCCGAAAATGCCGACACCAGCATTAACAACGTTGATTTGGGTAAATGGAAATTGGTTAATAGTCGATCTATCACACCAAACTTAAACCCTGGGTAAATGAATATATCGGTATCACCTGACCAGCTGGAGAGAGGCTGCCCATTAACGGCTGTTTTTTGATAAGCCGTTTCGAGCACGCGTGTGACCGTGGTGCCAATAGCGATGACTTGTTTACCATTCGCATGGGTTTGATTGATGAGCTCAGCGGTTGCTTGTGGTAAATGTGCATACTCACTATGCATGGTGTGATTGAGCAAGCTGTCCGTTTTTACTGGCGCAAATGTACCAGCGCCAACGTGCAAAGTCACAAAAGCAGTACGAATACCTTTTGCCGCAAGTTCACTCAGTACCGATTCATCAAAGTGTAAGCTTGCAGTCGGTGCAGCCACACTCGCAAGCTTGGTTGGATCATGAAAGACCGTTTGATAACGAGTATTGTCTGTCTCATCCGCATGGCGTTCAAAGTAGGGGGGAATAGGCAGCTCACCATAAAGCTCTAAATGCGGCAAGATCGGCGCATCAAACGCTAAAATAAATAAGTTGTCTTGACGACCAATCATCACCGCCCTCATATGACCGTCAGCAAGCTGCAAGTGTTGTCCAAGTTTGAGCGCTTTACTGGCTTTAACATGGCAAAGTGCAATATGTTCTTGATTCACGGGTTTGTCATTTGCAGCTTCTACAGATTTTTCAGCCTCTACATATAAAGTCGCTGTCTCTAAATCTGAGATATCAACCAAACGTTCAATCAATACTTCAAGCTTACCGCCAGTATCCTTTTGTCCGAAGAGGCGCGCTTTCATCACCTTTGTATCATTAAATACAATCAAATCACCTTCATTTAATAACTCAGGTAACTCAGTGAATAAGCGATCTTCTACAAGCGTAGAGTTTTTTTGATTATTGGCGGGCAAATACAAAAGTTTTGAGGCAGAACGCTGTGAGAGAGGATAGCGTGCAATCAGGCTATCTGGCAGCTCATAATCATAATCATCAACGCTCAAATAATTCAAATCATTGTTGTTTTTTTCGGCATCAATTGAGGCGGCAGTAGTAGGGTCTATAGTGTGAAAATCGGTCATAATCAATCTTTAAATGAATGTAAATTTTGGCGTAATTGTAGCAGAAACGATGTCATGAAAGGACAGTTTAGTAACGACTCATGCGCACAAAACGGTTTGTATATTAAATAGCCTAAGCATTAATTATTAGAATGAATAATTAACAAAAGCGATGAGCGTCAGTATGTTATTCAAACAAATTTAACTGCGGCAACAATTGGGCGGCAGGTACCAATGAAGAGAAAGTAACACCGACTAAGCGGATAGGTAGCTCACGAGGAATGTCTAAAAACAGTTTGTCTAACCAATAATGGGCAGAATCAGCACTGTTAAAGGCAGTCGATAGCGTGTGTGAGCGGGTGATTTGAGTGAAGTCTGCGTATTTAACTTTTAGAGTAATGGTATAGGCGACCAGCTGTTTTTGTTGCAGTTGATGAAAGGCATCGGCATTCTGTTCATAAATTTGTATACGTAATTCATGATTATCACTTAGATTATCTTTGAATGTGGTCTCAGAACCCACAGATTTATGCGCGCGCTCAGATTTGACAGCACGCTCATCACACCCATGGGCAATATCGTGATAAAACTGCCCACGCTTGCCGAACTCCTGCACCAATACAGCCGCTTGCATTCGCTTGAGATCCGCGCCAGTACTTACACCCATCGCATGTAAGCGCTTGGCAGTGGCTTTACCAATACCATGAAAGCGCTCGATAGGTAGCGTACTGATAAAGGCATCAGCGTCCGCTGGCGTGATAATGGCCGTACCATTGGGCTTGTTGATATCAGAGGCAATTTTAGCCAGCATCTTGTTAAACGACACACCTGCTGAGGCCGTTAATCCAGTATGCGCTAGTATTTGTGCCCTTAGCCAGTTCGCCATCAAGGTCGCTGAACCTTTATGGACTTGTAGCCCTGTAACATCGAGATAGGCCTCATCTAGAGACAATGGTTCAACATGTGGCGTTAAGCGGTACATAATCTGGCGAATATCGCTACTAACTGCGCGATAAACCTCAAAACGTGGCCTAACAAAAATGACTTCTGGGCAACGTTTACGCGCCTCATAACAAGACATGGCAGAGCGTACACCGAATTTACGTACCTCATAGCTGGCTGCTGCGACCACACCGCGACCACTTGGATCGCCACCAACCACCAGTGGCTTACCGCGCAGTTCAGGAAAGTCACGCTGCTCCACACTGGCATAAAAAGCATCCATGTCTATATGAATGATTTTACGGGGGCTAGCATTTATAGAAGTTGTCATACTCACTATTTTACCTGATTCAAGCGCTTTGATTGAGTATCAAAATTTAAATTTATCGATAGACTCCTTTGCTAGGTTAGCAGGACGCTAGCAATGATATATGAATAATTTTATATGTCATAAATCTTATATATCATAGAGTTAGTTAATAATAAACAGTAGTATTCATTCAAAAAAATCGCATTTAGCAAACATATTTTTGCTCTTAAATTATCTAAGTCTACTGTAAATCAAACTCATTTGTACTCTTGCACCACCTGTCGTATCCACCTCACCGTTTGTCATAAATCTCACATTTAGATGTTACAGTTTTGATTCTGGTGTTTTACAATATAGTATCCGCGCTAATGGATGACTGTAAAACAATAAGTAATGCCTTGTGCGCCTCTATGACTATGTAAAAAAGACATTGCTTATCGCTCATGCCAAGATCGAAAATGGAGTTGTGGTAAAATTAACTCTTTAAGAGCTTGATGTTAGAGAGTTTAGAATGACTAAGGAGCTGATGATGAATAATGAACTAAAAGGGAGCGATTTAACAAGGGCGATGCTAGCACGCGGCGATAAAAAAGTATGGTGTGCGGTTTGTGATGATAGTGATGAGCAAGCAATGATGGATCATTGTGGTAATGATTTTACGGCTTATATCGTGTCATTTCGTGACGGACATTTTTATTGCAATGCTGGCATGCCGTGGGAGTTTGCCGTGCCCATTAAGATAATTGCGGTGCTGCAATCTGAAATAGAGAAGTAAGTGAAGCAATAATATTACCGGCACAAAAAAACCTCCTAATGAGGAGGCTGATTTGTTACTAATATTGGTACCAGTGGTCGGACTCGAACCGACACGCTTATTAGGCAACGGATTTTGAATCCGTCATGTCTACCAATTCCATCACACTGGCATGTTAGAAGATAAGGTCTATTAGATAGAGATTATCGAATTGGGCTACAGGGTTAACTCTGTATAGGATGCGTATTATAGCAGCCTATTTTTATCCGTCAAGAATTATTTTATATAATTTTCAATTAAATTGGTTTAGCCTACAAAAGCACGTTCAACGGCATAATCTGCTTGGACACCCATGCGTGGTGAAACAGTCAAACCAAAATCATCCAAAATCGCTGAAACTTCAGCATTAAATGGCATGCTACCGCAGATCATGACACGGTCGTCTTCTTTATTCATCGGTGGTAAGCCAATGTCTTCAAAGAGCTTTCCTGAGGTCATTAAGTCAGTCACGCGACCTTGATTTTTGAAATCTTCACGAGTCACTGTTGGGTAGTAGATGAATTTTTCACGGTACCATTCACCAAAGATCTCGTCGTTAGGTAATTCGTTTTCAAACATATCACGATACGCCAAATCATCGACATGGCGTACACCATGTACCAAGATGATTTTTTCAAAGCGTTCATAGACTTCAGGATCACGTGCCAACGATAAAAATGGCGCCAGTCCAGTGCCTGTAGAGAGCATATAAAGGTTTTTGCCAGGCAGTAAATCATCTAGTACCAAAGTGCCCGTTGGTTTTTTGCTCACCAACAGCTCGTCACCGACTTTGATATGCTGCAAGCGCGAGGTTAATGGGCCATCTTGAACCTTGATAGAAAAGAATTCTAAGTGATCTTCGTAGTTCGGGCTAGCAATCGAATAAGCACGCAATAGCGGTCTGCCATCGACAACGATTCCGATCATCGCAAATTCGCCATTACGAAAGCGCAGGCCATCGTCGCGAGTTGTCTTGATGCTAAATAGAGCGTCATTCCAGTGATGAACCTCTGTGACCGTTTCGGTGCGAAGTTTTGACATAAAGTCCTCGTTAATAAGTTGCTATCGGTTTTATTAAGTTTAAATGAGTGTTAAATTAAAATTTTCAATGAAAAAGGGTATAGAAGGGTAGTAAATTTTCAATCACTATTGGAACAGCCAATCGTTTAAAACTTCTGTCACGCAAAGTAAGTAGCATAGCCGATGTTTTAACCAATGTGATGGGGCGATATTCTAACACCTTATTAAGCATTTGAAATCAGGAGAGGGACTGATAAGGTCTAAGGATAGATACGACTGAATCTGTCACCTGTCAAACCACGACAATGGCTGTTGCTGTAAATGGCTTATAAGGGTTGAAAAATAAAGGCTCTCATCGAATTTATGGCTCATAATACCAAAATTTAAAATAAAAATCCGTCTAGCAGCGGCGATGCGGCATGATAAAATGGAATATCGTTAGTGAGTAATTTTGTATCACTGGATAATATGCGCTAAACGCACTCATAAAAGCAGATGCTTACTATTGAACGGTTTTTTGGAGAAACATGATGTCCGATGATAATATCTCTTTGGCGGGTTACCACTATGCGCCAATGATTGGCTACCATCGTGCGCCGCTATCACAGAAATTTGGTGCGCCACGCCAGCCGAATTTGGTTGCGCTCACCAGTATCATTGAGATGATAGCGCCTTATGACTCGCCAGTAGCATTTGCCGGTTTAGACGCGTTCAGCCATATCTGGATCAGTTGGCAGTTTCATCATAACTATACCAATAAAGACACCCATATTGGCAAAGGCGGCACTGACTTTCGTGCGCAAGTTCGACCACCAAGGCTCGGTGGCAATCAAAAAATAGGGGTGTTCGCCAGTCGCAGTATGTATCGACCCTCAGCGCTTGGGTTATCTGTCGTTAAGCTTGAAAGTATCGAGGTTGTAGAAGGGCGCGTGTTACTTATTATTAGCGGTGCAGATATGATAGATGGTACGCCGATTATCGATATTAAGCCCTATGTCGCTTATAGCGATGCGCTCAGCAATGCAAAAAGCGGGTTTGCGCCAACTGCGCCAGATTTATTAGAGATAATTATTACGGAGTCGGCTTACGAGCAATTTATGACGTTGGTTGACGCTGGACGATGCGATAAAAATGACAATGACAATGACAATGACAATGGGACTGAGACTGAGACTGAGAATAAAAATAATAAGAAAGCTATTCATGCAAAAAATAATAGTGTAGCGACGCTTATTCAACAAATGCAAGAGCAGTTGCTCATTGCTGATATCGAGACTATTAAAGCGTTAATTGCACAAGACCCGCGTCCAGCCTATCGTCGCGCGGAGATAAATACGCCGTTTGTCATGCGTTATAAGTCTGTTGATGTGAGCTTCCAGTTGATAGAATCAGGGCAATTGCAGATAACGGCTGTTGTCAAAGTGAGCTTATAATGCCCAGCAATGCCATTACTGCCGCATGAATTATCCATAAATCACTCCTCAATAAATAAAGCATCAATAATAAAAGAAGAAAAATATGTCTGCTCAGAAATATTCAATCGTGATTGATTTACGTTGGTGCTTAGATGAACTATTGGCAGATAAGGTAATTGATCAGCGTGGCTACAATTTAGTGATGACGAGCCGCCGTGATAAAGCGCAGCATCCACTCCTGACCATCAGTGAATTTGGTCTGCCAAACGGTCATGCACTGGATAAAAATGTTGAGCATAAATTGACTTTGGTATGGTTGAATCAATGGTTAGCTGCCAAAGCAGGCATGGCACTTGTCCGTATTGACCCGTTAAAAGTCGATGTCCCAGCCGTCACTCAACTGATGTCCTTTGAATATGCCCGCTCACAGCATATTTTGCCCATTGAAGTGACGAATGATGAAGTCGTCATCGGTACAGACCAGCCGTTTTGTACTGAGTGGCAGACAAGTATCGAAAAATTAATCAAGTCTAAAAGCTATCGTACGGTTTATATCAATCCTGAGCAAATCAATCGCTACCGTCAAGAGTTTTACCAAGTCACCCAAGCGATTGCAGGAGCAAATAGTGTCCATAAGCGGGCGGCGGCTGATGTCACCAATGTTGAGGCATTACTGCAACTGGGCGACAATACCAACCCCGATGCCAACGATCAACATATTGTCAGAGTTGTCGATTGGTTGTTGCAATATGCTTTTGAGCAGCGAGCCAGTGATATCCATTTAGAGCCTCGCCGTGAGACGGGTAAAGTCCGTTTTCGTATCGATGGCGTGCTACATACCGTCTATGAGATGCCTTTGGCAATCATTGTCGCGGTGACGGCGCGGATTAAAATATTAGGACGACTGAATGTGGCAGAAAAACGCAAACCACAAGATGGCAGGTTGAAAACCCGTACGCCAAAGGGTCTGGAAACTGAGCTGCGCTTATCGACGATGCCGACGGCCTTTGGCGAAAAGCTGGTGATGCGGGTATTTGATCCTGAAGTGCTGGTGCGCTCGTTTGCTCAGCTTGGTTTGTCAGGTAAGCAGCTCGATACTTGGCATGAGCTGACAGCGCATCCAAATGGCATTATCTTGGTTACGGGTCCGACTGGTTCTGGTAAGACTACGACGTTGTACAGTACGCTTAAGCAGCTCGCCACAGAACAAGTTAATGTCTGTACGATTGAAGATCCCATCGAGATGATTGAACCTGCTTTTAACCAAATGCAGGTTAATCCAGGGGTTGATTTGCACTTTGCAGATGGTATTCGCTCTTTGATGCGCCAAGACCCAGATATCATTATGGTTGGTGAGATTCGCGATGCCGAAACCGCCAATATGGCAGTACAAGCATCACTCACTGGACATTTGGTACTCTCGACGTTGCATACCAATGATGCACCAAGCTCACTTACTCGCTTGCATGATTTAGGCATTCAGCCGTTTTTAACCTCAGCGACGATATTAGGCGTCATGGCGCAGCGTTTGCTACGAACGTTATGTCCGCATTGCAAAAAAGCCCTAGACGTGATCCCAAACAGTGAAATTGCTGTGCAGTGGCAGGAATTGGTTCAGCCTTGGCGTGCGCCCGCTCCAGCGCAAATTTATACGGCGCAAGGCTGCGAGCATTGTCGCCATACGGGCTATCAAGGTCGCGTTGGTCTGTACGAGATCATGCCGTTGTCAAATGAGCTAAAAAAACTGGTCGCCGCCGATGCCAATTTAGATGTGCTTAAGCAGCAAGCGTATCGCGAAGGTGTGCAGCCGCTGCGATTATCGGGCGCAAAGCGTATTAGTGAAGGGGTGACGACTATAGAAGAAGTAATGCGAGTGGTGCCGCTTCATTAAAAGCTGCCTTTGTACTAAAAATAAGTTTGCTAATCATGACTTGAAAAGCGCACTTATCAGAGCAATTAATGCTCTTGCGACTACTAATTTTATGTTATAAGTTATTGTTCTAACACATTTTATTCATTTTTATTAACGAGATTACTTATGTTTACTGATAGCCATTGCCATCTTAATCGCTTAGATTTAACCAAGTATGATGGTAAATTGTCTGGCGCGATTGACGCGATGAAAGCTGCCAATGTCACTCGGGCAATGGCGATTATGTGTGATTTTGCCGAATATGATGAGATTGCTCATATTGTCAGCACCTATAGCGATGAGGCGCTAAATCTTGGCATGAGCATCGGTATTCATCCTTGTGAAGATATCAGTGTCTTGCAATCAGCGACAGTTGAGCGTTTGATCGAAACGGCTGATGCTGACCATGTATGGGCGATTGGGGAGACAGGATTAGATTATTACTGGTCAACGGAAAACAAAAAAGAGCAGCAAGCCAGTCTTGCTCGCCATATTCATGCCAGTCAAAGCCTGAAGAAACCACTCGTCATTCATATGCGTGATGCCAAAGAAGATACGATTGATATACTAAAATCAGAAGGCGCTGAACATGGCATTATTCATTGTTTTACCGAAGATTGGGAGACGGCCAAACGTGCACTTGACTTAGGGTTTTATATTTCATTTTCGGGCATTGTTAGCTTTAAGAGTGCTCAAATGATTCAAGATGCAGCAAAAAACATGCCTAGAGATAGACTGCTTATCGAAACCGATAGCCCTTATCTAGCACCGGTGCCCAAGCGTGGTAGACCGAATGAGCCTGCCTACGTACCGTATGTCGCCAGTTGTCTGGCAGAAATGTATGGCTGTAGTAGCGATGACGTTGGGGCATTAACTGCAAAAAACTTTGAGAATTTACTGGCACAGTATTACTAAAATGGTTATGCTATGACCACTCAGTCATTTATGATACAGTCCTGTTGCTTTACGTTATTTGCACTTATGATGTGGAGCGTAAGCCTATGATTATCAATGACTATTCAGCAAACATAAGCATATCTCCTTTGGTGGTTTTCGAGCAGACTTTGTATGACGTTATACGCTTGTCGCCGATGCATTCATCCACACGATGGTCATATGCTTAATCTTGTCAGGTTTTAGGAGAGATTATGAGTCGTCAGCATCAGTTCAAGGCACGAGAAGAGAATATCTTAGCGATGGCAGAGCAACTGCTACTTGAGTCGGGCGATGGTGATATTACTTTAGACAGTTTGGCAGACCAGCTGGATCTGGCTAAAGGTACACTGTATAAGCATTTCTCTAGTAAAGATGAACTCTATTTGCGTATTATTATCCGCTATGAAGAACAACTGTTTGAGATTAATCGTATTGATGATTGTCCATCAGCAGGCGTTGCTCGTATGATCTTTCAGCAGTTATTTAATCCACAAAAAGCTATGTTGCTCAATCAAATCGAAGAGCGTTTGGCGGCATCAGTGACGGGTCTTAATCGTTTATTTGGTGAGCTATATGATATTCGCCGTCAGCGTATGAAACGCTTGATTGACATTATCAGTGCGTATTTACAAGAGCAGCACAGTAGTTTGAGCACGCGCGACTATTTGTCCTCGATTTGGGCGATGGGTCAGGGCGGTGCTGGACTATTAAATTCAAGCTTTTACCAGCGGTATTTGGGTCGCCGTGATACCCTACGTTATGCCTTCGTTCAGCAAATGCTTGAGTTGCCGAGCCATTATCCTGCGGCTGACGATGAGGTGATGGATGAAGATATGCAGGAGTTGGTCGAGCAAATCGATACTGAGTCAGAAGAGCACCGTAATACCAGTTATTAATATCTTTGTTTAACTTATGGTCTTTTAACCCAATTTTTTAAATTCGTGTTGCTATATTCGTTATCGCAGCACGGTGTATCCATGCTAAAAATGGGTATATGCTTACCAGCTTTAGCGCCCAATCATAGTTTTATTCTTCATACCACAACCTACTTATAGGTTTATAGGTGCAATATGCCGGTCACTGCCAAGACTCCGTCCAGCTCAGCGGTCACTTGCTATTCACACTTAAGTAATCAATATTTGCAGTATAAAAACACGGATAGATATCTCTTATCTCTTGTTTATCAGCATAAATCCTTTCCAGTACAAAACGCTTACGTTTCCCCTTATAAATCCTCAAGCCTTGCTCAGGCACAGCAGGGCTTTACCCTTGTCGAAATTGTAGTGGTGGTCGTTATTCTATCTATCTTTGCTGGCATGATGAGCTTGTCGGTGGGCAGTAGTGAATCGCGTAAAAACCGTGCGTTTTATGAGCATTTAACGGATTCGCTGAGCTATGTACGGTTGTTGTCTGCTGAGCGTATGCAGCCGATGGGTTTGAGCTTGCAAGCAGATAAACAAGGTCAAGTAGCTCCTGTGATTGTTACTTTATCAAATCCTTATATTGCCTATCAGACCAATGATGCCCCGTCAAATAGCATGGACAGCACGCCTAAAAATTCGATGGAATTGTCTGCTGACCTGACAAGTAGGTCGGGGGCGATGGGAAAGCAACAGCCAGTGCCTGGCTGGGAGATTGAGCCAGAAGTCAGTTTGCCTGAGTTACCTGCTGGGGTTAGTTTAAGGGTGCAAAGCTTGGAGGCTGGCAATCTATCAATGCCTGAACAGGGGCAAACATTGCAGCCTTGGTTTGCCGATCAAGCAGTCCCACAGATATTATGGTTTGGTACAGGGCAAGCAACGCCTGTCACCATTGAGGTGCTGCACAATTCGCGTCTGGTGGGCGAGGTCATTACCATTATGCCTGATGGTAGTATGACGATCGGACAAGGACTGTAACTGATGATAGATAAGGATGGCATTATATCTGCTGATATAAACAAAAAGCCAATGCTATCAAAGCATGAAAGCGGCTTTACTCTGATTGAGGTAATGGTAGCGTTAGCAATTTTAGCAGTTGTTGCGGTGGCTGCTAGCCGTGCCAGTAGTGCCTATCTCAGCTCAGTGGATGTCTTACGCACACGTACATTGGCACATTTTGTCGCACAGAACGCGGCCGCTGATTTGCGTATCCAAGAGACATGGCTGACGGCCAATCGCACACAAACAATCAATGCTCAAGGGCGTGATTGGCAAGTAGTGATGACGGTCAATGATGCCATTACGCCTGCTTTAAAAGAGGTGAATATCGCTGTCGCACCCATTATAGATGGACAGACGCGCACAGCCGTGACGGATATCAACGTAATGTTGAGCAATGCGGAGCAAGACATTGGTAGTTTGGACTTAAGCAGTTTGGGCGCTGATATTGCAGGGCAGTCTGGAGGCAATCCGTGAAGTCGCAGCGTGGATTTACGCTACTTGAATTGATGGTTGCCATGGCAATATTTGCGATGTTGGCGGTGGCTGGCTGGCAGGTGTTTGATAGCGTCAACCGCGCCCGAGAACGTGCACAATTTCATGCTGATAACTTAGCTGTTTTGCAATATGCTTATTTGCAGCTACAGCAAGATATGGGTCAAATTATCCCTTATCAAATACCAAATACTCAAAATATCAGTGTGACAAATAACAGTACAAATGCCAGTGATAGCACAAACAATAGCGCCCAAGCCAATGAAACAGTACCTGGGCCTTTTATGAGCTTGGATGGTGAGCATGTCAGCTTTGTTCGTTTTGCCGACCCCGATCCACGTTATCAAAGTAGCATGAGTGTCCAGCATATCGAATACATTTTTGCAGATGAGCGTTTAATTCGCCGCCAATATACCAGCATCGATGGTGGGCGCGATAGCATCAGCCTAGACAGTGTATTGCTAGAAGGCGTCACCGCAGGGCGTTGGCAAGCATATTTACCTGAACTGAGCACCAAATTTCCCAATAAAGACAGCAGTAATAACGGCAATAGCAGTACAAATACAACCTCTGGGCAGACGGCCAATGCCATAAACGTCAAGCCGGCAGTGGTTTTATTGCCCAAAGGCATCGCTGTCAATTTTACTTATCAGGATATGCCCATCACTTGGCAGTGGGCGCTTGCTCCCCAACCAATGCCAATTAACAATACCAATAAAAGCAATAACAATGCTGCTAATAATGGCAATGGTAGCAATAACGATAGTAGTGATAACACTAATAATGACAATCCAAATAGCAATGTAAATAACAATTTAAATAACAATGCAGGAAGTAATATTTAAAATGTACCATTGGGTCAATAATAAAGGCGGCTTAAGTCAATGACAACGCACTCTCAGCGCGGAGTAGCGCTGCTCACTATCTTACTATTGGTGGTCAGCATTACCGTGGTGGCGGGGGCGATGCTTGCCAGTCAAAAGATTGCTATTAGGCGTAGCGGTTTATTGTTTGATCAAAATCAGCTGTCACAAGATATCAATGCTGGTCAGCAATTGGCCATCACGATGATTCGTGCTGACGATAAGCTGAATGACACAGATAGTGAGCAAGATATTTGGGCGCAGCCATTACCGCCTTATCTTTTAGCCAATCATAGCATCAGTATCGAATTGCGTGATGAAGCCAGTCGTTTTAATATTAATAATTTATATCAGAATGGCGCGGTTGATAGCGCCGCCTTAGCCATATTTCAAAGACTGTTGACACAATTAAATCTGGAACCTGATATTGCCATTGCTGTTCTTGATTATCAAGATACGGATAGCGACGTTTATCAAGATGGTGGTGATGAGAATGTGGTTTATTCTCAGCAATCAAGTGGCTCAGCGAGTAAGACTTTGCCCAATCAAGCATTGGTCAGTGTCGATCAGTTGCAAGAGATTCGAGGGGTAAATGCTGAAGTACTAGCGGCACTACGTCCTTATATTACGGCGGTTCCTTATTATGTGCCTATTAATGTCAATACTGCCAGTCCAGTTTTGCTGGCTGCACTGATAGATGGCGCAACCAGCCAACAGATGCAGGGATTGGTCGATATGCGGGCAAAGCAGGCGTTAGCCTCTATCGATGATGTATGGAAATTGCCGATGTTGAGCGTTTTAAATGATGATCAGCGAAAGGCGTTAAAACCACTGCTCGCAGTCGATAGCCAAGCCTTTATGGCGCTTATTACCGCAACGGATAGTGCAAGCCTTGGTCAACAAAGACAACGGTTTGCAACCGTATTGATTAGCAAGGTTGCGACTGACGCTAGCGCGGCAGCAGGGAGTAATGCGAATAACAGCACGCCTAACAATAATAATGGCAATAATAAAAAAGCCAAAGAAATTAAAGTGGTGACACAGCGTTTATGGGCATTTAGACCCAGTTTCTAACGTTGAGCCACCTAAAAAGAGTCTTGCTTAATACCGAGGTAGTAGAATAGCTGACGTCACCTAATCTCCTAAGTGCGTCTCTTCCGTAGATTTCCAGTTATAAGCCCCATAAAACAGCATCTGTGCTTGGCGAGTGCAATTATGGAGCATCAGCTGTTTATTTTCTTCAATCTCATTCAAATCGATTTCATCATCATGGTCTTCAGTATAAGTCAGCTCCAACCAATCGATAATCCAAGAAAAGAACATATTTACCCCAGCTTCAGCCAGTAGGCGACGGTCATAGGCATTGATATGAGTAAAAGCAGGCTGTAGCGCTAAATCATCAGCCAAGCTTTGAGCATGTTTTTTGACAAGTTCATTAATGGCTTTTCGAACCGCTTCTGAGCCACCGTAGCGCTCACTGACTAAAAATTGCCAGTAATAAGGCTGATCACTGACCATATACAAGAACAGCTGAATGCTCTTAGCAATTTGGCGATCAAAGCTACGTTTACGCCCAATCTGTAAGCTATCGCTTAGGATTGCCAGCGTACCGCCTAGCTCTTCCACCACCAATGCTCGACCAAGCGATTCCATGTCATCAAAATGCCGATAAAATGCGGTCGGCACCACACCAACCTCACGCGTTACTTGCCGGAGGCTAATTGAGCTAAAAGACTGCCCTGTCATACATAAATCAAGCACGGCGTTAAAAAAGGCGTGCCGAGTTTGAAGTTTCTTTTGTTCGCGACTGCTCATAATATTTCAAAATTGTCCGATAAGGGTTTATCATACTCATTTCAGCGTAAAAATACGACTGAAATACGCAACTTGTGTTAATTTACTAGACCTGCATAGGTTTGTTAAACCATTGTACCCCAATGGCCTTGTAACTCTTGTGCCAATCGATACGCCTCATGATCATTCATCCCAGTGATAAAGTCCAATATATTTAAGATATTGTGATAGACATTATCTGATAATAGCCGCCGATGCTCATCGAGATGTGGCTGTAACAACATTAGTAGGCGCTGCTGCTCAAAGGAGATGGATTCAGGATCAGATGTTGCTCTACTACTTGTCCAAGCCAATGGCATAAAAGCATCTAATAAACGATGCAGGCATTGATTGGCCATCAATTCCATACGTACTTTACTTGGGTGATTGAATATTTTCTCACGTGCCAACTGCTTGGCCTGCAAGATGCCACTTTGCACACTGATATCACAGTGGTCAAATAAACTGCCTTGCAATGTACCAGCCAGTAATGCATCACTGTTGGCGACAAAAGCATCGGTCACGGTATTGACCAAGCGCATCATCGCACGGGCTCGCAATGACGCTAAGCTCTGCCTGACAGACATGTGTACGGGCAGATTAATACTGTTAGGGCGCTCACCAATCAGCTCATAAAATATGGCTGCAACCTCATTATAGGTCAGCATATTGAGATTGATACCATCTTCTAAATCGATCAAGGCATAGCAAATATCGTCTGCCGCTTCTAGTAAATAAGCCAGCGGATGACGCGCAAAACCGTCGTGCTGTGTTGAACGTGGTAAATGCAAACAGGCTGCCAACTCTTCTAATTGTGCTGACTCACTATAAAAGCAGCCAAATTTTTGTACATTTTGATGGTGGTGTTTATCATTGACATCGTTGCTGTGAGAGGCAAGCCAAGGATACTTCATAAAAGCGCCTAGCGTTGCACAAGTGAGACGCATACCACCTTTATCGGGATGGTGTTCATTACGTGCCAACAGTCGAAACCCTTGTGCATTACCTTCGTAGGCCAGCAAGTCCAAGCGCTCGTTGCTACTTAACTTTTGTAATATCGCTTGAGGGTCAGGCTGCCTAAACCAATCTCGAATGGCATACTCTCCCGCATGACCAAAAGGCGGGTTGCCAATATCGTGAGCGAGGCATGCTGCTTGTACAATGACACCGACATCGGCTGGCGATACGCCTGCTGGTAAACCATTGCCTAATTTATCATGGAGCTTTTCTGCTGCCATCATTGCTAAAGAGCGTCCAATAGAGGAGACCTCAAGCGAATGAGTTAGACGTGTATGGATACCGAGTTGATTGGTTAATGGATGGACTTGGGTTTTTTGATTCAACTGCCGAAAGGAGTGAGAAAATACCAGTCTGTCGTAGTCTTTGTGAAACTGAGAGCGAGTACTGGTATTGGCGTTAAACTTTTTGGCAGCACCAAGACGCTGTGAGTTGAGAAGATGAGACCATTGTGTGGTAGGAGACGGCAAAGAGGTTGGTGTACTTAGCATATTGCAACATCCGAAACCAAGGGAGCCTCTAGCATAGCAAAATAGCGCCCTTGGTACAGATATATAGTCAGAGAACTACATTAAGATTTTTGGCAGTTAAAAAGCACTTCTTCTTTTTCAATAGCAACATTGCTGTCCAATGTTTTATTGAGCAAGGTTGCTTTGTCACCATTTACTTGCCATATAATGCCATGGGTATTATCTAATCCGATATCACTAGTATAAATGGTTTTTTCAGTACTGGCGTCGCTATCAGAGGTAGCGGTCAAATCGTATTCGATACCATCGATGAGTAGGTGCACTGTCTGCAATGGAGCATCATCATGGTAGGACACGCCGATAGTAGCAGTAGGCTCACAAGAGAATGGTGTGCTGTTGCTGGCATGTTCTGCATGATCGTGGCTTGCGTGCGCGCTTTCTTCGTGGCTATGACTTTCATGATTGTGTCCTTCATGACCTTGTTCCATAGCTTCGTGCTCTTCATGAGCATGTTCAGCGTGATCGTCTACGGGCGTTACTTCTTCAGATGCTACCGTATCACTTTCTGTATTAGGCTGACAGCCCAATAGAGAGCCTGTCATGATACTTCCTACAAGCGCAACACTGGCAAATCTAGAAACAGAGAAATAGTCAGTCACAGTATAAGTCCTCACATAGTAAAATAAAGATATGTTATAATATAACAATGTTAAGATAAAATAAAGCCGATGAGGGAGAATTTCCAACATCGGCTTATTAACTATCAGACAGGATGTACCGCTTAACGTTACACGTTAAATCTAAAGTGCATGATATCGCCATCTTGTACGATATAGGTTTTGCCTTCTAAACGTGATTTGCCAGCTGCAGCTGCGCCTTTTTCACCGTTGTATTCGATAAAATCATCATACGCAATGACTTCGGCACGAATGAAACCGCGCTCAAAATCGGTATGAATCACGCCAGCTGCTTGCGGAGCCGTTGCGCCAACTGCAACCGTCCAAGCGCGCACTTCTTTAACACCAGCAGTAAAGTAAGTCTGCATATCTAGCAAATCATAACCACCGCGAATGACTTGATCAAGACCGGCCTCGAGCATATCCATCTCAGCTAAGAAGTCTTTTTTGTCGTCTTCATCAAGCTGAGCGATTTCAGATTCGATTTGGTTGCATAGAGCGATAACGATAGAATCTTCGCCAGTCGCATAGTTGCGTACCGCATCAAGGTAAGGGTTGTTTTCAAAGCCATCTTCACTGACGTTAGCGATATACATGGTTGGTTTTAGGGTGATTAAACCATAACTTCTGATGAGCTTTTTCTCATCAGCATCTAGGTTCGCTGCGCGTGCCGCTTTACCTTCTGCTAATAAAGGCTCAACTTTTTTGAAGATATCAAGCAATGCTTGCGCGTCTTTGTCGCCACCTTTAGCCTTCTTGGTTTGATTGTGAATGGCACGCTCAACGGCCTCTAAATCTGCCAATGCCAATTCAGTATTAATGGTTTCGATATCATCAATAGGGCTGACGCGACCATCAACGTGGACGACGTTGTCATCATCAAAACAGCGTACGACATGCGCAATCGCATCAGTCTCACGAATGTTGGCTAAGAATTGGTTGCCCATGCCTTCGCCTTTCGAAGCACCAGCGACTAGACCTGCGATATCCACAAACTCCATCGTCGTTGGCAATACGCGCTCAGGCTTAACGATATCAGCCAGTTTCTTTAGGCGTGGGTCAGGTACTGGTACGATACCTGTGTTGGGATCTTTGGTACAAAATGGAAAGTTTTCAGCGGCGATACCCGCTTTGGTCAACGCATTAAACAAGGTGGATTTACCCACGTTTGGTAGGCCGACGATGCCGCAATTAAAACCCATAACATTCTCTCAATATAGTAATAAAATCAGTTGGTATAAAGATTGGTTAAATGATAAATCAAAATTGGGCACATTGTAGCAAATTTACCTGAATAGGGGTGAGGTTGTTGTGTTGTATACTGAGATTTTGCGTTTGGTCATGACTGGTAATTTTGCTGTTTTATCGATTATGGTAAGCTGTGCTATAAAACGATAGTTTGGCTTGTAGGCGTATGACAGGTAAGCGCCTACGACTCGTTACACTGTACGAGTAATCTTCATTATGAACACGAAAATTTCTCAGCCAAATCTGCAAAACACTATGTATAAATGCGCCGTATCGATAAAGGCCGCTAAAATAAAATGAAAGGCAAAATCCTATAATGACCAACACGATTTTTGATACGCGCCACTACAATTATCCGCAAAACTTCATCGAGATTAAGCCTAAGCTGGCACGACTTGAGCAGGCAATTAAAAAGCTAGAGGCAAATTTAATCGATGCTAATAATGCTGTAAATATTGAGCTGTTAACTGAAAGGCTGAATGGTGAATTAGGGTTAAAAATAGACTATGCCCGTGAGTTAAATCCTGACCAATTATTAGCAGCCACAACTATAGAAGGCAAGGTGCTAGTCATTGCTGGTGCAGGCTCTGGCAAGACTAAAACGCTCACGTACCGTACCAGTTATTTATTAGAGAACGGGGTCACGCCCAAAAGCATCTTGCTACTGACTTTTACGCGTAAAGCAGCGAATGAAATCAAAAGCCGCGCCAAAACCTTACTTGCGAATACCTTATTTGATAAACAGTCTGATGAAGACTTGGTAAAGGATAAGCTGCCAACTGATAAACGGCTCAACGATATCACCAGTGGTACTTTTCACTCATTCTGCAATATGCTGCTGCGTCAATATTCAGGTTTATTGGGCATTAATCCGCGATTTACGATTTTAGACACGGGCGATAGCGAAGATGCCATCGACTTAATTCACAAAGAAAAAAAGTATCCCGCGCAAAATAAGAGCCAAGCCTTTCCGCGTAAGAAGACATTGCAAAATATCATTTCTAGCTCTCGGAATAGACGCATTCATATCCGCGATTTAATCGAAAGCAGTTATCCTGATATCGCTGTGCATATTCCGATTATCGAACAATTGGCGGTCGATTTTCATGAGTATAAGCGTGCCAATCATCTCTACGACTTTGACGATATTATCAGTCAGGTCGTGCGCCATTTAAAGACGAATGATACCTTTCGCCAAATGCTGCAAAACCAGTATCGCTACATTATGGTTGATGAATATCAAGACACCAATATTCCGCAAAAGCAGCTGATAGATTTGATTGGTGCACCTGAGTCGGTATCGCTGATGGTCGTTGGTGATGACAATCAAAGTATCTATGCTTTTCGCGGTGCCAACTACGAAAATATTCTGTTATTCGGTGAGACCTATCCTGATGCCAAGCTCATTAAGCTTGAGCAAAACTATCGCAGTACGCCCGCTGTTTTGGATTATATCAATGCCTTATCCGCGCAAATAACGCTAGGCTATCAAAAGCAACTGTACTCTGGCGCATTGATAAGTGGGCATAAGCCAATATTTAGCTGCCTAACCAATGAGACAAAAGAAGCAAAATATATCGCCGATAAAATCATCGAGCTAAAGTCGGATCATGATTACGATGATTTTGCGGTACTGTGTCGCACATCCTTTCAGTCTAACTATGTCCAATTAGAGTTTATGGAGCGTCATATTCCATTTATCGTGGTGGGTGGTATTAAGTTCGTTGAAAGGCGACATGTCAAAGACGTTTTGGCCTTTGTTAAAGTCCTCTATAACCCGAATGATACGATTGCTTGGCATCGTATTTTGACCTTATTCCAAGGAGTGGGAACAGTCACCGCCACGCGTTTGACTCAAGCGATTAATGCCGATAACAATTCCTTTGAGCCATTACTCACGGCAAAGTTTGCTAAAAAAAGCGAACAGCTTGAGCCTTTGTATAATACGCTTACTAAGGCAAATCAGGCTGAGTCAGTCGATACCGTCATTGAGCATATTTTAGAGTTTTATATACCTGTCCTAAAAACGATCGAAGAGAATTGGCGAGAGCGCAGCGAGGACTTTCGTGTACTCAAAAACTTAGCCACTGAGCATAGTAGCCTTGATAACTTTTTAGAAAACCTTGCGCTTGATCCACCTAACGATTCAGTGGCTACTGCCAGTGAGCCTGAAGCAAACCATACAGACAAAGTTACTATCTCAACCATTCATAGTGCCAAAGGGTTAGAGTGGCCAGTGGTCTTCGTTAATTCATTGGTTGATGGTATCACGCCGCACTATCGCTCTTTGGATGACTTTGAAGAGCTAGAAGAAGAACGAAAATTATTCTATGTTGCTTGTAGTCGCGCCAAGAGCAGACTGTATCTAACGGCACCTGATTACTTTGCCAGTTATTCAGGGTATTTTGACAAGCCATCGCGGTTTATCGCGGAGCTAGCAGCAGATAAGGTAACGGTCGAAACCAATAAACGGCCTATAGATGAGAGTGATGATCCAGTGTGGTGGTAGTGCTTTATCGAATTCGCAGTAATAATATTTCGAGGTATTAGGTTTTGTATAAGCAAATAGCTAAAGCTTTATTAGTCCCAATTATTTCTTCAATAAGTAGTTTGCCTGCTTTAGCTGCTGAGGATTGTATGCCGCCGAAGAGTCACTATAGAAATATTCAATGTACTGATAATAAGCATCTATTTGTTGCTTATGATGACGATTATCGTCCACAAGCGTTACTCAATATAAAAGGTAAAGTAACAGCTAGTCTCAAAGATTTTGATAAAGTTGAGGCGTGGTTGTACAGCGATGGATTTTTTCCTGTTTTAAAAAACGATCAAGTCGGCTATATCAACGAACAAGGTAAACTGGTCGTACCTACTATTTACGACAAATTAATAGATCCTAATGATAAATATAATGAGGTTTGGGCAAACCCTGTTTATCAAGGTAAAATTGTCGTTGTAAAAGATGGTGCATATGGTGTCATCGATACTAACAATAAAGTTATTCTCAGTTTTGAAAATAACTACGCCATGATGGATTCTTTTAGCAATGATAGGGCTCCTGTTTATGACTTTAATACGGAGTTATGGGGTCTTATAGACACTAACGGTAAAGAAGTTGTTGCCCCGCAATACGACGGTCTGGATGGTCATTTGGGTGGGCACTATGGTTTTAATGAAGGTCTGCTCGGTGTAATTAAAGATGATAAATGGGGATTTGTTACCAAGACGGGAGCTGTTGCTGTCCCTTTCATTTACGATGAAATAAGACCTTTTAGTGAGCAGCTCGCTGGCGTGCGTAAAGGTAATCGTTGGGGCTTCATAGATGGTGCCAATAGAACTGTCATTCCTTTCAAGTTCTCGGACGATAAAGTACAGAGGATGAGCGTTACTTCTTTTGGTGCAAGGTATTTCAATTTTAATAATGGTACAGCGCAGATAGAAGAGAAAAGTGATGGTACGTCTGTCTGTATTAATAAGCTAGGTAAAATAGTGGCTTGTAGTGAATGGTGATTCTTTAAGTTTAAGTATAGTTAAGAACAGAAAAATCCGTGCTTTGATAAAAGACGGATTTTTCTTAAGATAATTATGATAGTCGCTATGAACTGAGTATCTAGCAGGCTATAAATGTTTAGGTCTCGGCTTCAATATCGATCTGTGGTGCATCAACAGTCGTGACGATTCTAGATTCAACATACGAGCTGCTATATGCCGTGTCGGTAGTGATTGGATAAATCTCTAAACGTTCTAATTCTGCTAATAAATCTTGGACGACTTCACTTTTACGAGTGACAAAAGTGGATGCAAAGCAGCGCCAGAATTTCCAGCCAGCACGCTCCAAAATACGCTGACGTTGCATATCGCTGTCCCATTTGTCAGGCCCATGATATCTATCGCCATCACATTCAATGGCTAGGCTGTTGTCGTTTTCACCTTCGACAACCATATCGATTCGGTATGCACCTGCTTTAACCTGTGGAACCACTCGATAGCCTCTCTCCACCAGAAGATCAAAGACTTCCGTTTCAAAGGGTGACTCACATTTATCACGCAAGTCAGCTACTTGCTCTTCATTTTGCATAAATGGCGCTTGAAAATGTTTGATGAGTTCAGCGCGATAATGGTCAGCTTGGCTAAGCTCATCTAGCTCAATACTACGTACTAAATACATTCTATCGCGCGCTCTTGAGGCCGCGACATTCATACGCTGAGCGAAAGTATCTCTCGTTTGTGCATGGGCAGCTCCAGGTGCCACTACCAATGACAAAAACATGATATCGCGCTCTTTACCTTGAAAGGTTCTGGCATCACCGCAAGCGATATCAAAAGCAGTCATTACCGCCTCATCTAGTTCTTTGTTGAGTATCTCCATAATATTATGTGCTTGCTTATTGCCTAGCAATGAGACAACACCGATGGTTTTACCTTTATAAGCTGGATCAGAAACGAGGGTTTTGATTTCATCGATAATAAATCTGACTTCTGATGGGTTAATATCAGAGCCTTTAATCCGATAGCCATCGGTGACATAAATATCAATCAATGGAGGGTCTAAGCGCTCTGAGGGTTTTGCTTTACGCAAAGGTATCAGCTCATGGTTGTAAAACTCACGTTTTGAGAACTCAATAATAGGTGCCACACTACGAAAATGTTCTTTTAGCATCACACTGCTATCTGCAAAAACGACTTTGAATAAATCATAGATTGAACGATCAGGCGACATCTGTGAGCGATAGACAGGGACTTGATTGCTCAAATACTGTGCCATCAGATTGCGAATTTTTTCGATATCGAGACCGACGCCTTCTGGTGACACTTGCTTATCGTCACCAACGATTAACACTTTTTTGGCTCTCATGATGGCTGGCAATGCCGTTAAATCAGATTGAGAGGCTTCATCGATGATAACCAAGTCAAAACTGCCGAACTCTGCTGGCAAGGATTCAGAGATACGATAATGCGGCATAATCCAACACGGAATAGCAGCACTTGCTCCTGCAGAGGCTTCGCGCGCTTCACGGCGATAATAGTGCGCACCTTTGCCCGTTCCTTTACCAATACGCATAATGGCAGAGCGGTATTTTTCTAAAGACGCTCTCACGTTTGGCGTTGCATTTTCTGCGACTTTTAACCAAGCTCTTTTGGTGATGGCTTCTTGATAGAGTCTTGCCAGATTTACTTCTAAATTGCCACGAGTTTTGGCCAGTTGAACCAACTCCTTGCGACCATCGATGCTGTCTATAAAGCTGGTCAATCTAGCAATTCGCCAAATCTGCTGCCAGTTATCTGATGCCAAGGTGTCTTGAGAATTATTATGAGGTTCATAACGCAATTTCTTCGCCCAAAGTGGGGCGCCGTTATCTTCAATGAGTTGGGTAACGTCAGCGATTGTCTGTAAGTCTGTTGCAAGATTATTCACGCGTTGCAGCTCATTTAACAGTTCTTGATAGTCTGTTTGTAATTCATCGTCAGATAAACTCGGCTCACCAATATTTTGAGTAACAAATGCCGTCATTTTTTCACTGATATTACCTTTACAGTCAGCGAGGTTATTAAGTAATGTCTCTTTTAACGTGAGACTTTCAGCCAAATGATGTCGCTTTAAATGTTGTTTAAGAACACTTTCAATTTCAGCCAAAATACCTGTGTCATAAGATGCTGCAGAAATAACACTCCAATCTGTGAATATAGTGCTTAAGGCCTGTTTGATACTGTGTTGTAAGTTGTTACTATCAATGATTTCATCGTATAGATGAACGGCTGCATGTAACGCAGACAGATTATTGGCCGATACTTCAAATATCGGTAAGGACAGCTCATTTGATAGGGCGTTCCATCGAAGAATAAGTGCTTCAGACTTTTTTCTAAACGCTATAAAGCTAGATATATACTGCCAGTCTGCCGTACTTGATGGCGCTGACGAGACTATCGTAATAGACTCAAGGCTTTTCTTCTCAGCAGATTTACCAAAAATGCCAGCGAAACCAAATGGCTTTTTGCTTTCAGATAAATTTTTCACCGCGTCAATGAGCTCTGGATTTTTATCAAAATCATCAGCCATCGTAATAGGTTTGGTTAAATAAACAGTTCTCTCGTCAAAAAGTGCTTTGATCTCATCGTTTAGTATAGTGAGATGGCCGATGATGTCTTGTTTAGTCTCATTAGATAGATGCTGCTGAATATCCGTCGTCCAGCGCTGCCCAGCCGCGACAATTTTTTGTAGTAGGTCAGTTAGACGAGATGTATTAGCAGTGATTTCCTGAGCAATATTTATTGTACTAGCACTGTCATTGATTAAGCTTGGCAATTCTCCTTGCTGCTCAGCTGCTTGCGACTCATTGAGATAGCTCAAATCCTTATGAAGTTGCTTGATAGCGTTGGTAGGAGGCATGTGTGCAACGGCAGGAATTTTTTTATTAAGATAATCCAAATCATGGCCGAGATTTACTCTTGCGTCTTTTAGTGCTGTGATATCAGCATGAGTAAATCGAGGCTTAAATATCTCTTCTATGCCCAATTTATCGTGAAAGCTTTCGATAAGCTGCCTGTTTTGAGCAACCTCAGTCGCGGCATCTATGGGCTTGATAGTTTCATTATCGATGGTGATATCATCAAGGTTCAACCGTGCCCAAGCCGTAATTTTATGATCAGTGCTGGCCAACTGTGCATGGATGGTATCAATTTGATTGTCAAACATGATAATGTCTTTTTTGTAGGCCTCGCGATTGATACTAGACACTTCGCTCGATATTTTTTTGATGGTATGTTCAAACTGCTTTAGACCCTCGTTTTCACTGGTCAGTAGACTAACGGCGAGCGGGCGAATAGATTCAGGTAGTTGTCCTTGCAGCACCTTTAACGCAGGGTCTTTCATCGACGTGACCAGTACCCGCTTGCCAAGTGCTAAGTAATGACAAATGACATTGGCAATAGTGTGGGTTTTTCCTGTGCCGGGCGGGCCTTGAACGACGACTCCTTCATGGACATCTAGCTGTTGTATGATTTGCACCTGTTCATCATTAAATGCTTTGGGGAAGTATAGCTCGGCTGGCGTGCCGATATAGCTATCACTGCCACTCACCATAGACAAACCACGATAAGCAGGCAGTATGGTTTCTTTGTTTTCTGTAGCAGGCTCTGTCAGCATTGCCTTAAGGGCGCTCGGTAAATCAATGCCAGTGACCGATTCTAGCTGAATGGATAAGTTGTTTAAGTCTTGCAAAAAGATATTGTTACTTCTAGGACGCGCCATAATGACCCATGTGTCAGTAACAATCAGGTTGTTTTGCGCTTTAGGGATTTTTCGATCATCTGCACTAGTATGATTTGGTTGATAAACACCAGAGGAGTCAAGCAAAGTAACCGCTGATTTTAAGATAGGCTCATAGCTACTCGGCAAAAAAGGACTTAAGGACACATCTTCTGAATCATAAAAATCTTTGCTGTTCTTTAATAACCTCGCTAAACCTTGATTTTCTTCTATAGAAAAAGGCTCCGTTTCAAGCGTGGGAGCAGATAGGGTAGGCTTGATGAGTAATGCCATTGTCTTTTGATCTAAGGTGATTTCAACAGATTGCGTCAATAGTGGATACTTTATCTGCTTGCTACTCTGCTCATCGTCCGTGCTTTTTCGTGTGGCAATACCCACACCCCACACCAACTCTAACTGTGCATCAGCGAGATTGCCCTGAAGCTGTTGATTCAGCATGAATAGACTGGAATACAAAGCAATGCTTTGGCGAACGAGCTTTTCTTCTGCTAGCCAAGGTTGCCAAATATCTTTGAGGTAATTGTTATATTCCTCTTGTAAAGCTTCTCTTTCAGAGAAATCTTTTAAATAAACTTCTGTCTTTAATGTCTCGTCTGAATCTAACGATTCATTTTTATGATTATTTTCAACTTCAAACGGAGTGAATACCTCTGTAGCGCCCGAGGACAAAAGACCATCATCTATGAATGATTGCACAGATGCTTTTTCTTTTAGTGACGGTGGTTCGCTAAATTTGGCTGGAAACTTTAACCAATGTGCTAACAGTGCGCTGTTGGGTTTAGGTGCTGAGTTTTCACGCAATCGCTCTAAACGGAGCCAAACGTCCTCTGAGGTATCGTCGGTGATGTTAAGATTGATACCCGGCAAGCCTAATAATTGCTCCTCAGTACAAGTGAAATCACTGTGTTTAGCAAAATCTTGAGTAGGCGCTTTTTTCATCAAAGCACACTGCTTGATGAACTCAATTTGAGAGGCCAGTCTTTGTGCGTAAATACTCATTTTTTAAACCTTCCAAATCATCAAAATATTAGCCCTGACCTCACTGGCACATAATAAATACTGTTTATCAGATTTTATAATTAAAATGCTTAGGCGGCTGATCATTTCTAAATTAAAAAAAGACCAAACTATAGCACAGAAATTGATAGCACTAAGTCGCATCTAGTATTTTTAAAAATGATGGCTGATCGTTACTATTTTATCAACCAAACCCTCATTATTCCTATCAAAAATACCTTTTCAAAAACCCTATAACCAAAAGTATTTAATAGCAAAAATATTTATGAGATTGGGGTTTAATATTCAGCTCAATGCGTTACTATTACCACCTTATTCCGTTAGACCCTCATATTAGATACTCTGTATTAACACCATAAGAAAAGGATAGGTTATGCGCTATGAAGTGATCGTTATCGGTGCAGGTATGGTTGGCACGTCAGTCGCGTGGCATTTGCAAAAAAATAATTCAAAAGTACTGATGTTAGACAAGAAGTTGCCAGGGTCAGAGACCTCGTATGGCAATGCAGGATTGATTCAGCGCGAAGCCATTCATACCCATCCTTTTCCTCGTCAACTGACTGAGATGATCCGAGTATTACCGAACCAAGGCACTGATATTCGCTATCGTATTCCAGCAATTTTGCGTTACCATCAAGCGCTGCTACAGTACTGGAAATACTCTACGCCCGCTTCGGTCAAAAAAATAGAATCAGAATGGCAGACGTTGATCGCGCATTGTACCAGTGAGCATCAGACAATGATTTCAGCATCTGGTGCTGACGAGCTAATTACTCGTGACGGCTGGTTGCAATTGCATCGCTCGGAAGAAACGTTTAAAGAAGCACAAGCATCAGCCATTGATGCGCGCAATCAAGGCGTTGAGCATAACGTACTAAACCTTGAAGCGCTAAAAGCCATGGAGCCTAGCGCTAATTTTGAAGGTTTCGTTGGTGCGATTCATTGGAAAAACTCTTGGCAAGTATCGAACCCAAGCTCGCTAGTAAAAGCCTATGCGAAAAATTTCCAAGAGATGGGCGGTACAATTAAAGAGAGCGATGTAAAAGAAATCGTACAAGACGGTGAAGGTTGGAAAATCATTACTGATAATGACACTTATTATAGTGATAAGTTGGTTATCGCAGCAGGTCCATGGTCTAATGATTTGATCAAGCCACTTGGCTATAATCTGCCATTGTTCCCAATGCGTGGCTATCATCAGCATTTCAAAGTGACAGAAAAGAACACCATCAATCACAGTATGTTCGATATGGACAAAGGCTTTGTGATGGGTCCAATGCAGCAGGGTATCCGTATCACGACTGGTGCTGAGATGACCACGATGGATGCACCAAAGAACTTTGGCCAATTAAAAACGGTTCTGAAGCTGGCAAGAAAAATCTTACCATTAGAAGATGCGGTTGAGAGCGAAGCATGGGCAGGATCACGTCCTTGTATGCCTGATATGAAGCCAGTTATTGGTCCTGCAGACAAGCATGAAAAACTATGGTTTGCCTTTGGTCACAGTCATCAAGGCTTTACTTTAGGGCCGATGACAGGACGTCTCGTTGAAGAGATGATTCATGACAAGCCATTATTAGTAGATGTTGCGCCATTCAGTGCCCAGCGTTTTTCTAATTAACAGCGCATTTGACAGATTTAGCACAGACTTAAATTAATAAATTGAAGGTATATAACATGATAAAGAAGCTGCATAGCAATCAACGTATGAGCAAAACTGTAATTCATAACCAGACTATCTATTTATGTGGTCAGGTAGGTAATGCAGAAGACGATATCAAAGCGCAAACATTGACTTGTTTGGAAAAAATCCAAACCTTGTTAGAAGAAGTGGGTAGCGATAAATCAAAACTACTGTCAGTAACGGTTTGGATAAAAGACATGGCAGACTTTGCTGCTATGAATGAAGTCTATGACCAGTGGTTTGAAGGCATTCAGCCGCCAGCTCGTGCTTGTGGCGAGTCTGCATTGGCACGTCCTGAGCTGTTGGTTGAGATGATTGCAATCGCCGCTGAGTAAGTAATAGATAGATTGATTGTAGTAGTTGTTTAAAAAAGGCCATGATAGCGATATCATGGCCTTTTTCGTGCTTGGTACATAATCTGGCTCGAATGCTATTATGGACGGTTAATAAAAAAATAACAGTAGCTAAGTAGGTGGCAGCCACAGCTGTAGTTAACATCCTTTCCATACGGCTTGACGCTTTTCAATAAAGGCGTCAATACCTTCACTCACATCGTCTGCCATCATATTACAAGTCATCACTTCACTGGCATAGTCATAAGCATCTTCGACGCTCATATTCAATTGCTTATAAAACATATCTTTGCCAGTTCTTACCGCTACTGGAGATTTGGTAGTAATCGCCGTTATCAACGATTGCAAGACTTGCTCTAATTGTCCCGCTGGCGCTACTCGGTTAATCAATCCATATTGCAAAGCAGTATGTGCATCGATAAATTCACCAGTAATCAGCATCTCAAACGCTTGCTTACGAGGTAGATTGCGACTGACTGCAACGGCAGGCGTAGAGCAAAAAAGCCCAACGTTTATCCCTGAAGTGGCAAATTTGGCTTCATCAGCGGCAACGGCTAAATCACAGGCGGCGACTAGTTGGCATCCTGCTGCTGTCGCGATGCCTTGCACTTTGGCGATCACGACTTGCGGCATACGGTTAATAGTGAGCATCATGTGACTGCATTGTTGGAATAGGGCGCGCTGAAAGGCTTCATCTGAATGTGCGCGCATCTCTTTTAGATTGTGACCTGCACAAAACGCTTTACCATTTGCTGCAATGACGACTACACGGATATTGTCATCTTGAGCGATACTGTCCAGTTCCGCTTGTAGCGCAGAGAGTAGCTCAACGGATAAGGCATTGAATTGCTTTGGTCGGTTTAAGGTGAGAGTGACCACGCCACTTTTTCTATCGTCTTTTCTAATAACGAGAAAGTCGTCCATGTCTAAGGCAACGTCAGAGTTTGTCATTTATCATCCTTGATAATGGGTTGTTTCATTTGGTAGATGCTATGTATAGCTACCTAAATAGTAGCATGGCTTACCTCTTATATAATAGGTTGCTCATGTAGAAAGCGGACAAATAAAAATAGCGATCTCATATTCTGAGGTCGCTATTTGTTTATCAGTCAGATACAAGTCAAGGTTGGATTAAGCTGTGTTTACACTGAGCTTAGTATGCGCCTTCGCTATAGATAAGCTCGTAGCTGTGGCTGTATATCTCGACGATATTGCCAAATGGGTCTTCCATATAGATCATGCGGTAAGGTTTTTCACCAGGGTAATAATAGCGTGGTTTTTCCATACGCTTTTTACCGCCAGCTGCAACGATGCGCTCAGCCAACTCTTCAACATTTGGATCTTGAACGCAGAAGTGAAAGATACCTGTTTTCCAATATTCAAAGTTATTTTCAGGGTTTTCTTGATTTTTAAATTCAAAAATCTCAACACCGATACGATCACCAGTAGATAGGTGAGCAATACGGAAGCTGCCCCAACCTGAACCGAATACTTCAGTACACATCTCACCAATCGGGCTATTATCTTCAACAATCTCAGTTGGTTCCATGATGGTGTACCAACCCATTACTTCAGTATAAAATTTTACGGCGGCTTCTAGGTCGGGAACTGAAAGGCCAATGTGCGAAAAACTCCTTGGATAAACGTTGTTCATAGCTTTTGCTCCTGTTAGTTGTACTCTTATTTAACGTGAGGCCAGTATACAAACATAAGATTATTATGTAAAATTATCAAATATTATATAAATAATTATGTATCGTAATGATAAATATCACATGGTTGCGCACTTTTTGTGCGCTTGCCGAGTTCGGGCACTTCACTCGTACGGCTGAACGCTTACACATGACCCAATCTGGCGTGAGTCAGCATATACGTAAGCTAGAAGATCAGTTGGATACAGACTTACTGATTCGTCAAGGAAAGCAGTTCTCATTGACCAATGCAGGTGAGCAGCTCTATGAAGAAGCAGGCGAGATATTGCAGCGCTTATCAAATCTGGAGCAGCGCATCGGTGAAGATCCTCATTATGAAGGATTGGTGCGTTTGATGTCGCCTGGTAGTGTGGGACTCAAGCTATATCCGCAGCTTTTGACCTTACAACAGCAGCACCCAAAGCTAGTGATTGATTATCGCTTTGCCCCAAATTCTGATATTGAGCGGGCACTGGCTAATCACGAGATTGACATTGGTTTTATGACGGATGTCTCAGATGATGAAACGGTTAGTTGCAAACCTATGGCGCAAGAAGCGCTAATATTAGTGACACCTGCAACTACGGTAGAGCCGAGCTGGGAGCATCTCACCGAGCTTGGCTTTATTGATCATCCAGATGGTGCCCATCATGCAGGCATGCTACTGACTGCCAATTATGAGCAATTTCAACACATCAATGATTTTGAGAAAAAAGGCTTTTCTAATCAGATAGGTTTAATCTTAGAGCCAGTCAGCAGAGGAATAGGCTTTACCGTATTACCTGCACATGCAGTGGCTGCTTATCCAAAGCCTGAGCTGATTAAAAGCCATCATCTGCCTGTTGCCGTTAGCGAGACGCTATATCTTGCGGTAAGACGACAGCATGCACTCTCTAATAGAATGCATACTGTCATTGATGAAGTAACGAAATGGCTATAGATATTTTGAGAATAAATGATAAATGCAAAGCTATCAAAGGTTAAATAGCTGTGCATTTAATAGAAGTCGCTTATTTAATAAACTATCGTTATTTCAAGTTTTGCCCAAGTTTGATACTTGCAGCGATATTGACAGCAGTTGTTTCAATATTGTCATAAGCCTGACTCAGTACGTTTTCGATGGTATCTACTTTTTGAATACTGGGCATGATGACCTCGAACTGGCTAGTTTGCGCAGGTTTGAGTCCGTCAACACTACCGCAAATAGCAATGACTGGCGTATGGCTGGCTTTGGCAAGCTGACTGATGCCACCTGCCACTTTACCCATGGCTGTTTGCGCATCGAGCTTACCTTCACCAGTGATGACGAGATCAGCCTCTGCGATATGCTGTGACAGGTGAGCCACCTCAGCAACTGTGTCAAAGCCTGATTTTAGCTGAGCTTGAAAGAACGTCATCATCGCGTAGCCAAGACCACCAGCTGCTCCAGCGCCTTCGACATGTTGGCAGTCCTCATAACCGTGATGACCGCACATGGTGGCAAAGTGACTGAGTGCTTTATCTAAAGCTTTTACTTGCTCTGCACAAGCGCCTTTTTGTGGACCAAATACTGCGCTCGCACCCAAAAGACCACATAATGGATTGGTCACATCACAAGCGACTTCAAATACTGTGTCTAATACCTTTGTATGAAGATTTATATTATCAAGCCTATGTAGGCTGGCAAGTGCGCCACCACCATGAGTGAGTAGAGTGTCATCGATATCGTGAAATGTGATGCCTAATGCCATTAGCATGCCAAGACCTGCATCATTGGTTGCACTACCACCTAGACCAATCACGATACGTTTAGCCCCTTCTTCTAACGCATCAGCAATCAGCTCGCCGACACCGTAACTGCTAGCAATCACAGGATTGCGTTCACCGCTTGTCAATAGATGTAACCCGCAAGCTTGAGCAACTTCGATGACGGCCGTAGCGTCGGGCAATAACAAATACTTTGCCGTTATCGGTCTCATCAGTGGATCATTGACCACCACTTCTTTCCAGCGTCCACCCAATACATAAGACAGTACCGCAGACGTGCCTTCGCCGCCATCAGCCATCGGCAGTAGCTTATAATCAGCCTCTGGAAACACTTGGCTGAAGCCAGATTGAATGGCGCGGCAAACATCCAGTGCGTCTAAGCTTTCTTTAAATGAGTCGGGAGCAATTAAAATTTTCATGAATGTCTCTTTGAATCTCTTTAAATAAATACCAACGTCAATAACCAGATAAATACAATACTGGTCACACCTTGAATACCAGTGGCCATCGAATGAGCTTTGTACGCTTGTGCCACACTCATACGGCTGAACTGACTGACAATCCAAAAGAAGCTGTCATTAGCATGAGAGATTGTCATTGCGCCCGCACCGATTGCCATGACACAGAATACACGGCCCAGCTCACTGTCTAGACCAATTTGATCAAGTAGAGGCGCTACCATTGCAGAAGTGGTGACCAGTGCAACTGTGGTCGAGCCTTGAGCTGTCTTTAATGCAGCAGAAACGATAAATGGCATAAAAATACCCAGTCCTAGTGCGGATAAAGTCGTACCCAAATAGTCGCCAATCGGTGTGACTTTTAACATCGCACCAAACGCACCACCTGCACCCGTAATCAGTAGAATAGGGGCCGCAACTACTAAGCCTTGTGAGATACTATCGCTGATTTGCTGGGTTTTTTGCTCGCTGTTAATCAGTAAGAAAGACAAAAATAGACCAATAAGTAATGCGGTGAGCGGATTACCGATAAATACAAGAATATCTGTCAATGTTCCACTGCCAAACGGCGCGCTTGGGAAATTGGCAACAGAGGACAGGCAGATTAATATGATAGGCACAATGATAGGTAAAAATGCCATGGTCGCTGACGGCAAATGGCTATACTCGTCGCGAGTTTTCATGCCTTCAGGCATTGCTGCTGCCGGTGCGTCTGCTGCATTTATATTGTCAGGAGTCGCATTGAGGAAACGATTAGACCACCACCAGCCAGCCAATACTGCCACAGCAGTCACAACCACACCGACCATGATGACCAGACCTAGATTTGACTCTAGTCCTAAATTGCCTGCGGCGGCAATCGGACCTGGCGTCGGCGGTACAAAGGTATGAGTGGCATACAGACCAGTCGCTAGAGCGATACTCATTGCCACGCTAGAGACATTTAAACGCTCAGCCAACGACTCTTTAAGAGAGTTTAGGATGATATAGCCTGAGTCACAAAATACGGGTATTGATACCACCGCACCGACGATAGACATGGTCAAAGTAGGGAAGCGAGGTCCCAATACTTTGATGACTGATTCTGCCATCACGATAGCAGCCCCAGTTTTTTCCAGTATCAAGCCAATAATAGTACCAAATACAATCACAAGGCCAATGTAACCTAAAATACCGCCAAAGCCATCAGAGATGGTTTTAGCAACGGTATTAAGCGGCACTTGGTAAAATAGCGCTACTAAAAAGGCTGATAATATCAATACTAAAAAAGGATGCCACTTTAACTTTGCTGTGGCAAAAATAATAAAAAGAATGGTCAGCACAAGCCAAAATACGATCATTACTGTCTCTACATGTAGGGTTGATAGCGATAATTGTGGATGCTGCTACTGAGCGATTATTTCATTAATAGCAGCATCAATAGGTATATGGATTTTTAAAGGGGCATATTCTATAGTAAATCCAAGCTGCTAGTGAATCTATTCGGCTCATATTTGATTTTATTCATGGTAAAGCTTAGATACTCTGCTAGTATGTGCTTTTTGCTTCACACGTACCATTATCAGGATGCCTACCTTGACCATATTTACTGCGCCTACTATAGCCAATATAGAAAATGATGAATTACGTCAGCAGCTACAGCAGATTATAGACCTAAAAACCAAGCCGCTGGGCGCGCTTGGGCGAATAGAGGCACTCGCTGTGCAGTTGGGTATGATTCAAGGAACGATCACACCGCATATTGAGCAAGCGCAAATACGAGTGTTTGCGGCAGACCATGGTTTAACTAAGCATGGTACATCAGCGTTTCCTAGTGCTGTCACTGCGCAAATGGTTCATAATTTTTTGCAAGGTGGTGCCGCCATCAACGTATTGGCACGCCAGCATAATATTGAGTTAAAGGTTGTTGACGCTGGGGTGAATGCCGACTTTGCTCCTCATCCAAAATTGCTAGATTACAAGGTTCGTCATGGTAGCCGAGACGCGCTAACAGAGCCTGCAATGACAGAAACAGAATGTTTGGCAGCGCTAAAAAATGGCATGAAAGTCGTCAAGAATCTAGCGGGTAATCTGTTGATTGTTGGTGAAATGGGCATTGGTAATACCTCAGCGGCGAGTCTACTGCTGGCGAGATTGGGTGATGTACCACTTGCTGATTGTATCGGTCGCGGTACAGGACTTGATGATGCAGGATTAGAGCATAAGACGGATATTTTGACGCAAGTATTAGAGTGTCATCAACAGGCACAAGCACCGTTTGATGTACTCGCTGCATTGGGCGGGCTTGAGATTGCGATGATGGCGGGTGCGCTGATTCAGGCTGCTAGTGAACGGCGTATTCTCCTGATTGACGGTTTTATTGCCAGTAGCGCATTATTGGTGGCTGAACGCCTAGCGCCCGGTGTTGCTCAATACGCGATTTTTGCTCATCATTCTGTTGAGCCGGGGCACGCGCATTTATTGAAATCACTAAATGCTGAGCCTTTACTTAATATGGGCATGCGCTTAGGCGAGGGTAGCGGGGCTGCGCTCGCGTATCCATTGTTGCAATCCGCTTGCGCCATTATCAATGAGATGGCAAGCTTTAGTGACGCCGGTATCAGTGAGCAAAACAACTGATGTCAAGCTCATCATCAAAGCTGTCTTTATTGCAGCGCCTCCGTTATGAAGCCCGATTAATATTGGTCGCCGTTCAATTTTTAACCCGAATACCTGTACCGTCATTTAAGCATTATGATCCGCAATGGTTGCATCAGAGTAGCCGCCATTTCCCCGCAGTCGGTTTACTGGTTGGCTTACTCTGTGCTGGCGTGTTTTGGCTGGGCAGTCTGTTATTTACGCCCCTAGTTGCTGCAGTGCTGAGCACAGCTTTTGGAATTAAGCTCACTGGCGCTTTTCATGAAGATGGTCTGGCGGATAGCTGTGACGGTCTAGGCGGTGGTCTGACTCGCGAGCGCACACTGACTATTATGAAAGACTCACGCCTAGGTACTTATGGTGTATTAGGTTTGGTGTCGGCGCTATTACTCAAAATCAGCTTACTTGCCTCAATGCCCTTAACGATGGCTGTCATCGCGCTTATCCTAGGACATACCGCGTCGCGTTTACTTTGCATTAGCCTGCTGTCTTTACTGCCTTATGGTGGAGAGATAGAACACGCAAAAGCCAAACCGATGGCGCAGCAGTTGACGCCAATACAAGGATTATTAAGCAGTGGCTGGCTAATATTGGCTATTATTTTAGTCGCACTTATATTTCCCAATACGATGCAGCAGATTGGAATGGGTCAATGGTTGTTAGCCATGATACTGGCGCTGATAGCCACTGACTACATGCGACGTTTATTGCGCAGGCGCTTGGATGGTTACACGGGCGATGGGCTCGGCGCGACGCAGCAGCTTAGCGAAATTGCTATTTATATCGGACTGGCTGCTTCTATACCCTTTATTTAAATCAAATCGTCAACAAGGAACATACTCATTCATGATTCTCTATATTTGGCGTCATCCCAAACCGATGAATACTGAAGGAATTTGTATTGGACAAACTGATATCGGCGTCGATAAACGTAAGTTGAAACGTCTTGCCAATAAAATCGAGCGCTTTGTGCGTTTGCATCAATTGCCAAAAATAATTTGGGTCAGCCCCTTACAACGTTCACTAAAAGTCGGGCAAATATTAGCGCAACGTGGTTTTGAGTGTCGCGTCGCGCCTGAATTGGCTGAGATTCATTTTGGCGAATGGGATGGATGTCGGTGGGCGCAAATCACTAAGCAAGAGATTGATGAGTGGTGTCATAATTTTGCATATTTTGCGCCCAGTCATGGAGAGAGCTTACAGCAGCTATTTGAGCGTGTTGAAGGTTGGTTGATTAAGGTTTCAGCTGAACAAAAAGATAGCCCAGTATTAGTCATCGGTCATGCAGGCTGGATAAATGCGGCCAAGATAATAGCTGCTGACCAAGAAGTGCCGAAAATAGCCGCTGAGTGGCCGCGCTCTGTCGCATATCTGTCCTGTAATCGTATTGATATTTAATTAAAAAATCGGCCATTATGCTAGCTTTCAGCTTGTAGCTCATCGATTTTTTCAAAATAGGCTCTCTCGTTTTCTGCTAATCCTAGGTTCGAATCAAAGCTCACATAAATGCCTCTATCATCCAGTGTTGCATACCAGTGGTCTGCATCATTATCGGTTAGGATTTGAAAGTATTTATTATTAACGATTCTACCCACCTTATAAATTTCACCTTCGCTATAAAAATGATTACCTTGGGTACAGCGTAATTTGTCGTCAGTATTTATCATGTCATTGCAGCCTATCGTTATCTAAATAAAATCTATCAATCAAATACAACGAGCATATCAACTCAGGTGACAATAATAAAGATGACTTTATAGGTAGTATCTTATTGTTAAGTATAGGCTTTCCAAGCTATTTATTACAAATAGTTGCTAGAATATATCGCTGTTCAAGATACCTGATAAAATCATCAATTAAGCGCGATAGCAAAACGCAAAAAAGCCAGCAACATGACGTTACTGGCTTTTTTAGACTAGATCTAGATATTCAAAAAATTACTCTTCTGAATAATCTTCGTTCTCGTCTTCAACTTCTGTTGCTGACTCTTCGTTGTCGCCATCTTCAGAAAGAATGGTAACTAAAATAGTAGCGGTAACGTCATGATGTAGCTGAATATCAACATTGTATTCGCCAACTTGACGTAAAGTGCCTTCAGGAAGCTTGATTTCAGCACGGTCTACTTCTAGACCTGAGTTAGTCAATGCTTCAGCAATATCGCGAGTACCGATAGAGCCGAATAGCTTGCCTTCGTCGCCTGATTTAGCACGCATGATGACATTAACGTCAGTTAGCGCATCAGCACGTTCTTGAGCAACAGCTACTTCTTTGGCTTCTTCAGCTTCAAGCTCGGCACGACGTGCTTCGAACTTTTCAATGTTAGCTGCAGTAGCAGGTAGTGCTTTACCCAAAGGGATAAGAAAGTTACGTCCGTAACCTGGTTTCACATCGACAGTTTCACCGAGTTTACCAAGGTTGACGATACGCTGTAACAAAATAATTTGCATGAGTCATTCCTAGTTAAAATTAACGGTTAACCCTGATGGTTATCAGTGTATGGAAGTAGCGATAAATAACGAGCTTGCTTGATAGCAGTAGCTAGTTGACGCTGATATTTAGTAGATGTACCGGTAATGCGGCTTGGTACGATTTTACCATTATCACTGATGTACTGTTTTAGCAATTCAACATCTTTATAATCGATGTGAGTGATGCCTTCAGCAGTGAAACGGCAGAATTTGCGACGGCGATAGAAACGTGCCATGAGTATTCTCCTTTAATTAGTCTTCACTGTTGTCGTTGTCGTCATTATCGTTTTCACGACTGTCTGGACGACGAGTAGTTGCTTTGCGTGCGCGTTTTTCATCGGCATTCTTGGCTAACTGCGACTCTTCAGTGACAGCGTCGTCACGGCGCATAACTAGACTACGAATGATCGCGTCGTTATAACGGAATAATTCTTCAAGTTCAGCTAAAGTTTCACCGTCAGTTTCAATGTTGAAAAGAACGTAATGAGCTTTGTGAATCTTGTTGATTGGATATGCCAATTGACGGCGGCCCCAATCTTCTAAACGATGGATAACACCGTTGTTGTCTTGAACCAACTTGATATAGCGTTCAACCATGCCGACCACTTGGTCGCTTTGGTCTGGGTGTACAAGTAACACCAGTTCGTAATGTCGCATTATGACTCCTTACGGATTAGTAGCTATTAACCCTATGTTAATAGCAAGGAGATTTATAAGGTAAGCCCGATTTCTAGCTATTATTATGAATAAATAATAAGAAATAAGCTTAGTTTATAAAGCGCCGTATTATAACAGTACTTAGCAACTAACACAAAGGTTAATCACTAAGCCACCGTTAGTAAATTATAACAATAATTAAAAATGCTCGGTTCATAAAAAAGCAGCGATATCACGCTGCTTTTTTATCAAAATAATAAGATGGATTGCTAGTAAACAAGCTATTTTATTTTCGGTTCTTTCACTAGCTGACTGCTATCTGCTTTTACCACCAAAGTTTTGGCCAATTTGTCATGCCAGCCGATATTTTCAGGGCTTTTTGAGGCCATGTAATAATGAATAGCAATAATCACGAACCCTAGGAAGCTGGTAAACGAAAACAATAAGTTATAAATAATAAACAATAACAAAGTACGCACACCAATAAGCTTGGTAAAAGAGGGCAGCCGATGAGTGGTTTGATCCACCACGCGAATACCCGTAATCAGCTTACCGAGTGACTGACCACGCAGTGTGATAAATACCAATTGTAGCGCAAATAAGCCAAATACCATCACTTGCGACATCATCAATGTGCTACTAGGAAGACTCTCCATCAGTGTCATTGAATACTGATAAGCCGCATCCATGTCTTGGATATTTTGGAATTTGGTATAATCCACATCCATTTTTGTCAATGCCATCACTAGCGGAAAAATAGCCAGTAGATAGAGTAATCCATTGATGGCTGTTGCTAATACTCGCGACATAATCGGTGCAAGTACCACATTGCCGACGACTTTGTCTTTGCTAGACGCAGCCTGATTGCTATTAGCCTTGTTTAGTGACACATTATTGTGCGGTGTTTGCTGACGATTGGTGGTCATGTCAGCTTTCATATTTTTATCCGTGTCTTTCGGACGTTCAGGCTTGCCATACAATCTATCTAATGAAACTGATTTGCTATCCGAGCTATTGCTAGCGTTATCTTCAGGTAAAACAGTTACATTATTGATAATAGAGTCATTAACCTGAGGCTTGCCAAGGTTGGTAGGTCGATAAACCGTTTGATTATTGGTCAAGTTACCGACACGCTGCCATTGGTCTAAGCCTTCATGCCACACCAAATCATCCAGCAGTACTTCACCAGATGCCAACATGATATTCAGCTGCTCCAAATTGTAGGGACCAGCTTGTATGTTATTTCGAGCAAGGAAAATCTGCATAATTGCCTGCATAGTTAGTCATATCTTAAGTCACTATATATGATACATAATATTAGGGTCTATTTAATATTTTTCAAATAGACCCTAATCATTGTTTCTTTAATGACTGTGTGAATTACTGCTGTGACTGAACGTTAGGGCTTACTTCGCTTCTTCACCAGCTAAGAAGAACCAAGTATCTAGTACAGAATCAGGGTTCAACGACACTGAGCTGATACCTTGCTCCATGAGCCAGAACGCGAGATCTGGATGGTCTGATGGACCCTGACCGCAGATGCCGACATATTTGTTTGCTTTACGGCAAGCATCAATCGCCATGGTCAATAGTTTCTTAACCGCAGGATCACGCTCATCAAATAGATGTGAGACGATACCTGAGTCACGGTCAAGACCAAGTGTCAACTGAGTCAAGTCGTTAGAGCCGATTGAGAAACCATCGAAGTGCTCTAGGAATTCATCTGCCAACAGGGCGTTGGTTGGTAGCTCACACATCATAATAACACGTAAACCGTTTTCGCCACGTTTTAGACCGTTTTTCTCAAGTAATTCGATGACTTCTTTGGCTTCACCAACGGTACGAACGAATGGAATCATAATCTCGACGTTGGTCAAGCCCATCTCATCACGTACGCGTTTTAGTGCTTTACACTCAAGCTCAAAGCAGTCACGGAAGTTGTCAGACACATAACGACTGGCACCGCGGAAACCAAGCATTGGGTTTTCTTCTGATGGCTCGTATAATTTACCACCAAGCAAGTTAGCATATTCGTTAGATTTAAAATCTGACATACGAACGATAACTGGCTGATCCATAAAGGCAACGGCTAGCGTTGAGATACCTTCAACCAACTTATCCACGTAGAAATCTACCGGTGAGGCATAACCAGCGATACGCTCTTGGATGGCTTGGGCAATTTCGCGTGGCAAGCTGTTCATGTTCAGTAGTGCTTTTGGATGCACACCAATCATACGGTTGATGATGAATTCTAAACGCGCAAGACCAATACCTTCGTTTGGCATTTGCGTGAATGAGAAGGCACGATCTGGATTACCAACGTTCATCATTACTTTGAAGGCAAGCTCTGGCATAGACTCAACAGAGTTGGTCTGTACTTCAAAATCAATTTGGCTTTCATAAATGAAGCCAGTATCACCTTCGGCACAAGAAGCAGTTACGTCTTGACCATCAACCAATAGCTCAGTCGCATTACCACAACCAACAATGGCTGGAACACCTAGCTCACGAGCGATAATCGCTGCGTGACACGTACGACCACCACGGTTAGTGATGATAGCAGAAGCGCGCTTCATGACTGGTTCCCAATCCGGATCCGTCATGTCTGATACCAGTACATCACCTTCTTGTACTTTATCCATCTCATTTAAGTTGCTAACGATACGGACTTTACCTGAACCGATACGCTGACCGATTGAACGACCTTCACACAATACTTTAGCGTTAGTCGTGTCGATGATATAACGTTCCATAACATTGCTGTCTTGGCGGCTCTTAACGGTTTCTGGACGCGCCTGAACGATGAAGATTTCGTTGGTATCGCCGTCTTTTGCCCACTCGATATCCATCGCTTGGCCATAATGCTTTTCGATTGTTACGGCTTGTTTAGCAAGAGAGGTTAGCTCTTCAGTTGATAATGAGAACTGCATACGATCTTGCTTTTCAACATCGACAGTTTTTACTGATTTAGTGGTGCTACCTTCATCACCATAAACCATTTTCTTATGCTTGCTGCCTAGGTTACGGCGAATCACCGATGGTTTGCCATTGGCTAGTAATTGCTTAGAAATATAGAATTCATCTGGGTTAACCGCACCCTGTACAACCATTTCACCTAGACCATAGCTTGAGGTGATAAAGACCACTTGATCAAAACCGCTTTCGGTATCTAGCGTGAACATCACACCCGCCGCGCCAGTTTCTGAGCGAACCATACGTTGTACAGCAGCAGATAAGGCAACGCCTTCATGCTCAAAGCCTTTATGGACACGATAAGAGATGGCACGGTCGTTATAAAGAGATGCAAATACTTCTTTAATTGCAATTAGGACGTTATCAATACCGCGAATGTTTAGGAAAGTCTCTTGCTGACCCGCAAATGATGCATCTGGCAAATCTTCGGCAGTCGCAGAAGAACGTACAGCAACCGCGATGTCTTCGCCGCCGCTCATCGTTTCAAACGATTGACGTACTTCTTGCTCAAGATCACTTGGCAGCTCTTGCTCAATAATCCAAGTACGAATCTTTTTACCCGTTTCTGCAAGTTTTTTGACATCATCAACATCTAGCGTTTTTAGTTCGCTGTTGATTTTGTCAAGCAGGCCAGTTTCATTCAAAAAGCGGTTAAATGCATTTGATGTGGTGGCAAAGCCGCCTGGTACACTAACACCCAAATCAGACAAATGGCTGATCATTTCACCTAATGAGGCGTTCTTGCCGCCGACCATTTCAATGTCGTCTTTTCCTAGCTGATCAAGATTGATTACAAGTGCTGTAGATTGCGCTGCCATGATAACTCCAGAAAATAAGGTTATTTAGTAAAGATTATAACGGTGAATTATACCGCTATATTTGGAGAATTTCGAGGGGTTGAACCAATATTTTTGTCAAAAAGATACAAATTGTGGGCTTTGCTACATAATTAATAGAAGGTTATTCATTTTTCTATTTTTGAGATGACGTAAAAATGCGAGTAAAGACGACTCTAATTATCAAGATATGTTTGTAAATCGGTTGATAAATAGAGGATTTAAAATAAATAACAGAACAGCTTTAGGATATTCTTATAATATTTGCCTTTATATATAGCAGGTAATGCTGCGCTAGTATGAGTAACCAGTCAGCACAATAATGGTTATTAATCGGTATGATAAGATTAAGGGCACTGTGGCTTTCTAAGTGTACGCCTGTAACATTGATTTCTATTAGGTCGCTATTATGCGTATAATGTAGAGCATAAATAGTAGCGGTTTATCCTGATATAAATGTGCAATATTAGCGCTTATACAAAACGAAAATTACGTCTGAAAATCAAGTCTAAAGCCGATCAAAAATAAAAGCCAAATGAAGATTACCATTGTGTTTTCAATCGAGGTGCCAACGTTATGTACTCAAGTAATCCAGCTGAACAACTGAATCCCACTATTCAAAATCGCAACGCATTAAACTTAGACAGCTCTCAAGCCGTTCGAACCGCGTTTTTTATCTCAGATGGCACAGCGATTACCGCGGAGACACTTGGCCGCGCTATCTTGAGTCAGTTTGCTTCAGTACCTTTTGAAACACGAGTGTTGCCATATGTCGATAGCTTAGAGCGTGCAGAAGACGCCGTTGAGCAAATCAACATGGCGTATCAACGAGATGGTCTGTTGCCATTAGTCTTTGATACGATTGTTAACCCTGATATTCGTGAAAAGATCAATTCTGCCCAAAGCTGTAACTTGGATATGTATGAGGGTTTGATAGGTCGCGTCGCTGAAGAAACGGGTGTGGAGCCTGACGGACATTCGGGTCATGCACACGACGATGTGGATTCTGAGACTTATAAAGAACGTATCGACGCGGTGCATTTCGCTTTAGACAATGATGATGGTGCGCGTACGCGTCATTACGATGCGGCCGATATTATTTTGGTGGGCGTATCGCGTTCAGGCAAAACACCGACTTCTTTATACTTAGCCTTACAGTTCGGTATTCGAGCAGCAAATTATCCTTTGACCGAAGATGACTTGTACGATAATCAATTACCAAAAGCATTGCGCGAGCACAAAGACAAGCTGTTCGGTCTATTGATCGATACCGATCGTTTGGTGAAAATCCGTCAAGAGCGCCGTGCGGGCAGTCGTTATTCAAGCTATCAGCAATGTCAGCAAGAGCAGCGGGCGATACAGGGGATTTACATCACGCATGGTATTCCAAGCCTTGATGTCTCTGAGATGTCCGTTGAAGAAATCGCTACGCGTATCTTGCAGATGACGGGTCTCAAACGCCGTATCGGCTAATAAAATATAAGCTATCAATGAATGGCTTGAATCAATTAATTATTTAGTAATAACGGTTTAGCAATAACGATTGCTCCAAAAAGAACCATTATTTAAAGCATCACTATTAATAATCATTTAATACCATCTCATTATCACATAGAGAATATTATGAGTTCATCTTATAAGTCTAGCAAGACCCCTTTATTATTGGCCAGCTTGCTGAGTGCGGTCAGTTTACTGAGTGCTTGCCAAACGTCACCTTTTTCACGTGAGCCAGTGCCTGAGCCACGTTATATCCCAACCATTGTATTGGGTGAAGCGCAAACGCTAACAATCATGCCCAATCGTGTGGCCTGTGCCTCGGCATTACCGATGCAGTGTTTACTGGCCAAATCAAGTAAAGATGGCAGCGTGTTTCAGGTACCTTATGATTGGATTGATGACTTTAAACCAAGCCTTGGCACAGAATATGTGATTAGTGCGCGTCCGCAGATTGATGAGGGACAGAAAAGCGCGACTGGGCATTGGACACTGCAAAATATTGTGTCACAACGTATGGTGGGCACGCCTTAGTCGTGTGGTTTTGACTCAAGCAATTATTGATTCATACACAGTCTAAAAATCAAATAAATAAGTAAATGTAAAGAGGACACGATGGGAACTAAAAAACCAAGCGACGCGACCAATGATATTGGTAAAGACATTCATACCGAAGTATCAAATAAAGAAAGCGGTCGCGTGCCGAATCCTGAACATACTGAAGGCAAAAATAAAAAACAAAATATTGAACAAACCCATGAGCAGGTCACTGATGATGTCATGCACCATCCTGATCTTATTAATCCGCTCGATGATACGCGAATCGATATCAAGTCTGGTTATACGAAAGATTCACGTCGCTTAAAAGGCGATAACCACGAGTATGAGTATGATGCGGTCGTTTTAGGAGCAGGTCCTGCTGGCGAAGCGGCAGCTATGAAACTGACTAAATCTGGCAAAAAAGTGGTGGTCATTGATCCACGTGATCAGGTAGGTGGTAACTCTACCCATGTGGGTACGATTCCAAGTAAAGCACTGCGCCAATCGGTATTTAACCTCATTAACTTTCGCCGTGATCCTATGTTTACCAAGGCGATGGAGTACAAGCAAGTTCCTCTAAATAGAGTGCTTGCCAATGCTCGAAAAGTCATTCGCAATCAGGTTAGTACGCACACACGATTCTATGAACGCAATCGCATTGAAGTGATTCAAGGTTGGGCAAGTTTCATTGATGCTCATACTTTGCGTGTTGAAACCGATGACAATGTCTTTGAAACCATTACCTTTAATAAAGCCATCGTAACGGTTGGTAGTCGTCCTTATCGCCCTGAAATTTTAGACTTTAACCATCCGCGCGTTTTTGATTCTGATAAAATTTTGCAAATGGATTATGTGGTCAAAAAAATTATCATCTATGGTGCGGGCGTGATCGGTTGTGAGTATGCCTCTATCTTTACGGGTCTTGGTTATAAGGTTGATTTGATTAATAACCAAAATCAATTGCTCAGTTATCTCGATAGCGAGATTAGCGATGCTATCGCGCATGACTTTAGACAATTTGGCGTATTGATTCGTAGTAATGAAGAGATTGATCATCTTGAAACGCATGACGATTATGTCGTCTTGCATCTAAAGAGTGGTAAGCGCATCAAATCTGATGCCATTCTTTGGTCAAATGGTCGCTCAGGTAATACGGAAGGTTTAAACTTAGAAGCGATTGGTCTAAAAGCAAACAGCCGTGGTCAATTAAAAGTTGATGATACCTATTGTACTGAAATCGAAAATATCTATGCCGCAGGCGATGTGATTGGCTGGCCATCTTTGGCTTCTGCCGCTTATGACCAAGGACGCTGTGCGGCGGCCTTTATGGTCGGTGATAGCGATGCGGAACCAGTGTCAAGCGTGCCAACTGGTATCTATACGATTCCTGAAATTTCTTGTATCGGTAAAACTGAGCAAGAGCTAACCGACGAAAAAGTCCCATACGAAGTGGGTCAAGCATTCTTTAAGCATTTGGCACGTGCACAAATCATTGGTGAACGCTCAGGCGTACTAAAGATTTTGTTCCATCGTGATACGTTAGAGATTTTAGGCATCCATTGCTACGGTAACCATGCATCAGAGATTATCCATATTGGACAAGCCGTGATGAAGTGTAAGAGCAATAATACACTTGAGTACTTTGTGAATACTACTTTTAACTATCCAACGATGGCAGAAGCGTATCGCGTGGCGGCACTAAATGGTCTTAATCGTGTTTTTTAAGTGATAGAATATTAAAACGTTATAAATAAAAAAGCGCCTGCTATTTAGCAGGCGCTTTTTTTGATTCAGGATTATTGATTTGGCTTTTATTGATGGCAGTCGCTAATGACATGCAATCGTCTTTTGCTTTAGGACACTGTTTTAAGTGCTTTATTCGCGTCATGCCAGCGCACCCACATAAGTAGCGCAAAGTAAAACACCCATAAGGCGGCTAGTGCATAAAATCCAGTAGAAACTTGGGAAATACTAGCCCCCATTTGATTAAGCTGGACGGAGGTGTTGATACCCGGTGTCGTGGGTACGAACCAACGTATGATCTGTAAAACTGTGGGCAGCTGATCTGCTGGCCACGGATAACCACTGACAAAAAACATCGGTAGTGAGCTAAAAATTAGGATTTGCATACTACGTTCGCGCTGGCGAAACCAGAGTCCAAGCACACAACCAAGTGTCGCCACGGTTGGACAAAATAACAAAAGGAACAGTAAACTGCCAAGCATGTTTTGCCCACGCGGATAGTGGTGTAGCTCAAATGTCCAACCATAATAAAAGCAGCCAATAATGAAGCTAAACATACTGAGCGCAGCAATTCGCCCAAGCCAACCACGGATACTTGTCGCATGTCGCCGCTGCTCATACCATGTACCAATCAGCATCGCTGTGGCGATTAATAAGGTTTGTTGCAAAATTAGAATAGAGACCGCTGGCACCACATAAGCGCCATAACCTTCTGTTTGATTGTATAAAGGGATAATTACTAATGGTACCGCTTGAGTATTAGCAGCCGCTGTTGCTGAATAAGCACCTTGTGCCACGTTTTTTTTGACTTCAATCCCTGCTGATACCGTACTGACTGCTTTTAAAAAGCCCATCTGTACGTTTTTATTTAACAGAAAGTAGCCGCCATTACCCAATACGCTGACGCTCGCCGCTTTTCCCGATAGTACTTGCTGCTCAAGCCCACTTGGAATGACCATGTACCCAGCGATTTCATCTGACCACATGGCCTCTTTAGCCTGCTGCTCGTTGAGAAAAAGCTGTGTGTCTAACTGTGGACTGGCACTCGCATAGCGAACGATGGTTCGTGATAGATTACTATTGTCGTTATCAATGATACCAACAGGTACATGGTTGACCACTTCTGTCGAATACGGCCAAGGATAAAAAAAACCATAAATAATAGGGGCAATCAGTAAGAGTAATAGCACACCTTTATCAGAAAAGATGTCCTTAATGGTCTGTAAAAAACTACCTAAGAAACTAGGTGTTGAAGACTGCTTGATTGAATCTGACGTTGTCGAAGATAAATGGTCTTTTGGTGGTAATGACATTAGCGCGCCCCCCAACGTTCAGGATGCGCCAGCGCGCGTTTGGTTAATAAAGTAGTCAGGGTCATCGCAATCGTCGTGGCAATAGCCAGACCATAGACGATCGGCAATGACACAGCAACAGGGGCTTGCATCTGTAATTGTGCAATGTGCAGTTTTAGATAGTGAGTGAGTGGCAGTGCATCTGACCAATGCCGAGCACTGTCACTGATAGCAATATAAGGGAAGGTCACACCAGCAAAGGCATAAGAAGGTGCTGAAATAAAACCAGTAGCAGACAAGCCCATGCGTAATGAAAATGAGCCTAAGGTAAAGATAGCACCCAGCCAAAACGATAGCATTATTAATAATATCAAACCAGCATAAGTTGCAAGCACTGAGCTCATGGCAACGGATTCTTGCGGCGTGGCAAGCCATAGAGCCAACATCGCCCAAATGCTAAAGGCCAATGTCGGCCAAAAGTATTTGCCCAACAGACCAAACAATAAGACTAAAACGTTTGCACTTTCCGTCATATCTTCATTCGCATGACTAGAGACAGAGATTTGATCATTTTTGCTCATGTTATGGTTGTTTTCTACGGCATTTAATATTTGCCCTGATGTTGACTCGTTTTTTGTGATTCGTGTCAAATTGGGATGACCTGTACTGATAAAGCGATACCAGTGGCCGAGTCGTTTATCCCGCAGCTCACGACCAATCGTCGTTGCACCGATCACCATCGCTAAAATATGCAGCAGCGCGGGTATGACCGTTGAAGCCAAAAACTGCTGATAATCGGTGGCTGCATTAAACAGGCTGATACGCTGTATGCCAATCGGTGAGTAAGCAATCGCAGCTTGCGACGGTGCCATGCCTTGTTTGACCAAGCGTTGTATCTCAACGCCTGCCGATAACGTCCCAGCGACCGCTTGAACGCTGGTTTGGATAATGCCCGAATGTGTACCGTACTGAGCATTTACTTGTAAAATTAATGGAGCAGGCTCAGCAGATAAAATATGCCGAGAAAAATCTTCAGGGATAATGACAATAGCGTAAATATCACGCTGCAAAATAGCCGCTTTTGCCTCAGCCTCTGAGTAATAAAGTTGTCTAACCGTTAGAGTAGGGCTGGCTTCCAAATAGCGTACCGCGGTATTGGCAATCGGGCTATTGTCTTGGTCTATCACCCCAATGGGCAAATCCGTAATCTGTGTTTGTGAAAATATCCACCAAATCAGTAGGACGGTTGCCAGTGGTATCCAGACCACCATACTAAAGTCCCACGGATTTTTGGTCAAAAACCGTCGCTCATAGGCAGCACTACGTAAAAAAGCCTTACTTAACTTCATCAGATGCATGGCTTACTCTTGGCTTGCATTAGTAAGTGCTGGATTGACGCGTACAATAACGCTCATACCTGAGCGAATACGTGCATCGGGAGTCGTCGGACGTGCTTTTACTTCAAAGGTACGTACATCGAATCCATCATCATTATTGGTCGGCCGCCAAGTGGCAAAGTCAGACAATGTTGACGTAGCATAAACGGTAAACTGTTTGGTATAAGGCTTATTTGCTGATGACAGCGCAGGAATCGTACCAGTAAATTGCTGACCAATCGCAAACTGGTTTAAGTAGGATTCGGTGACATTAAGTACGACCCACTGCTCATCGGTATTGACCAACGTCAAGATAGGCACGCCTTGTCCGATGACTTCACCCGCGCTGACAATGACATTGTCCACAATGCCTGCAATAGGGCTTTTTAAATTGGCTTCTTCTTTTGCCACCAGTGCTTCTTCTAGTTGCGCATCGACTTGCGCTACTTGCGCTGTCGCCGCTGATTTATCTTCACTGCGTGCGCCTTCTTTTGCCAAATCGTATTGCAAGCGCGCCGCTTCAGTTTGATCTTGAGTGGCCAGATATTGCGCATACGCCTCATCGCGTTTTTGCCGTGCCATAAGGCCTTCTTCATAAAGGCGGTTGACACGCTGGTAAGTGTTCTCTGCCAAATCAGAAGCAGCTTTGTTGGCTTGCCAAGCCGCTTTTGCTTGAGCGATCTCTTGTGGACGGGCGCCATTTTCGGCTTTATCTAACTGACTTTGTGCCATTTGCTTGCCAGCCAGCGCCTGATTGATCTTTGCGTTAATCTCAGGCGAGTCCATTTCAATCAGCTGTTGCCCGACCGTCACCGCATCACCTTCTGTGACCAGAATTTTGGCAATACGTCCCGGTACTTTTGCAGCGATGGAGGTTTGCTGCATCTGCATCTGCCCTTGCAAAGTCACGACTTCAGGTTCGCTATGCTGATTGCTTTTATATAGACCATAGGCAATAACGCCTAATACAATCAGAACCAATAGCGCCAGAAGTGCCTTTTTTATCATGGCAGATTTATCCGCTTTTTCTGCATGGCGCTTATAAGTAGGCACTGCTTGCTCATTTTCAGCATCAGTTGCTTGATCGTTATGGTTATTGACTGAGTCGGTAGATTGCTCTGAGTCGTTTAACTTGCGCGAGTCGTCTGATTCGTTGGTAGATTCAGTCATGACAGTGAGATTCCTAAAGCAGCAAAATTGAGGATAAAGGGTATGTTATTAGTACATTCGTACAGCATAAGGTTTGGCGCTTTCTAAGGCTTCAGAATTAAAAATCGCACCAAAGGCGACGATAAATGCTGAATAATAAAGCCAAAGCATAATGACCACGGCAGCTGAAAGCGCGCCAAACTCAGCGCTATAGTTATTAAAGTTTTGCACATAAATCGAAAATAGCACAGACAATACAATCCAAAGAATGGTCGACAGAGCTGCTCCTGGCACCAGTTTTTTTAGCGCGACGGTGTCACGGTTTGGGGCTAGGCGATAGAGGCTTAAAAAGCTCAAAAATATGATACCAGCCAATATAGGCCACCTGCTCCAAAGCGCAATCGTTTTAGCTATTTGCGGGAAGGGGAAATAGGCTGCCCCTACAGGAATAATAGCAATAGAAGAGACCGCTATAATCAAGATTACTACCGCGCCAAAGGTTAAGCTGACTGCTAAAATGTTACTTTGTATGAAGTTACGCTCTTGAGTGATATGAAAGGCGAGATTGATCAGAATAATTAAAGATTTAACACCTTTAGAGCCAGCATAAAGGGCGAGTAAGGTCGATAAGACAAGACTGAACGTGAGCGCGGATGTGGTATTAGAGACCAATGCGCTTAGGCGTGAATTGAGGACTTCATACACCGTATCAGGTATAAACGGACGCAAAATCGAGATTTGCTCTTGCATCTCAGCTGGTGAAAACGCGAGACCATAAAGCAGTACAAACACCGCCATTACTGGAAAAATTGATAAAAAACCAAAAAATCCCACGCTCGCGCAGTGCGCCCAAACATTAGAGTTGTTCGCAATACGCCACGTCTTTAATGAAGGCTGCAGCCAGTTACTTATTAATTTAGAAGTCGGGTTTTTCATAAAACAGTATTCACAATAGAGTTAGCAATAGTATGGTTATTGACAGCTTTATGATAATTAGTATGGTCAGGCTACTGTAATAGTATTGCGGCGTTAACCTCGCTTGAGGTATCAAATATACCTCTTCGCTCAGCTGCCTTGTCATACTTTAAAATCGAATCAACTATATAAACGCTTATCCACACTATCTATCATTTTCAAATTAAATCATTACTCAGTATACAAAGTCGGTAATCGAATATCAGCAGCATTAAGATAGGCATTAAAGGCAAGAGGCGTACCACAGCTTTGCATGAGTGCGGCCAGCGATTGTACATAGCTGTTCGCCGCTTGCGCTTGTTCAGTACGTGCTTTAAGCGACTGCGTTTGTGCTTGGACTACCTCAATCGGTGTATTTACACCTTCTTGTAGCCCCAACTGGCGCAAACGTAAGACTTCTGCGGCCAGATCTACGTTACTTTGTAATGCCTGATAACGAGATTGGGCATTATTAACATCGTGCCAGTTTTTTTCGACCAGTAATAATAAATTGTCACTGACTTCGATTTCAGACAGATCCGCTTGGCGTATTTTGGCATTGCTCGATGCGAGTGATGCATTTTTATCAAGACCACCCCACAGCTTCCAGCTGGCTGATATACCGGCTACCCAACTGGGGTCTTTTTCAATTTGTCCGTAGCCATAGAGCATGACGGTAGGCTTGTGACCAGTATCTGATAGCGCATGTAGCTGCTCAGCTTGCGCGCGTTTGGCGGCGACTTTTTGTAGACCTGGGTGATTGGTGAGTGATAAATTCTGAAAATAGTTTACATCGGGTAAAGGACGGCTAGAGACGAATAACGGTGTCGTAGGTTTGATGCGATAGTCGGTACGCAATAACCGCTGTAAAGCCATCATCGCAAGACGAGCATCGTTATTGGCATTGACGGACTCACTTTTTGCATCGGCAAGCGCAGATTGTGCTTCTAGGCGATCAACACGTGAGATAAAACCTTCTTCAAAAAGCCGCTGCGCCATATGGTCAGTCTGCTGCAAGGTATCATAAGCATCTTCGCGTAAATAAGCGGCAATGATGGCCAGCTGTGCCTTAAAATAACGCTCAATCAGGGTATTATAAAGCTCGTTTTTATCCAATAGGCTGTCTGCGACGGCTTCTTGGGTACGGGCATTGGAAGCACCTGTCAAAGCGTTGGTACGTCCAGCAGTATAGATGGGCCAAACCACGCCCAGACCTGCACCAGCCGTTGAGCCTGAGCGCTTTAACTCATAAGAATCTGGGATACGCTCACCGACCAATTCACCAAAATTCGGCAAATCTGGTAATGGTGGAATAGGCGGAATCACATTATCGACACCATTGTTAACGTCATTAACAATACCGTTTTTCAATGATGATAAGTCAAGATCCGCGTCTAAGTTGTAAGCGTTGGCTGATAGTTGGGCAAACACCAATGGATTGTCTAAAGTTTTGAGCGCATCCGTTTGATATTCACTAGCAGCAATCGCCGCTTGATTGGCGGCCAGTTTCGGTGACACTTGTAATAAGATATTTTGAGCTTGCTCAAGGCTTAACAGGCTAGATACTGCTAATGGATAACTATTATCAATACTTTTATGGGTAATGGGATCGATAAGCGTTGTTAAGCCAGTTTTTTGCTCAGCTTGACCCATATCCGTATCTGTCGTTGACCTTCTATTTTGAATCTCATTTTTTTGAGTACTGTTTTGAGCGCTGTCTTGAATGCTGCTTTGAGTACTGTATTGAGTGTCAGCATCGATAATTTGCGTCACTGCAACGGCTGTGACCCCATTCGGTGACTCGATATTATGATCAGTAGCGCTTGCAAAAGCAGGCGCTGCTAAACCCATGAACGTAATCGTCATCACCGCAGTAGACAGAGTCGATAAAGCAAATTTCATAAGTCACATAAGCCATTAATTAGAATGCAAAGTATTTTAGAGTCAGGCAAAAAAGTATCAAAAACATCAACTGTTATGGTCAAACCCTGTTCAAACAGTTCAATATGGTCAACCATTAACAGCAGCCAACATTTTGTTATGGATAACAAGCGCTACACTGTAGTGGCACAATGGTGACGGGTCAATGCTCAGTATTTGCTTACTGTGCGTTGAATAAGCCATGATTTTATGTTAGAGGTCGGGTGTTAAGACAAATAATAACATCATTTGTTAATTAATAATAAAAGGTTTATCAAGTCATTAGCATTTAAATCGATTTTAGATCACTTTTAAAAGTTTTCAGCGAAAATGATGGTTAGTTATGATTGTTGTACTACAAAGCAGCTTATAAACTATACATAACAGTGGTGTGTGCTATATTTCAGCACCTTATAGCGTTGAGCAAGATTAAAATGAATGGCATTTATTTTAACTGTCAGCAATTGCTCATTGGCGCAGTGCTAATGTAAATAAAACTGGCTATTACGATAGGCGTTACTCACAAAAAGTATGTGCCATCAATAAAGACTGGGCTATAAAATATAAATGTAAAAAATGAATGCAACAAAATAGGATGTGAGTAATGGCAGGATATATTTTGGCTTTGGATCAAGGGACGACATCGAGTCGAGCGATATTGTACGATGATCGTGCGCGTCCGATAAAAATGGCACAGCAGCCCACCACTTTACAAACCCCAAAAGCGGGCTTTGTCGAGCAAGACGCGCAACAAATTTGGCAAACGCAGATTAGCTGTGCCCATGATGTGATTAATCAAGCAGGGCTGCTTGCTACCGACGTCACCAGTATCGCGATCACCAATCAGCGTGAATCTATTGTCATGTGGGATAAGCAAACGGGTAAACCTTTAGCCCCTGCCATCATTTGGCAAGATCGCCGTACGGCGAACTACTGTAAAACACTCGCAGCTGAGAGTGCCAGTAGCATGATGAATGGCAGCCATGATGATGTGACAAGCGAAGTGCAACGCATTACAGGCCTACGTTTAGATCCTTATTTCAGCGCCAGCAAAATCGCTTGGTTACTAGAGCACAATCCGAAATTGAGCGTACGAGCCAGTAGAGGAGAAATAGCGGTTGGTACTATAGACAGTTGGCTCATATATAAGCTCACCGGTGGCGAGCATGTCATTGATGTGACCAATGCTTCCCGTACTTTATTATATGATATCCACAAGCTTGAGTGGTCAGAAGAGCTGTGCGCCCGTTTTGCGATACCCATGAATATTTTGCCTAAAGTCCTACCATCTGATGGTGACTTTGGTAAAACTAAAAAAGGACTGTTTGCCAAACAAATTCCTATTCAAGCGGTATTGGGCGATCAGCAAGCGGCACTTTTTGGACAAGGCTGCCTCGATGCTGGTATGGCTAAAAACACTTATGGTACTGGGTGTTTTATGCTGATGAATATTGGTCAAAAACCCAAACTGAGTGAGCATAAACTACTAACGACAATCGCTTGGCAACGAAAATCCACACCGACTCGTCCAGACAATTTATCGTTCGATCAAATTGTACAGTCAGGCAAACGCATGTTGCAGCCACCCAGAAAAGAAGTCACTTATGCCTTGGAGGGTAGTGTGTTTATGGCAGGTGCTATTGTCCAATGGCTACGGGACAATCTGGGTATGATTCAACACAGCAGTGAAGTCGAAGATTTAGCCCGCCAAGTTGATAGTAGTGAAGAAGTGGTGTTACTGCCTGCATTCACAGGGCTAGGAGCACCCTATTGGCGCTCCGATATCAGCGCGAGTATTACTGGTATGAGCCGCGGCACGACGAAAGCCCATATTGCTCGTGCTGCGTTAGAGGCAGTTGCTTATCAAACTTATGATGTGCTCATTGCCATGCAAAAAGACAGTCCTCATCCATTAACTGAGCTAAGAGTAGATGGCGGCGCGGCTAACAATGACTTATTGATGCAGTTTCAAGCTGATTTACTCGATGTGCCTGTCCTGCGTCCGAGAGATACAGAAATCACTGCCAAAGGTGCAGCATTACTCGCAGGTTTAAAAACGGGGCTATATGATGAAGGGACGATGCAAGCATCATGGCAAGTCGATCGGATTTTTGAACCCCAAATGTCCAGTGATATCCGTGAACAACATCTTGATAAGTGGCAACGAGCCATCGATAGAGCATTGACATCCTTATAAGTATTGAACAGACACATTAAAATATTGTAACAACTCAATGAAAAATTACTTAAAACGCTTCACTGTCCTACAAAATCATTATAAAGATACAGGCTGTAACGCAAGGCAATCGCAATCTGGACACAATTTACACAACCTATCTATCTGTTGTTATCCATAAATTTCTATACTTTAGGCGACTCAAGTAACACATGAATCGAGTAAGACCGCTAATTTTTAGCACTTAATAAATCTAAAATATAACAAATTAATTTAAGGATAAAATTATGAGTAACTATGACGGTATTGATCGCAGTGAAGTAAAGCATATGTCAAAAGAAGCTAAGCAGGATCTGAATGCTGATATCATCACAGGTGAGCCAGGTTCGCATCCAGTAGGCACAGCTATTGGTGGTCTTGGCGGCGCAGCAGCGGGTGCAGCAATCGGTACAATGGCAGGACCACTTGGCACACTCATTGGCGGTGCGATTGGTGCTATCGTTGGTGGCGGTGCAGGACATGCAGCAGCAGAAGCGATTGATCCAACACGTGAAGAAGCTTACTGGCGTGCAGAATATGCAAATGTTGATTATTACAAAGAAGGTTATGACTTCGACCGTGATCTACATCCAGCTTATGCAGTAGGGTACGCCAACCGTGCTCGTTATCCTGCGGATGCACGTTTTGAAGACCATGAAGCTGAATTAGAGCGCTCATGGCATGAAGTAAAAGGTGAATCACGCATGGAGTGGGAAGAAGCACGCAAAGCATCGTATGACGCATGGAATCGTGTATCGTAATAAGCGAAACTAACAGCACATTTGATTTAAGTAAGTAGACAGTATATAAGCTTACTACCTTATCACTGGGCTTAGTCTGATTGTAGACTTGGGTCTGCTAATAGACTAAATACTTTCAATTTATGCTATTTTAAAGTCTTCAAAGATTTCTTTGGAGGCTTTTTTGCTGTATATTACTAAGTATGAATATATTAAACAGCCAATCATCTTTGGAAGCAATATTCTAGAATAAAAATAATAGGTAATCTATGAACAATAATGCGGAAGCTAAAAGCGCCAGACAATTTTATATTGCCACTGCCAACTTGCTCAATTTTGCCAATCCTAACCGAATTTATTATGACAATGCGCCAGCTTACAGTAACGATGAATACGAGCACAAGCTAAGCGGCATCACCGATTTATTAGCAAAAGCACATGCTGATATTATTGCGGTACAAGAAGTCTGGGATAGTAATGCGCTTGAAGCGTTGGCGGTGTCGTTGGGATTTAAGCCCGAGCATGTTGTTGTTCCGTTGGCAAGTAACGACCGTTCAAGCCCTTATACCCATGGCAAAGGGGCACAAAACACTCCTGCCGTTGGTATTATTAGCCGTTTTGAGCAATTAGAAAGCCGCTTGCTTGAAGATATTGCACCAAAAGCGGTGATTGATATCCCTGATATTGGTCCTTACCAGCGCTTTAATCGTCCACCATTGGTAGTGCGGGTCGATGCCTTTGGTCAACCGATAACGATTATTACGGCGCATCTAAAAAGCAAACGGGCATTTTTCTTGCGTGATGAAAGTGGCAATTTGTTAGAAGACATGGACGATCCAAATATTCGAGTCCGTGCCAAGCTCCGTAGCTTATGTATGCGCGCCGCAGAAGCAGCTTCTATTCGCATGTCTATTATAGAGCGCTTACGTCATACTCGTGAGCCATTGATTTTGTTAGGCGATATGAATGATGTCACCGGTAGCGTCACCACCCAATTGATGGCTGAGACTGGTGAAGTTAATTATGACAAAGGCATGCGCGATGTTGCATTATTCGATGCTGCCCGTATCCAAGCACGCTATGGTTGGATGAAAGATGTGGCATATACCCATATATATCAAGGTATGCCAGAAGTGATTGATCAATTATTTGTTTCAGAAGAGTTTCTTCCTGATAGCAAGTTTTCACTGGGTCAGGTTGAAAGAGTAGACTATTTCAATGACCATTTAAAGTGGGACTATGCAGATAGGGTCATCGATCATGGTATTATAAGAGCGAAAATTAAACTCAATGATTAAATTTTTTACATTACGTGGTTAACGCTATTAAATGATTGACCTATACATTAATTTTTAACCCATTTATCTCCCTTGCTTGATAGTGTACAAGCGTTTATGATGCCTCTCCATTAGACATAGTAGCGCTAATATCAGTGCTACATTATTAGCTAATAGGATGTAATTCTTCAATTTAGGGCGAATACTATCTATTGAAGATTATATTTATAAAATAGGGTGTAACATTAAGAGACTTATGATGAGCGAAAATAAAGACGAAAAGATTGAAGATGTGTTGGTAGATTCGGAACTGGCAAAAAAACTGGTCCCGAATAAGTTTAAGTTTACCAGCCAACAAGGCCGTGCGCGCCGTCAAAAACTTTTGGCTGGTGCCAAGAAGTTAAGTGAAACACAACCTATCAATGACATTACTTTGGCAGCTGTATGTGAAGAAGCAGGCATTCCAAGAGCTTCTGCTTATCACTTTTTTCCTAACATAGAAGCAATATTTTTAGCATTGCGTTTTTTGAATGCTATCGAAATATTAGAAATAGTAGAAACAGTCGATATTGGTAATTATGACAGATGGCAGGGCTATTTGACGGCGCTTATTGATAATTGTGTGACGATATTCCATAACGACGAAACCAAAGCCAAGCTCATTTATGACACGAACACGCCTGATTTTGAAGGTGATAGTTTTGGTGAAGATATCGATCATCAAATCGTCGATTTGGTTTATAAGCGTTTATCAGAGCGCTATGAGATGCCGAGTTTCCACGATATTCAAGACACGCTATTGATTGCTTATAGCATTATTAATGCGATATTCACATTGTCTTATCGTCGTCATCAAAGCATTACCAATGAATATATCCAAGAAGCAAACACTGCATTTATCGCTTATTTGCGTTGCTATCTACCAGAAAAGCTACCGCGTAAGAATCGCTAGTTTTTTCGCTATTTAGATGATGCATAGACATTAGAGTGTGATTAACATGCTCTAATGTCTGCTAAGTAAATACAAAAAAAGCCGACATAATATGTCGGCTTTTTTGTATTTACTGCCTTGCTGAGCAGTGATAATAATGGACTTAACGGATAGGCGTCAATACTTGCCCACGGCAACTATCAGCACTCGCATCTAATGTCTCATATTGCTTATAATAGCTGACGATCAGCTCTTCCAAAGCGACGTTGGTCTGTGAATCATGGGTATTGACGTATGCTTCGCGGGCTTGTTCAAGCCAACGATCTGCCATGCGAAAATGGATGCCTGATTCCCGCGAGCCGCGCTCGCATTGGTTCGTATCAGCCCAAATTAAAGCGACCTCGCTGAAAGCTATCTCTCGTGGTGCTGACTCGATACCACCGCTATCTTTTAGCGCGCTTAAGGTTGCCCATAGATCGGGGCGCATGAGAGCAGAGTTTGAGGGTATGTCTTGAATAAGGTTGAGATCTTGTTCCTTGCCATTTTTTAAGGTAGTCAAAATCGTCTCTGCTGCCTGTGCTGCTTGCTGTCCAGCAGGTGAACGACTATTCATGCTATCTTGATGGATAGCGTAGTTAAGCCAGGCCTGAGCTTTATAGGCAAAGTATTGTTGACGTGCGCTCATATTTTTTTGTTGATATGGTTGTAACTCTGTCAACATACAATTCATAGCACGTTGGCGCGTACTTTGGTATTTTGGGTGGTGAGATTGAGTTTGAACCTCATTGGCACAGTGAGTAGCGTCATGGGTTACTGCCACTTCAGGAGTATGATGACTCGCCGATGCAACCGAGGTCATTGTTAGGAAGAAAACGGTTGATAATAAAGCCTTTATAGGCTGTTTATAATGGGCTGCTTTGTCGGCAGGATTAGGCATGATGCAAAACCTCATATTAAGCGGAGCAGTATCAATATTGGTGTTGGTACTTGCGGTTTTTGGCGCTGATCTCATCGCTTATTAAAATATATCTGTCATATAATATGATGAACAGCGCGATAACGCCCGCATTGTCGTCAGATGATAACACGACAATGGGGATAAATTACAATGTAGAGTGAGTCGTCAAACGCTGGTTCTTACGTGGATCATCACGTTTGAATAGGTCTTCGTCAAACTTGAAACGTAATCTAAAGTAAGCGCCTTCCATAGTGCTATCGTCATAAGCGATGTCTTCATCCTCAAAGCCCATGAAGTTATAACCTAGTGACAACCAAAGATTGGTCATCGGGCTATAGCCTACTTCCGCACCCAGCATATAAGACATATCATCTGCTTGTTTGTTCCAATAAGTGCCTGCTTGCAAGCCCACATCCCAGCGCTCACTGATGTCATATAGACCACGAGCATAAAGCGCATGGGCTGTATTGTCGCTACTGATATTATCAGCATCAAACTGAGTATATTTACCCGCGTAACGGCCTGATAACGTCAACGGACGCGTTGGATGATAGTTACCACTCAATGACCAAATAACGGCGTCTTTTTGATAGGCGTCATCGCCCGTACTGTTATCATCTAAGCGATACTCAAGCTTGGCTAACATGTCTAACTGATTGCTATCATAATCACGATAGGCAGCTCCTAGCTGGAAACGATTAATCGTGCGATTGCCATCGTCATAATTGACGCGTGAGTAGATGTCTTTGGCCAACAGAGTCACATCATCAGTATAGCGATAAGCAATACCAGCGCTACCTAGCAATGTGTCACTGGTCTCACCCCAACGCTTCTCAAAACGCGCCGAGGCTTTGTAATCTTCTTTCGCAAGATACTCTACACCAATGCCAGCTGCCGTTGCGGTGTTCTCGGTATCGCCCTCTAATGATTCAACACGCTCAAATAAAGTATTGATGGTTAAACCTTGCTGGACATACCATTTGTTCTTAAGCCCAATGGCCGCTTCAGCTTCGCGGGCACTGATAGCATCGCGCATGCGGTATTCGCTATAGACTTTGCCGTCTGTCATGTAGTTGGCGTCAAAACCAAATACGGTACGCTGGCGTTCTTCAGTATCATCAAGACCATAGCTACCAGATAGACTGTTGATCAAGTCATGACGGGCGTATAGGCGACCTAAACCACCTAGCGGCGTCTCGCCTCCGATGGAGGTGGCATTACGATTACTGTTATCAATATCTTGCTCATATTCTGCAAATACTAAAGAGTCATTGAGCTTGGGTAACCGTGCCGTGATACGAGCGCGGGCGGTAGTACCTTCAATATCTTTTTCAGAATCACTGACATTATTTAGCGCTGATTGATTGATAATATCGTCATTAAAGATGGTGTTGTCAGTCACATCTACGACGTCTGTTACCGCTTGGATATTGCGTGAAGCCGCTGTCGCATCTTGCTTATAATAACGTAAGCCAATCTCGCCAACGATGTTGGTGCTCAAACGCTGTTCAATACTGGCTAAGACACCTTGGCGGCTAGCATCAGTGGTATGATCTTTAGTGCGCACGCCTTCTAGTTTTAGCGCGGTCTTTTTATCATTAATTAAATGAGTGACTTCGACGCCCGATTCAGCGCGCCCAGCAGTCTGCGGCGAGGCACCAGTCACGAAACCTTCGTCAGTATCGTTATAATAAGCTTTGGCACGAGTGTTTTTCTGGTTATCAAAGTCAAGCTCGATACGCAAGGCATTACCTTCTGCGTCCTGACCGTCTAATTCTGTCGCATTGATTTGATTGCTTGGCTGAAAATTTGGATTCTCAGCTTTATTCATCGCGTATTCAGCGACCAGTTTTAGCTTATCGTTAAACTTGATAACGCTGTTGACGCTAGCCAGCTCTTCTTTGTTAAGAGGATCAGCACTGTTGACATAGCTACCACCGATGGCGACTTTATCAGTCAACTGCTGCTTGGCAGCAATGCCACCGACCAAGTATTTTTCGCCGCCTTCATCTACTTCTACAGTGACTCGTAGATAAATAGGGTTGCCATCGATGTCTTGGCTAGCGATAGGGGCTTTTAAAAATAAGCTGCGACTGATAGGGTCAATTTCATAATCAGCAAAGCGGGTAAGGGTCTCACGGCTAATGATCAAGCCTGGATTGTTGGCGTCACGAGTGATCACTTCGACAGTTTCTGAGTTTTCTAATACGGCATCAAAGTTTTCAGCCAATGGATAAGGGCCTGAGATACCAAGACCACGAGTCTCATTGACGCGCTGGCTGGTACTCGTCTCCGCGACAAAGGCGGTAATGCGAGTATTGCTATCTTCATACTGGGCTTTTAGGCCAGTCAACGTACGGTTATATTGACCTAATTTAATACCTTCATCGTTATCGATTTGAGTTTTTAAGTCGCCATACATAGCAAATGAGCGGCCCTTGTCCAAGCGCACATAGAGTTTGCTGGTAGATTGCGCATCAAAGCCCTTGGCTGATGAATCACCATAGACAGGATAGTATTCACCAGGCTCGATATCACGGAACAGACGCTCGCCTTTTTTGTCGCTGTCATAAGCCAAAGTGAGCAGATAATCGCCACGTACTTTGCCTTTAAGGAACATCGCGGCGCGACCAGAAGCGGTATAGTCATCGTTACCAGCGAAATCATTGAGCTCTTGCTCAAAAGCGCCTTGGGCGTCAGTAATGCTGCTGCCATCAAAGTCTTTAAGTGAGATCGCGCCTTCGACGATGCCGACGGCAATGAGAGGACGTAATTGCGCGGTAAATTGTAACGGGATAATCTGTTTACTGCTACCAGTGTCGATGACCAACTCACCTTTACCCGGTACACTCGGTGCAGTCACGGGTATGAGTAGCTCACCACCTGAGACAATAACTTGCGTACCAGCTTGATCTTTACTGCTGTCATTAAGATTGATACGGCCGATATTGGTATCGATAGTGATAGGTGTTGAGGCGATATAAGGACGGCCATCACGGTCTTTTAGGCTAATAACGACTTGATAATCGCTAACGCCATCTGCCGGTACTAGCTGCGCTTGAGTGCGATAGTCAATGGCTTGTAAATTGTCTGGCGTTGATACTTTAATGGTTTGCTCAGAGATAATTTTGCCATTCACGTCAGTAGCGACACCGCGCAAGATATTGTTGCCACGCTTTAAGTCGACGGCATAGTAATCAAAGGCAGTCACATTCTGTTTTTCTTGCTCAGCTGTTTTGCCGATTTGTTGTTCTGATACTGCTTTTCCATTGGCATATAGTGTAAATATTGAACCTAGTGGCGCTTGCACCTGTACCATTTGTTTATAAGTGCTGAGCTGTTGACCTTCGTTTAAATTGATAAAAGCCACGTCATTGTTAGCCACTTCTTTGAGATATTCTTCCAGCTCTTTTTCTACTGGCGGTGCTACCGTAGTGACGGTCATATCAACACGATTGGCGGCTGGATTGATCATCTCATTGACGATAGCAGAGTCACAGTTGCTGCCCAGATCTAAGTCGCCATTGATGTTGCAGCCACTGGCGTCTACATTATCATCGTAGTCACGATTGTAGTCACGATTGTAGTCACGATTGTAGTCAGGATCTAGGGTTAGCTCGGTTTTTACTGCTTGCTCAAGGCTATCATTCTTAGCGCTTACTGATTTGCTACGAGCGACAAGCTCTGTATTCAAACGCTCAGTGCTATCGCCCATACCGACCACGATACCGAAATCGGCACGATGTAATTCGCCATATTTTAAATCAACGAAACGGCTGCCAGCATCGCCCGCATTGCGATTACTTTGGGTGACCATCTCGGTTGAGTGAGGGATGGTGGTGCGGTCAACTTTTAAGACGTGAGTTTTGGCACTGACACCATAAAAGTTATATTTACCTTCAGGATCAGTCACGACAAAGTTACCGTTTTCCATGTAGATACGCACGCCTGCAACGCCAAGTTCGCCATCTTCTTTTTGTTGAATGCCATCACGGTTGATATCGTGGTAGACCTTACCGATGATGATGCCATCAGTATTCATGACGCCGCGCTCTACTTCAATCTTCCACTGTGCTTCTCTTGAAACTAAGCTTTTACCTTGCTCATTGCTAGCAACGGCAGTCGCGCGGTTGATGCCATCACCGCCCAATGATGAGGAACCGATTAAGACACGGTAAGTAATTTTTTTACTGTCGCCATTTGCCATATTACCTAAATTTAGCACCTGATATTTACCATCAGCTTTAAACTCAGTGGTTTGCGCTTGGTCGATATTGATATCAGCAGTTTGGTTGATACGTACACTACCATCTACATAAGCAAAACCACGTGGTAGGGCGTCTTTTAGTTGTACATCGTAAGCGGTAGAGTTGCCACTATTGGTGATATTGATGGTGTAACTAACATAATCACCAAATTCAGCGCTTTTAACGTCGCTTTCTTTGGTGACGACTAAGCTTGGGCTATCATCGACGATATTGATTTGTGTATTTAAGTCATCTATACGTACGGTGAAGTCACCTTCGCTTGGTAGCTGCTCAGCGCCAGTGCCGACAGAAGGCGCGATACAGGCGTCTAGACTCGCAGTCAACGTGTCATTTGCTAGAGTCTGAATAAATTTGTCATTGATAGCATTGGCATTGTTTTGTGTTGGTGCTGATAGCTGATATTTACCAGTACTATTGCCCGTCTCAATCGCTTTCAATGCGTATTTGTCACCCGTCAATAAAGAGGTAATCGTGACCCATACTTGATCTGGCTTATCTAGTTGAACGTTACACTGCGCATAGCTGGCATCGATATAGACGTTTTCATCGATTTGTGAGGTGGTTTTGTTTGCGTCAAATTTAGGAGTTGTAAATTTGATTTCAGGCTCAACGATGATCAGTCTATCAGTCACGTTGACACTCGATACGGATGGGTCTTCTAGAACGACAGCGCCAATTTTAATATCTGCAGTATCGCCACTTTTGCCGTTAGCATCTGATAAAGCTTGCACGATAAACTGGATACTTTCACTGTGTCCAAGTTTGATTTGTGCGCTTAAATTATCGAAAATAACTTCAGTATCACCACTATCAACGACGCCGTTTTTATTTAGATCTTGATAGATTTTTAAGTTTGAGAGCGTTGGAGATACAGCTAATGTTAGCTCAACAGTCTGTTTGCTATAGCTGGTATTGCTTAGGACATTTACCCAGTTGACCAAGGCGTTAGGCATAACGGTGAGTAACGGCTGTTGAGTGAGTTCAATACCGTATTCAGGAAGGTCTGAGGCTTTGACTTGTACTTGGTTTGAGGTGCTAGATATTGTGACGTCAGTCTGGTTATTGACGTTATAGCTAGCATTTGCAATATTGTTGATGATTTGCAGATTAGGATTTGCTGCATCAGCTGCAATCGCGATATTTGATTGCATAAGCAACATTGCCAATGACAGCGCAGAGATCTTCGCTGAACACAATGCAGTACGATTAGACGGTGTCATGGTAGATAGAGTCATATGTCGCTTATCCAATAAAATATCAGTGAGGGTAAGGGTAGAGATTCTCTAGCTTGGCTAATATAAAAGAATTAGGTCAAGCTAGAGGGGATCTACAAGCACTCGAAAATGCTCATAAATTGATACTTACTATTTAGTTAGTGCCTGATTGTGAAGGTTTTACAGAGAATCTGATATTTACTGTCTCTTGCGGATTTAAAGTGGCAAAAATCCCTTTGATTAACGGAGCAGCAATTTGAGTTGGTGCAGTCACTGCTTTTGAAGGAGTAAAGTTGCCCTGATACGTAACAGATGACATCAATGTATCTGAAATTGCAAGGTTACTAATAGCTCTATTACTTTCAGTAAAGGTATTTTTCGCTTCTAATTTATAGAAGATACACTGTCCAGAAGTTGCGGTAGTAGCAGTGCTCGACCAAGCAGCATTATTATCAGCAGGTAGTGCTGCCTCACAATTAGCAACTATCTGGTATTTCTGTAAATTAATACCTTGCATAGTAGTTTTCGAAGTAGTGCTGACATCAACAGGTTTTGGTGTACCATTTACTGACCCTTGTGGTAATACCGCTAAGGTCAAGGTTTCAGAGTCATTAATGTTGTTTTTGCCACCTACAAGATTACTACCAGTACCAGAAGTTGATACTTGCACACCTATTTTAATAGCATTAGCTGTACCAGCAGCAAAACCTGTTGTTTTTGCTTGATTTAAATCGTAGGTATACTCTGAAGTCGTTCCAACTTGAGTGCCAGTAAGTTCTATGTCGCCAATATTAAAAACACCGTCGTTATTAATATCTGCAAACACCCGGGCTATGCTAATGTCAGTGTTATCAGTAGTACCATCTACACCATTAATTTTACTAGCAGTAGGCTTAACAGAGAATGTAACAGAATTAGCGGTTGCTGCTTCTGTAATATCAGTACCATTGTTAGTGATAGTGTAGATATAAGTATTGCCAACTTTATTTTCAGTATTAGGTGTTAACAAAGGCACTTCTTTATTAACTCCTTCACTGATAGTTATAGAACGAGTCTGGTTTGTAGTGGTTACTGTCGCATTAGTGTTATCGTCTTTACCTGGATAAGGACCTGTGCCTACTGGGTTTTCATAGTTCACTTCTGCAACACCAGCATTGGTTTTGTCATTTGAGTGATCAATTAAATCAGGAGTGTTAGCATCAACATCGTTTTTAGTGTTGTCTTTAACGGTCGCATAGTTTGAGAAATCACTAGTTGAAGTAGCAGCACTAGATTTTTTAGCACGGAAAGTGATGGTAATTACATCGTTTTTAGCGATATCAACATTCTTGAATGTTATTTTATTAGTCGAAATCTCTGGAGTTACGGTAATAACAGCGTTATTACGTTTTATGACTGGAGCAGTATAAATATCCGTTTGTGTAGAAGGGACTAGTGTTAAACCGTTAGGTAGAGCATCTTCAATAGTGACTGCGGTACCATTAATGTTACCTTCGTTTTTGACCGTAATAGTATAATCAATATAAGCGTTGGCATTATTAAGATCTAAGTTTTTGTTACCAAGGTTAGTAGCTGCCGATTTAGTAATAGCATAGACAGGCGTAGTGGTTTTTGCGTTGTCTGTATTAGACGCTGTATAGGCTGCAGGCGTACCTGTATTTTTAGCTTTTAAATAAGCACTTTCAGCACTAACTGTTAAGATACCGTTTTTATCCATACTACGTGCAGTGTTAGCAGTCGCTACAATTGTGATACTCGCAGTTTCGTTGGGTGTCAAAGTAATAGCAGTAGTAGCTTTTCCATTAGCATCAAGTGTAATGTTCTGAGACGTGCCATTGCTAGTTTTTGTATAAGTGACTACATAGCCACTATAATCAAAATCATCTCCGTTAACATTTTTTAAATCTAAAATATAGCTATCATTTACGTTACCTTCGTTCTTTAAGGTATGTGTGAAAGTAGCTGTTGAATTAGCTTGTGGATTGATAGGAGTATTAACGTTGTCATTAAGTAGGCTAAATGAGCTAAGCTCATTGACCTTGACTGTTACTTCATTAGAAGTAGCGGTTTGCGACTGGTCGTTACCAGCAACCTTATAAGTGGCTTCTGCTTTGTTAGTGACATCGAAACTACCTGTGCCAGTACCGCCAGTAGGCTTAGCCGCCATAGCCCCAGTAGAGATACCCATCACCGCAGCAACACCAACGGCTAACAGGCTATAATTAAAATTATTTGATTTCATATAGATATCCTAAAATTAGAAGAGCAAGATTTTGTGAGTTGAAGGAGAGGTCTAGTTGACGATCGTGTTAAGTGCCACGGCGGCAGACTTCTGTGCTGGTAATAACTTGATATTCCAGCGCAGGGTACGATATTCAGAAAACGGAATTTTAACCATTTTGCCATCGACTTTACGCATCAGTGGCATATCGGCATAGTTCTTGCCATCGATACTGGCTTGAGCACTGGTAGGATTAGCTTCACCAGTGAAAGCCATATTGGCAGGGATAGGTAATACGACCGCCAGATCTTGGATATCTTTGTTAATAATATTGCTGTATGTTGCCTTATACTGAATGACCGTACCCGCTGGAGCATTACGAACTGGTAGATAAGAGATCTTACCTTCGGCGTTTTTGGTGACTTGATTGGCTGTTAAATCCATTTTTAAGGCATCATTGGCGTGAGCAGCACTTAATGCTATTACCGACGCTAAGCTTGCTAATATGGCACTGCGTAAAAAATTAAAACCTTTCATATCGTATTCCTTGCTTAAACCATTATTATCAAGTCAATCTTGACTTCGTCCCATGCAATGTAAAAACTGCAATCAACTATGAATAAGAGATGCTGATAAAGTTAGAATTGTTCCTTAATGTGATTGTCACGCAAACAATACAAATATTCACCACAAAAACGACAAATGGTATTTTGGAGTACACAAACGGTAAAAGCCCTATCTATAGAGATAGGGCTTTTGTCAGTAAAAAATATTCTTTAGGGTTGATAATATAGCAAGGGGGAATAGTTACTAAGGATTCACAGTAGTGCCGTATTTGGTGTTGAAATAAAAATCACTTTTAGTATTTTTTTGCAACATCAATGCAGTAGTTTTGACCGTACCATTCAAACCAAGAGCGACACTATCAGTAGCATAACTGCCATTATTATCGGTAGGCGCCACACGTATAGACGTTACCTGTGCATTATTTACCCCTTTCTTTTGAAGCACATCACTCATGATAAAGTCATTAATAGCAAGATTGGCGCGATTGGTCGCGGTTATCTTATAAGCAATACACTGCTGCGGAGTGATATTATTTTGGATAGGATCCATACTGAACCCAGTTCTTGGATCGCCAGTCATAGGAACTGAGGCGTAAACTAAAGTACCGGCATTGCAATCATTTACAAACTGGTACTTCTGCAGAACCAAAGCTGCATTCGCAGCGATGACTCTACCAAAGTTGTTATTAGGATAATTATAAGTGGTTGCTGAGAAACCAACATTTCTGCTCTCACTACTAGTGCGAATAGGATAAGTAGCCCCTGTTCGACTCTCTACCAAACAAAGATTAGTATTATTAGCCAGTGTTGTTTTAGGAATACTGATTTGATACTCACCGACAGAAGCCCCGTTTCTAATTACCGATTGGGTTGGATAAGTAATAGAGTTGTTTGCGCAATTGGCTAATCTTACATTACTCCCACTAATACCTAATTCCTGAGGGGTATTAAATACACCGTTAAAGTAGTTTGGTTTATTAAAATAGGTACCACTAGTAATATTGGCGTTATTAGCATCAGCTTGGGTATCAGTAATACCACCGTTATCATCAAATACTGTACCAGAGAATATATACTGAGGAACATAGCAGTAATTGTCTACTCGAAAATCAATTTCCTGATTAGTTGATGTACGAAGATACCCTGTATTGGAGTAACGAATTTTAACAGAACTAACTGGCTGAGAAAATTGTACAGATCCTTGACATTGGGTGCCAAGATTTTTGGCTGGGCAATTAGGGTCGCTGACTGTTCTAGTTAACAAGCCTTGTAAAGAGTCGCTGAATGTAATATTTGAGCCAGTTACAGATTTAAAGGTGCCAGATATAGTAGTCCCAGCTTCGTTTACTCCAGTAATTTGTACAAAATCATCAAAAGTGTTGCCATTACTATTCGCATAATCAATATCAAAAGCGCTAAGAGCAACATTAGTTAAAAAAATTGGTTGAGTAGTTATACTATTACGAAAATCAAGATTAATATCGGTGTAAGCAGACGTATTAGGGAATGTACGTCTGACATTTATGGCTCTAACACTATCAAAATCAGTGACAGTAAGAGCATTCAATGTAGTGTTCGAGCTAGACTCTTCAGTGCTGATCTTAACCTGCAATGGAATACTGCCAGAAGCATTACCTGCAACTTGTACAAAGTTTCCTAATGAAGATATTAAGCTATTATAGTCATTATTGGTTAAACTACCCTGAGACGCCCCTGCAATACCAGTACAAGTAGCCCCAGGATTAGTTGCAAGCGCATAGGATGAGTTGCTCGCAGCAAGCAAAATTATTGCAGCTATCAATGCCAGCACCCGATATATATGTTCACTGAATAGTTGTGAAATTATTGAATTTAGAACGTATGGCATTTTATGCATATGATTATTCCTATAAGAAGCTAAAACTTGCTATAAGCGTTTAACTAGTTCTCAATTATTTCACTAACTAAACTAATGTGTATATTACGTAACTTAACATATTAAGCAATAATTTCGTAAAAGTCCTACGAAATGGATGAATGGCAGATATTTCATGACCAGCTACAGTATCTGGTTATAGATGTTAGCTTGTTAGCAAATAATCCTTATATTTCTTTGAAACATTTCTAAAAAAACTAATGATTATTTATTTCAAAAATACTTGTCATATCACCATTTCTTTACAGCTATAAACAACAGCAGCATAAGAGCCTATAATAAAGAGTTATTATCATTTGATAATTGACTATAAAAGTTGGGTTAGCATTTTATTATCTAACCACTTTTAAATACTCAGTTCATATGCGATAGATAGTAGCGCTGTTTTTATTTTGGCTATGTGAGGCTGCTCCAGATTATGAGTCGGTCAAATACTGCTGCATAACCGCACCCTACTATAAATCTCACTTCTTAAAATTAACAAGGAAGTCATTGAGAAAATTATTCCCGCACGACAATATTGAAGTAACACTTTGATTTAATAATATCCTGTCTTCGGGCAGGACTGACTGATAAAAAAGGACAATAGTGATGAATTATTATAAGGATGCTGATAGCACCGAAACCCAAGAGTGGCTGGAAGCGTTTGAATCTGTTATTAAACATGCAGACAAAGATCGTGCTCAGTTTCTGCTAAAAGCTTTATACAATATGGCAGTTCAAGAAGATTTGCCGTTCAATCGTCTCGATACCGCTTATATCAATACCATCGCCGTTGAAGATGAACCGATGTACCCTGGCGACCTAACCATTGAGCGCAAAATCCGTGCTTTGATTCGCTATAACGCATTGGCCATGGTCATGCGCGCGAACAAAAATGACGACGATTTGGGTGGTCACTTAGCAACATTCGCTTCTAGTGCCACGCTATATGAGACAGGTTTTAACCATTTTTTCCGTGCTGCCAGCGATCATTTCGGTGGTGACATGATTTATTATCAAGGTCACTCAGCACCCGGTATTTATGCGCGTTCTTATTTAGAAGGTCGATTGACTGAAGATCAGCTGGATAATTTCCGTCGTGAAGTCGGCGGTAAAGGCTTATCAAGCTATCCGCATCCGTACCTCATGCCAGATTATTGGCAGTTCCCAACCGTATCGATGGGACTTGGTCCGATCATGTCGATTTATCATGCCCATGTACATCGCTATATGGAAAACCGCGGTCTGCTAGAGAAAGAAGGTCGTAAGATTTGGACATTCTTGGGTGATGGTGAAACGGATGAGCCAGAAAGTTTAGGGGCTATTTCTCTCGCTGGTCGTGAAAAGCTAGATAACCTAATCTGGGTCGTCAACTGTAATTTACAGCGTCTTGATGGTCCAGTCCGTGGTAACGGTAAAATTATCCAAGAGCTAGAGTCTGTATTCCGCGGCGCTGGCTGGCGGGTGATTAAAGTTATCTGGGGTGGTAAATGGGACAGCTTGCTTGCCAATGATAAAACGGGCGTGCTCAAACATCGTATGGAAGAAGTGGTCGATGGTGAGTATCAGCTATACGAAGCCCGTACAGCTGAGTTCACTCGCAAAGAGTTCTTTGGTAAATATCCTGAGTTGGAAGAGATGGCTGATGCGCTATCTGATGAGGATATCTCGCGCTTGAATCGTGGTGGTCATGATCCAATGAAAGTTTATGCCGCATTCAGTGAAGCGATGAAAACCAAAGGTCAGCCAACCGTTATTTTAGTCAAAACCGTTAAAGGCTATGGCTTATCGGCTCAAACACAAGCGGTCAATAAATCACATCAGATTAAGAAACTCGATCAAGAAGCGTTGATGTATTTCCGTGATCGCTTTGATTTGCCATTTACTGACGAGCAGCTAGAGACGCTACCATTCTATCGCCCTGAAGAAGGTTCAGCGGAGATGAAGTACCTTAAAGGTCGCCGCGAAGCGCTAGGTGGTCATTTGCCAAATCGCCGCAGTGGTCATATCCCATTGAATATTCCTGAATTGTCGATGTTTGATCGGGTATTAAAAGGCAGCAATGGTAAAGAGCAATCAACGACGATGGTATTTGTGCGCTTATTGTCAGCCATGCTAAAAAACAAAGACATCCAAGATCGCGTCGTGCCGATTGTACCTGATGAAGCACGTACTTTTGGTCTAGAAGGTATGTTCCGTCAATTGGGTATCTACTCTGCAGTTGGTCAAAAATATACGCCAGAAGACAGTGAAGCTTTGATGGGCTATAAAGAAGCCATCGATGGTCATATGTTAGAAGAAGGTATCAACGAAGCAGGCGCAATGAGTACGTGGATTTCGCTTGCAACCAGTTATTCTGTGAACGCTTTGCCGATGATTCCGATGTATATTTATTACTCGATGTTCGGTTTCCAGCGTGTGGGTGATTTGGCTTGGGCGGCAGGCGATTGTCAAGCACAGGGTTTCTTACTGGGTGCAACCGCTGGTCGTACTACCTTGAACGGCGAAGGCTTGCAGCATCAAGATGGTCATTCGCAGATTTTATTTAACGTTGTTCCTAACTGTGTGACTTATGATCCTTGCTTTGGTTACGAGCTAGCGGTTGTGATGCATGATGGTTTACGTCGTATGTATGGTGAAGGAGAACGCGTTTATTATTACTTAACGCTAATGAACGAAAACTACGAGCAACCTGAGATGCCAGAAGGCGCGGAAGAAGGCATCAAGCGCGGTATGTATTTGCTCGAAGATAATGGTTCAACCCAAGTGCAGCTATTAGGCTCTGGCGTTATTTTACGTGAAGTACAAAAAGCGGCGCAGATTCTAAAAGATGAGTTCAATATCACCTCCAACGTTTGGAGTGTGACCAGCTTTAACGAGTTGACTCGTGACGGCATGGTTTGTGATGATTACAACCGCTTGCATCCAATGGATGAAGAGAGAGTGCCTTGGGTCACTGAGCAGTTAGCGCCGCATGAAGGTATCGTAGTCGCCGCGACGGATTATATGCGCAATTATTCGGAGCAAATCCGTGCTTGGTTGCCAGATAATCGTCCTTATACGACTTTAGGCACAGATGGCTACGGTCGTTCTGATACTCGTGAAAATTTGCGTAGTTTCTTCAATGTGGATGCGGCTCATATCGTGGTTGCGACGCTCAAACGCCTAGCGGATGAGGGTGAAGTCGAGATGCGTTTGGTGAAAGATGCCATCTCAAGTTTAGGCATCGATGTGGATCAGCCACCTGCATGGCAACAACAGCCTTATTATGATCATTCTCCTGATGCACCAGCACCTGGTAATGTCAATCCAAATCCTGTCCCTGAATTTGTCGCTGAAGATGATGATGAAATCAGCAACGAGGGTCGGGCTGAAGATCAAGCGGATGCGACTTTACTTAATAACGGTGATGTCAAAGAATAATAATCATAAGACTAGGAGATAAATCATGGATATTAAAGCCCCCGATTTGGGTGTTGATAGCGCCGAAGTCAGCGAAATTATGGTAGAAGTGGGTGATGTCATCGCAAAAGATGACAACATCATTCTATTAGAATCTGACAAAGCCTCAGTTGAAGTACCAAGTTCCGCTGCTGGCAAAGTCACCAAAATCAGCGTTGCTGTTGGTGATCAGGTCAGTGAAGGTATGGTACTGATTGAGCTTGAAAGCGTAGAAGACAGTGCAGAAAGCAATGTAGACACTAAAGAAAATAGCGCTGCTGACGAGAAGCAAAAGGCAGATGAAACGGCTGCTAAACCAGAAACAAAACCTGAGCCTGCGGCAACTGAATCAGCCTCGTCTGACTCTAATGACAAGCCTGCGTCTAACGCTGGTAAATCGACCACTCATGCATTGCCAGATTTAGGTGTCGATGAAGCCCAAGTTTCTGAAATCATGGTCAGTGTTGGTGACATCGTGACTGCAGATCAATCAATTCTATTGATTGAATCTGACAAAGCATCGGTAGAAGTGCCAGCGCCAGTCGCTGGTAAGATTGAAAAAATCTTAGTTCAGACTGGTGATATGGTTGCTAATGGTCAAGACTTTATCGTTATCATGAGTAGTGGTGCAGATGCTGCTGATGAAAGTGAGTCTACATCAGATAGCGCTGAGCCAAAGCCTTCAGCACCAGCCAAAGCAGAAGAGAACTCTGCTGCTAAAACAACGGGTGAGCCAAAACAGGCAGAAAAATCTACAACGCCTAATGCGGTCGCTAGTAAGCCAGCTGATAAGTTGACTGAAGCACAGGTCAATGAAAAGTTGGTTGACGTATATGCAGGTCCAGCCGTACGTAAGCTGGCGCGTCAGTTAGGTGTCGATATCACCCAAGTGAATGGTTCGGCACTAAATGATCGTATTCTAAAAGAAGACTTGTTTGCGCATGTTAAAGAAAGCCTAAGCACTCAAAAAGCGGCACCTGCCAGTGGCAATGTAGCCAGCGCTAGCCTGCCAAGCTTACCTGACATGAGTAACGTTGAGATTTGGGGTGAAACAACAACCCAAGACCTTAGCCGTCTACAAAAAGTCTCGATACCGCAGCTCAACTACAATACCTTGTTGCCACAAGTGACCCAGTTTGATTTGTCTGATATCACTGAGACAGAAAAACTGCGCGGCGAGCTAAAAGGTAGCATGAAAGCTGAAGGTATCGGCTTCACGATTTTAGCGTTCGTGGTCAAAGCGACGGCCTATGCCTTAACGCAGCATCCACGCTTTAACAGTCATTTAAGCGACGACAATACGCAAGTTATCTTACGTAAAAGCGTCAATATGGGCATCGCGGTGGCAACGGATGATGGTCTCATCGTACCTGTTATCAAGAATGTGCAGGATAAAGGCTTGAAGCAAATCGCCATTGAAATTGGTGAACTTGCGGTAAAAGCGCGTGACAAAAAACTCACTACTAAAGATTTGCAAGGCGCAAGCTTTACCATATCAAGCCAAGGCAACTTGGGTGGCACTGCCTTTACGCCATTAGTAAATTGGCCTCAAGTGGGTATTTTAGGCGTGTCTGAGGCAAGTATGCAGCCACGTTGGGATGCTAAAAAGCAAAGCTTTGAGCCGCGTCTCATGTTGCCATTATCATTGTCTTACGATCACCGTGTGATTAATGGCGCAGATGCTGCCGTATTTACCCGCTATATCGCAACATTGCTGGCTGATCCGCGCCGTATTTTGCTATAAGAATCGTTTGTACTAAAAGGCTCTGAAAAAAGAAGACTGTCTTAGGATGGTCTTTTTTTATGATTAAAATTTGATACTAATAGTCACCAGATTTTTAGCAGTTAATGACTTTAGCACAATCGTTTTTATCTATAATTTTTTTATCTATAGTCATTGCCGCTTAAACTTTAAGCACAAAAAAGCCGGCGATTAAGCCAGCTTTTTTTATTCACATTGCTTTATGTTATATTAGAAAGTCTTAACAAAAGCAACGCCATATACCCAAGGGCTGATGTCAACTTCACCAAGTTCAATGGTCTCACCATTAGCTTTTACGCTGGCGTCTGTTTTGATGTCCATATAGCGAGCATCAATACGGAAGTATTCAGTTGGGGCAAAAGGTATGTCAAGACCGATGTGACCAGCAACGCCGACGCTATCATCAAGTTCTAATTTTTCGAAAGCATCGCTATAGATTTTTTCTTTAAAGAAAGTCGTATAGTTCACACCAACACCAACAAATGGCTTCACATTCATAGGCATGTTGTAGCCATCGAAGTGATACTGTACCGATAGAGTCGGTGGTAAATGCTGAGTTTTAGCATCGATAGTAGCATCGCCAGCAGTTAAGGTAATGTCATGATGGAATGGTGTAGCCGCTAGTAATTCAATACCAATGTTATTGGCAACGAAATATTCGCCGCTAATGGTTGGTTGAACATCACTGTCTACGTCGACACCAATAGTGCCATCTGCCAGAGTACCGTTATCGCTCTTTGGGTCAACCATGTGAGCGCCAGCAGCGACAGACCAAGTACCAGCTGGTACAGCAAATGCTGTGGTCATAGTAAGTGCAGCAGCAGTGGCTAAAACTAGGGATTGTAGTTTCATCATTTGATTCCTTAACGTGATAGAAGATTATCGGTGGCTATCTAACGAGGGATGACATTAGGTACCGATACACAATGTTATGATTATTGACTAACCTGTAACATTACAACGCCATTATAATACAAAACCATATTTACTGTAAGGTTTTAAATGCATGTTAATGGCTTTTATGGCATAAATTTACCGTAAAAGGTATATTTGTCGAGGTAATTAAAAATTACTTGGGACAGTTAGTGTTTGTGAGGCAGGACTTAGATTCTATCATACCGATGTTATACAGAGGCACGGCGCTAGAATTTGGTCGATAGTCAATGATGCTAAACTCTCGCTGATACTTTTAGCGTATTAAAATGTCAAAAACTTAGAGCCGGTAATGATAGTCTCATTACTTTTCGAATGAATAATGAGAGTGGGAAAAGAGGGGTAATATATTATGCTTGGCTATTGTAGTAATTCTCCTCTACGCTGCACAAACGCACGTTCTGTGACGATATTGGATCGCATGGACTCTTGCTGTCCTGAATGCAACTTATTTTTGCTGCCTGCTCAAGATATCAGTCAGCAATTACGCGCTGACGAACGATTTTTACGCTTCGCTATCATCGCCATTGTGCTGATGCTAATTTTGTTTGCCTACATGTATTATTTAAATTTAGTATAATCACCGATCATGATTCATACTAAATAAGCCAGTCCTATCACTAGTAATGCTTTAAGAGCACTACATCGTCAAGTAGTGATGGGTATGAAATACTGATGGTGACCGAGCATTAATGTCATATTCTGTGATGACTGCTTTATTATATTAATATAAGACCGGTGTTTCACCGCATAGGGACGGCATGCTATTCCAATCTATACGGCGCTTGCGTCTTTTCGTATACGATATTCTGCAAAATGATGAGCACGATACGCTGTTTAGCCGTTGCGTTGACTACTTTTTAATATTTCTAATCATGACCAATGTAGCAGCGGTCATTGCTGAGTCGGTTGACAGTTGGTATTACCCTTATCAGGAGTATTTTACTTGGTTTGAAAATTTCTCTATCGTGGTGTTTTCTATTGAGTATTTGCTGCGTTTGTGGAGTGTGGCCGAGGAAAAACCAGATGACACTACTTGGCGTCAGCGTTGGGAGTGGTTGAAAAGTCCTTCTGCGTTGATTGATTTAGTCGCCATTGCGCCAGCTTTCCTGAATTTCTTTGTTACGATTGATTTACGCTTCTTACGTATTTTACGTTTATTCCGCATTCTCAAACTGACACGCTATTTTGCTTCGTTACGCATCTTATTGGTGGTCATTAGTAAAGAAAAAGGCTCATTCCAAGCGGTTATTTTTATTTTAATAATTATGATTGTGACGGCATCTAGTGGCATTTACTTGGTTGAAAACCACGCCCAGCCAGAAGAGTTTGAGTCGATACCTAAAGCGATGTGGTGGGCGGTGGTGACGCTAACGACGGTGGGCTATGGCGATGTCACGCCGATTACCAATGCGGGTAAAATATTGGGTGCGGTTATTACCATATTAGGTGTGGGTCTGGCGGCATTACCTGCAGGTATTTTAGCGACTGGTTTAGCAAATGAGCTTGCTCAGCGCCGTGAAGAGCTTGAACAAGACTTTCGAGCGCAGCTGATTGATAGCGATTTTGATTTGGTGAAAAATCAGATGATGATCGATAAAATTCGCCGTGAGCTGGGACTGGATAAAGAGCAGGCGCAAAATATCGTATTGCAGGTATTACGCGAACAAGAGCTTGAGCGCCGCGAAAGAGAAGTGGAAGAACGACAAAAGAACTTTTGCCCACATTGCGGTGAGCCACTGTAAGTCTTTTATAGTAATTATTTCAGGTTTCAAAAAATGGGTGTTTAACAAAAGGGTGCAATGTTATCAGAACGTTGCACCCTTTTTATTAGCAATAAACGGATATTTTATGGTATTTAGATAGCTTGTGGAATGGGTAGCGCACGGGCCAATTCATGGGCGACTTGCTGCGCCGCCGTTGCTAAATCTTCGGCAGTAAGGGGTAAGTTTTGTAGTGTGAGATGCCAATCATCCACTTCTCGGCGTAAATGTGCCACCCACAGCGTCGTGCAATCACGTGGCAGTTGCTTTAGATTGACTTCAAAGCATCGATTGCCTTCATCATCGCTTAGATGAATCTCGCCTTTTTTGACTCTTGAAAACGGATGACCGTGGTAAGAGTTGGCTATCATAGCAATGTGGGTGATATGTGCTGGGATTTTATCTAAGTAAAGCCTGATTTGCTCTTGGTCAAGAGGTGCCAAATACATCGCTTGTTCGCCGCGATCTTTGCCATTGAGACTGTCGCCTTGATGTTTCACTGATTCCGCTTTATCGCGCAATTGTTTGAACCACACGATATCACTGATGGTGCAATTGTCGTCATATAGTACGCAAGCCAAATCAATATCAATAGCGCTCTGGTTTTTTTTAAAGCGCTTAAACATGCCTTTTGGCTCAATCTTGGTAAATTCATAGTTTAGCGCAAAAAATAAGGTTCCCGCGTCTAAGCCCAGTCCTCTTAAACTGTCTGACAGTAATGGCAATGAGGTAGTGGTCGGCATAACATTCCTTATCTACTTTCGTTCTTCATTTTTAAATAATGGTAATCGTCTGAATACGGTTAAATTTGAGCATCATTACTCGCAGTTGTTATTTATGATCAAAAAACTTATCCAATACGGCTTGATGTAACAATGCTGGTTTGGCATTCAATAAACCATTGCCAAAACCACGCAACCACCAAACCAGTTGTGAAGTTAGGTTGACAGTGGCTTGAATAGTCAGCGTGTCATCATCCAACGTAACAGTTTGGTCGTCACTGAGCTTGCTTTCAGTCAGGCTTTTGCCCGCTTGTTTGGTGAATTGTAGCTCAATAGCGGTGTTTTTGCCATGATTAGGCAGCTCACCGAATAAGGGGTGGCTAAAGCCCATACCACCCGCATCCAAATAATTATCGAGTTGGAAACTCTCAGGTGTTTGTGCGGCGCTTTCAAGAATGTCAACGCTAGCAAATCGATGTAGGGCAAAGGTACGAATGGTAAAGTTTGGATCATCAGTACGAGTTGCCAGCAGATAAATAATCACACCGCGCTGGATAATAGCGATGGGATTCAAAAGATATTCACTGGCCTGTGATTTATTGCTGCGTGTGTAGCAGGCTTTGATTTGTAATTGATAAAATAGCGCATGGTAAATATTGTCTTTGCTATCCAAGTCAATATGCGGCGCGATTAGTGGCTGAGTGGCAGGCTCAATACGCACTCTGTCGATCCATGAATGGGTGACTTTACTGTTTTTTAGCTGCCGCCTTGCCAAGTCAAACCACGGAAATAATTCATCTAAAATAACAGGTGGTAGTAGCTGAGTTAGATTGGCTTCAACCATATTAAAGGCGACTGCTTGCGATAGATTCATGTGCGGTAAGCTTTGGAGTGGCGCGTCATCACGCCAGCGCCAGCCTTGTGGGTTGGCGTTGTTTTTTTCTATAGGAAAGCGTTTTGCTAGCGCATTTAAGTCGCGTTGAACAGTGCGTAGGCTGATGTCAAAACCTGCCATCATCAGCTGCTCGTAGATATGGGTTGTGCCCACCCAGCGGTTGCGCTGTAGTTGCGATAGCACTTGCCACTGGCGCGCCGTCGTCGCCGCGCCATGGCGATTATCGTTGTTATCTCCTGAGACATGACTGTCCGCTGCCGCTACAGTATTAGCTTGCTCAACAGAGTTCGTTTGAGCATGAGAGTGGTCGGCGTCAGTAGAATGTACAGTCATTAAGCGATAACCTTTATGAAATTACGAGTTGGCTTTTGTATAGCTTAGCGGAGTATTAACCATTCATCATCGCAGAAAAGTATCGTAGCGTCTAGGGCATGTCTTCAATTAGCACACTGACTTATGGATTGGTTTTGATACAGCTAAATTTCACTATAAATCAGCTTATATGGCGTCAATGGGCGTTTTAGTGGCATTCTTATCGATACCTTGATTGATGCTTTGGTTGATACCTTGATCATCATTTATACTGACTTCGTTGTGCTCCGCCTTGTCTTTGTGTTTTTCCTTTTTTCTCTTGTCCCGTTTTTTTTGACGTTTTGCTTTCTGCTTCTTTTTATCTTTCTTTTTGGACTTTTTATCATCCATACCATCGTCATTGTTATCTTGATTTTCATCCCATAACATCAGACGACTTAAAACTTTGCCAAACAACGTGTCTTTACGATAGCGACCTTTCTTGTTCATGGTATCGATAGGCAAACCAGTCATCAGCGTCAATGCTTCGCTCAGTGTATAGACACCATAAATATGAAATTCGTTCGCTTTGACGGCAGCAATGATGTCGTCACGCAGCATGAGCTGTTTGACATTGGCCATTGGAATGACCACGCCTTGCTGCCCAGTCAATTCTTGCTCGCGGCATGCATCAAAGAATCCGGCGATTTTAGAGTTGATGCCACCAACCGCTTGCACTTCGCCCAATTGGTTCATAGAGCCAGTAATGGCAAATGATTGATCAATCGGGACGTTTGCTAAGGCAGATAGCAGCGCACAGCCTTCGCTGACGGTAGCACTATCGCCATCGATATGGGCGTAGCTTTGTTCAAAAGCGAGCGAGGCGCTAAAGTTGAGCGCATGATGTTGGCTGAATAATGCGCGCAAATAGCTGGTCATAATCAGCATGCCTTTGGCGTGTAAACTACCGCCCAAGTCTACATCACGCTCGATATCGAGAATCTCACCTGTACCGATATTTGGTTGAATGACGGCAGTCAAGCGGGCGGGCATGCCAAACTCGCTATCGGCATAGCTGACCACTGTCAGCGCATTGACTTGTCCGACAGCGCTGCCTTGAGTTTGAATAAGCTGCTGACCGTTTCTTAGCTCATCCCAATAGAGGTCACGCAGGTATCCTGAACGCTCGTCCATATCATCGATGGCTTGTGTGACATGATAGGCATTAACAATGTTTTTTCCGCTTAAATGCGCGTGGCGGTTAGACTCATGCAACAGCTTGATTAATAAATCACTGTGCAAGCTTAAGCGGTCTTGGTCTTCTGCTTGTAAGCTTAAATGCTCAAGTAGGGCAGCTTGCGCGCTACGATCAAACGGATAGAGATTGGCATAGTCAATGATATCAGCCATTTTCGCGACTAACGCCAATTCGTGCTCACTGCTGCGAGGCACGTCATCGTGAAAATCCGCACGTACTTTAAATACCGCATCAAACTCAGGCTCAAGCTCTAACAGCTCATAATATAAGTCTGCTTCACCAAGCAAAATCACTTTAACATCAAGGTCAATGGGGGCAGGTGCTAACGATAAGCTGCCTGTTAAGGTCAGCATTTGTTCAAGGCTTGAGAGTTTGATTTTGCGTGATTGTAACGCCCGCTTGAGACCCTGCCAGGCATACGGATGCTCAAGTAAGTGACTCGCTTCTAATAGTAAATAACCACCATTAGCACGGTGTAGAGCACCCGCTCGAATCATACTGACATCAGTGGTGACCGTGCCCAATTGGGTGATTTGCTCGACATGACCTAACAAGTTCAAGTGCGTCGGTAAGTCCTCAAAGATGACGGGTGCACCGTCGTCCGGCATGTGACTGACAATGACGTTGACCGCATAGCGACTTGGGGTCGTGGCCAAAACTGCCGTTACAAACTCTTCGTCATCGCCATTGACGATGCGCTCGACATGCGTAACCATGTCGGCAAATACGGTCTTGAGATAGTCAATGACCAGTGGGTGACTGGCAAATTGCTCATAAACAGGGGCAAATAACGGTTGTAATGCACGACGTGCAATATTGCGATGCAGGGCTTCTATCGCATCATTGGCTTCGTCCTCTAACTGCTCTAACGCGATGGTCAACTGACTTAAGCGTTTTTGCATATGGTTTTTTTGGACAAAGTTATTTAGCTCAGCTTCGTATTCACTATTGCCGTATTCAGTATTGTTTTTATTCTGCTCTGCATTTATAGGATCGTTATACTCGGTGCTAAGAATGCTCGGTTCACTACTATTATCGCTCACGGATTTATTTTTGTTGCTAGCAGATGGTTTGTCATTACTACCACTAGTTTCTGTCGCGAGTTGACTGGGATGTACAAACACCGCTTTATTATCAAAGGAGCGAAACGTCAACGCCAAATCATATTGTTTGCCTTCTGCATTGAGCACATCATAAGCCTGACTTTCTTTTTGATGCGTGTCATTTTTGATTGCTTCGATTTTGCTTTGATATTGATCACTACGAAAGCGTTGGCTCAATCGCTTTTTGGCTTGTTGCCATAAGTGAGTGACTTGCTGCTGCAATAAAGAGGCTTGCCCAGCAGGTAGTCGCAAGGCTAAAGGGGTACGTGGATCGGTAAAATTATGCACATATACCCAGTCGTCAGGTGTGGGTGCATCGGCGGCAATACGCGTTAGCAAGCGGCTGATGACGGTGCGTTTGCCCAAGCCATTTTCACCAGCAGCAAACACATGATAGCCACTGGCTTTGATATCCAAAGCTGTTTGTAAGGCTTTTAGTGCACGCTGCTGACCAAAGCCAACGTCTAGATCTGGTGCCGTGCGAGTATCCGAGGGCAATTCATCAGGATCGCTATAGCGTTTTAGTTGCTCAGCGGTGACAAGGCAGCGCTGCTTGATATCAATAAAGCATGGATGCGGTGCATTCGGTGTTGCTGATTTGGTGCTTTTTAATTCAATGATGGGTGTTGCCATATTATTAGCGTCTTTTTTATTAGCGTCTCTCGATAATTGAGAGGTAGGGATGTGTGGCTGTTTGGTCATAGGTATAAATTATATCGTTTGTGGAAAGTGGCGTGGTTATTAAGTGTTATTAAGTTTACTAATGAGTGCTAATACTTGGTTTTTTCTAGTTAATTTGCATCGTTCATAAAAACATCTTACAAGATAAAACGGTGTTTTAAATAAATCATTAAAAGCAGTTTTGTATCATTAGCAGGCTCTGTCAAAACCGCCTATATAAGTAATCATTCATCATCCATTTAAGGCGATTAAAGAACAATAACGCCTCAATATAGGCTCAGATAGTATAAGATGTCTCACATTGGCGCAATCTGCAACTATTCAATGGGCAGACTGCATGATAAAATAGACGGTTCACATGTCAAAACTGGATAACTCGTTGTATGTCAGACTTTACTAAAACATCTTCATCCTCTGCTAACACGGGCAATATCCGTATTGATCCGACTGGCTTTGTAAAGCTTGGCGCACAGTTGCCAGCGCTGGCGAATACCTTGGCACAAGCGGTCAATGAGCTCAATTTACCCTTGAGTGAGACGCAGCAGCGCACATTATTATTGTACTTAGACCAGCTTTTGTTGTGGAATAAAGCGTATAATCTGACCGCCATCACTGATCCAGAAGAGGCATTGATCAAACATATAATTGATTGTTTGGCTATTATAACGCATTTACCGTCAGGGTCACTGTTAGATATTGGCACAGGAGCAGGGATGCCAGCGGTTATTATTGCGATTTGTCAGCCAGAGCGTCAATGCACCGCACTTGATAGTAATCAGAAAAAAATTCGTTTTATTAAGCAAATCAGCAGTGAGCTTGGCTTGAATAATATGCAGCCAATTGCTTCTCGTATCGAGGCGCATGACGCCAGCTATGACGTTGTGACTTCTAGAGCCTTTGCCAGTTTGATCGATTTTGTCGAAGTGGCTCAGCCGCGCTTAGCAGATAACGGTTACCTATGCGCGATGAAAGGCAAAGCGCCAAGCGATGAAGAACTACAAGCGCTGGACAATGACTGGCATATTAAGACGATTAAGCTTAAAGTGCCTCGTTTACATGATAGTCGTCATTTAATTGAATTGTCCTATAAAAATGTCTAAGCTATGAACACCTTTTAAGTGATACATGTCGGTATCACATGATTTTGTGGATATTTGAATGGCATAATATTCAAAATATAGTGATGCAAATCGTGCTAATTAGATAAAAGTACTCGTATTGTTTACGCTTATGAGTATGATGCTATGCAAAGTTTAGCGAAAAATTGATTGTGTAAGCCAAAAGTAAAATAACAGTAATAGACCCTAATTAAATTGAGTGAGTGTATGGAAATCATAGCAATTGCGAATCAAAAAGGCGGCGTGGGCAAAACCACGACGGCAGTAAATTTGACCGCCAGCTTGGCTGCGAAGCGCAAGCATGTACTGCTGATTGACTTAGACCCACAGGGTAATGCGACCAGTGGTACGGGTGTTGATAAAAACGAGCTTGGGCTAACTATCGCTGACGTATTATTGGATGGAGTATCGCTGTCTGATGCTATTGTTACCAGTCCGGCGGGGTTTGATGTGATCGGTGCCAATCGTGATTTGGCAGGCATGGATATCACCCTAATGAACAAGACCAATAGTCATGAGCTGTTTAAAACAGCAATGGTGGCTTTGGTTAATGATCAGCTAGCTGCTAAAAAACCTGCTTACGATTATGTGGTTATAGACTGTGCACCCAGCTTGAATTTGCTGACGATTAATGCGTTAGTTGCTACAGATAGCGTTATTATTCCTATGCAGTGTGAATACTATGCATTAGAAGGATTGGCTGATTTGTCGCAGACGATTGAGCGTTTAACGGAATTGAATCCGAAGCTATACATTCGTGGTGTAGTGAGAACATTATTTGATGCACGCAATACACTGGCTCGTGATGTCTCTGCCGAGCTGGAAGCGCACTTTGGCGATATTATGTATAAAACCCATATTCCAAGAAATATTCGCTTGGCAGAAGCGCCAGCACATGGTTTGCCAGTTATCGCTTACGAGAGATGGTCAAAAGGTGCGCGCGCTTATCAAAAATTGGCGGCTGAAGTCATGAAACAAAGTGACTAATATGCATGTATGCATGTTTTTTAGCACCAATGATAGACTGCAAGCAAAAGCGTGCAAACAGATATCGAGTATTGAATGTCGTATTTATAAGTAATGAGTAAGCTGTATTAATAATTATTTGGCTTTTATTTTAGCGTTAGAGGATAGGTAATCATGGCGAAGAAAAGAGGGTTGGCTGCCAATCGAGGCTTAGATGCCTTATTGGGGTCAATCAAAAAAGAAAAGCAAATCACCGCCTCTGCCTTGCAAGACGATATGGCGGCGCGTGAGAGTACTTTGCCAGCTGAAACGCTAAACGCTGATAGATTAAATATTAGCACACCTGCTAAATCTGATAGTAATGAGACCAGTGAAAAACCAACGACCAAACCTATTGCCTCTGACACCACTGCCAGCAGTCGAACCACACGGTCGCCGCGCACGATAAATAAAGGTACGGCTAATAAAAGTCGTGTTAATGGAACAGATGCCATTGCCTCTGAAGACCAGATCAGCTTGGTGCAAATAGATGTCACGCGTTTGCAAGCGGGTAAGTATCAGCCACGCCGTGATATGAGTGAAACGGCGCTTGCAGAGCTGGCGTCTTCGATTGAGCAGCACGGTGTCATGCAACCGATCGTTATCCGTCCGTTGTTAGCCAATGAAGACAAGAGTGAAGCATTCGTTACCCATGAGATCATTGCTGGCGAGCGCCGCTGGCGAGCGGCAAAAATGGCAGGTAAATCTGTCATTCCAGCGATTGAACGTGCTTTATCGGATGAGCTTGCCATCGCACTGGCCTTGATTGAAAATATCCAGCGTGAAGACTTGTCTGTGATTGAGCAGGCCGCCGCATTACAACGTTTTCATACTGAATTTGGTATGAGTCATGCGATGATTGCCGAAGTCGTTGGCAAGGCGCGCACCACCGTATCAAACCTGCTGCGTCTCAATCAGCTACATGATACAGTCAAAGATCATTTGGCAAATAGCGCCTTAGATATGGGTCATGCGCGCACGCTATTGGCATTATCTTCTGAGCAGCAGCCGATTATCGCGCAAAAAATTATCGACGGCGGTATGACGGTACGCGACGCTGAAAAGTTGGTTAAATCGATCTTGCAGCCTGCGCCTAAAGCCAATCGTGCTGAGCAAACGCAATCTCGTGAGGTTGAGCGCTTAACGCAAAGGCTGACAGATATGTTAGGGGCTGAAGTCAAACTCAAACACAAAAAAGATGGTCAGGGTAGTGTTGAGATATTTTTCCATAACCAAGATCAATTAGCAGCTTTGATTAAGCACATAGAAGCACAGGCTTGATATCGCTAACGAGTTTGTCATGATGCTGTAAATATTAAGATATTTTGATAACCGCTATTTTTATAAAAATATAAAAGAGAGTCAATATGTGGGAGTTGGTAAAAGCGGGTGGTTGGTTGATGACGCCTATCGTGGTGTGCTCAATATTGGCATTGGTTATCATCATCGAGCGTAGTCATACCTTACAGTTTAATAAAGTTGCTCCGAGTAGATTGCGCGAACAGCTAATCACGCGCTTACGTGAGAATGGGGATATTGGTCGTACACAGTTGATGAATGTCAAAGAAAAAACACCTTTGGGAGATATTTTAGCGACAGGGCTGCTGTATCGTCAATATGGCTTAGACTCGATGACGATGCATATGCAAAACCGCGCTAGCGTACAAGTGCATCAGTTAGAAAAAAACATCAATATGCTTGGGACCATAGGGGCGATTGCGCCACTACTGGGGTTGTTAGGCACGGTGTTAGGCATTATTTCGTCGTTTTTGGCGATTACCGATGGCGCGATGCAAGACCCAACGATGCTTGCTGCTGGTGTGTCACAAGCGTTGATTACGACTGCTGCTGGTATGATCGTGGCTATTCCAGCACTGGTTGCCTATCGTTATTTTCAGCGCCGTATTATCGATATTAATGCCCAGTTTGAGACGCAAGCGGGACTCATGATTCAAGAGTTGTATGATTATCATTTGCTGAAAAATACGTCTACTGCTGGTTTGAATGTGCCTGCACATCGTGCGCCATCGGCTGACGTTGTAGATCACGAGTATGCAGTGGATGGATTAAGCTCAAATAATGGTGTTGCCGTCACTTCTTAGCATTTATTTCTTATTATTTGTGACTGTTCAGCACGCCCTAATAATCCATCAAGCACATGAGTATTCAGTAAATTAAAGAGAGTGATATGCGCTTTAGAAAACCGACTGTTGAGCCGCTCGAAATTAACTTGACCCCGATGATTGACTGCTTGTTGTTTTTGATTGTGTTTTTACTGTTAGCAACGTCGTTTAATCATTTTAGTCGTTTAAATATTATTCTTCCTGAAGCTGAAGGTGTTGCGCTGACAGAAGAGAAAAACAGTATCGAAGTGGCAGTACAAGAAGATGGCAGTTATCTGGTGAACGGTATTACGCTTGCTAGTAGCAATGAGGCAGAGTTGACAAGTATGCTACAACAAGAAGCTGGCAGTAATCGTGACATGCTATTTGTTATTGCTGCGGATGCCAATGCCACCCACCAATCGGTTGTGCGAGTGATGGACATTGCGGGTAAACTGGGATTTTTGAATCTTAATATCAGTACGGTCGTGCCACTTGGTCAGCCGTTACCGCAGTAGCCTATAGCTACTTTATTGCCATTGATAGATGTTCTTATAAAACTGTAATTTTAACGCAGTCCATTCATGTTATGACCCCCAAATTGAGGCTTTTATGAGCCAAGCATATCAACCTGACTCTGCAAAAACTGCTGCTAAAAAACTATCAGCAGAGCCGTCAAACATACCTAAACATAAGACCTTGCTGCGTTTGCTGAGTTATTTAAAACCATACTGGTGGGCATTAATGCTTACTGTGTTGGGCTTTGCGATTAATGCGGCGACAGAGATTTGGATTGCCAAATTACTTCAATACATCACCGATGCCATTAATCAGAACGATCAAAGCAAACAAGATTTATTTCCATTATTGATCATTGGTCTGTTTTTTGTCCGCGGTGTTGGTAGCTTTTTGGGTAATTACTATTCTGCTCTGGTCTCACGTAATTTGGTATATGAGCTGCGAGTGGAAGTCTTTAATAAATTGCTTCGTCTGCCAAGCTCTTTTTACTTAGCCAATCCTGCTGGTACCATTTCATCCAAGCTGATATTTGATGTTGAGCAAGTCACCGCCGCTAGTACAGACTCTATGAAGACGCTACTGCGGGATGGTTTGACAGTCGTCGCCTTGATAGGTTTCTTGCTTTATAGCAATTGGCGTTTGACGTTGATTTTATTCGTTGTGCTACCGCCAATATTGTGGCTTATTCGCATCGCCTCAAAGCGTTATCTAAAGTTGTCTAAGGGTATTCAAGAGACGATGGGTGATGTCAGCCATATTACCAATGAAGTGATTGGTGGCTATCAGGTTGTCAAAAACTATGGCGGTCAAGCATACGAAGCCGCACGCTTCGATAAAACATCGAAAAAGAACTTACGCCAAGGCATGAAGGTCGTGGTGACCAACAGTATCAATACGCCAGCAGTACAGCTGCTAATGGCTGTCGCCATGTCAGTTGTGGTGTGGCTCGCACTACGCCCATCGGTGATTGACAATATCTCAGCGGGTGAGTTTATCTCATATATTGCCGCTGCAGGTTTGCTCAGCAAGCCGGTACGCTCATTGACTGATGTGAATCAAAAACTGCAAAAAGGGATTGCGGCAGGTGAGTCTATTTTTGCATTGCTAGATGAGCCAGAAGAAACAGATACTGGTGTGCTTAGCCCTACTTTGACAGGTGAAATTAAGCTGGATAATGTCAGTCTGGTTTATCCTGATTCGACGGTCGCTTTGCGTGACTTTACATTAGATGTAAGAGCGGGTGAGACGGTTGCATTGGTAGGGCGAAGTGGTGCTGGTAAGTCCTCTTTAGTGAATTTACTGACGCGTACCTTATCGACTTCTTCTGGGCAAATTACTTTGGATGGCATACCGATTGAAGACATTAAGCTTGAGAGCTTACGGGCGCAGATTGCGATGGTCAATCAGCAAGTAGTCCTGTTCAATACCACGGTATTTAACAATATTGCTTATGGTGGCTTAGCCAGTAAAACCCAAGCTGAAGTTGAACGCGCCGCAAAAGATGCTTTTGCCCATGATTTTATTATGAAAATGCCAAACGGCTATCAAAGTGAAATCGGTGCTGAAGGTTTGCAGCTGTCTGGCGGGCAGCGTCAGCGCTTATCGATTGCTCGTGCGCTATTAAAAGACGCGCCGATTTTAATTTTAGATGAAGCAACCAGTGCTTTAGACAATGAGTCAGAGTACTACATTCAACAAGCGCTTGATAATGTGATGAAAGATCGTACGACGTTAGTCATTGCACATCGATTAACCACTATTGAGTCCGCAGATCGTATCGCCGTGTTAGACAGCGGTCAAATCGTTGAGTTAGGCACGCATGATGAGCTGATGCAATTGCAAGGTCATTATGCACAAATGTATGAGCGCGATTTTGAGTAGATTTATGTATCGCTATCTTGCAACACTCTTGCCACTTGAGCCGCACTAAAATAATAGGATAAGTAGCCAATAATAATGAGCATTGAGACGACAGTGACGCGTGCCTGGCAACGTCAAGCCGCTTGGCTATGGCTATTGCTACCTATTAGTTGGTTGTATGGACTCATCACCACGCTGCGTCGTCAAGCTTACAAATCTGGGCTGTTAGAAAGTTATCGTGCGCCGGTTCCCGTGATGGTGATCGGTAATATCAGCGTGGGCGGTAGTGGCAAAACGCCATTAATTATTGCCTTGGTTGATTATCTACAAGAACGGGGAATAAAGGTAGGTGTTATTAGTCGTGGTTATGGTGGTGATACCAGTCAAATGCCCGCTTTGGTCGATGCCACCAGTTTGCCCAATGTGGTAGGGGATGAGCCTTGTTTGATTGTCAATATGACAAATGCGCCCATGGCAGTATGTCCTGATCGTAAGCAAGCAATTATGACCTTGTTAGCTGCCCATCCTGACTTGCAATTCATTATTGCCGACGATGGCTTGCAGCATTATGCACTGCAACGTGACATTGAATGGATTGTGGTCGATTCGACACGAGGCTTTGGTAATCAGCAACTCCTGCCAACAGGGTTTTTACGTGAGCCCATGTCACGCTTACAGGGGGCAACTGTCATCTACCATGAGCCACTAAAAACAGATTCAGTTGATAATAACAAAGATAATAGCAGTCTATATCGAGCCAATCGCTTGACGATGCATCTAGAGGCGAATGCTCTGCAACTCTTATGGCAACCTACTTTATCTTATTCTCACATTGATGCGCCTAAAAAGGGCCATAAAGTACATGCGGTGAGCGGTATTGGTTATCCGCAGCGGTTTTTTGATACTTTAAATTCGCTTGGCTTCGATGTCGTTGGACATGCTTATCCTGATCATTATGATTTTGACTTGGCGGAATTGTTACAGTATACAGAATATCCAATCGTAGTAACCAGTAAAGATGCGGTAAAAATGAGAGCGTTGTTGTCGAAAGCCACTACTGATAAAGCGCTAAATGATGAGTATCAAGAGCTGATAAACAGACTATGGGTACTGCCAGTAACCGCCGAACTCTCTGACAGCTGTTATGATAATCTGCAGCAGCAGCTAAAGAAGCTAGGTATTGATATCGAAAATAATGACAGTACCAATAACAATAATAAAGCAAATAATAAATGATGCTTTAAACCGTATAAAAATTGCTATAGGAAACCCCATGTCGTCAGTAATTATACCCGCCAAAACTCATATTGTTATCCCTGCTCGTTTTAAGAGCACACGGCTGCCTGGCAAGCCATTACTAGAAATACATGGTAAGCCGATGATTCTTTGGGTTGCTGAAAAAGCGCAAACAGCGCACTTCGCTGATGATATGTGCATTGCCACGGATGATGACGATATTGCCAAGGTATGCATGGATGCAGGGTTTGATGTGGTGATGACCAGTAGCGAGCATGCTTCAGGCACTGACCGTTTGGCAGAGGTAGCCGCCATTAAAGGATGGGCTGACCATGATATCGTGGTCAACATGCAAGGTGATGAACCGTTAGTGCCACCGTTATTATTGGAGCAGGTAAAGGCGCTTTTGGTCGCAGACAGTGATAGCGTGATGGCGACTTTGTGTGAGTCTATCGACGACTATGAGACCTTTATGCGCTCATCAGTGGTAAAGGTTGTCAGTCAACAATCTAATCACTTGCAACGTGCGCTTTATTTTAGCCGAGCACCCATTCCTTGCGACCGTGATGTCGTATTGTCCAATGATGGTCATAGAAACCCACCAAAAAATGCTTATCGTCATTTAGGGTTATATGCTTATCGCGTCCGTTTATTGCAGCAGTTTGTGCATTGGCCGCAAACGCCACTTGAGACACTTGAGAGCCTAGAGCAGTTACGCGTTTTAGAAAATGGAGCGCAGATTGCTATTGCAGTTGCCGCTTGTCATCTACCTGCAGGGGTCGATACCCAAGAAGATTTAGACCGCTTAAATGCCATGAGTTTGACTGAATTTCAGAGCCCCATTGGATAGATAGCCTAAGCAAAAATATTTCATCTAAAGCGTCATGAACACGCTATATCCTGAATAATCAAGCGAAGTGATAGGACGTTAGCTATGAGTGATAAGACGCAAAATACAGGCACAATGGATACTACAGACCACATTTATTTCGCCGCGTTATTGCCATGGCAGAAAAATCTGTGGTCGCAATTGACCAAGCGAGTTTTGACATCACAGCAATCTTTGCCACATGCGCTATTAGCTGCTGGTATGCAGGGTATGGGCAAGCGGGCTTTTGTATGGCGTTTGGTCGCTTGGCTATTATGCCGTAAGCGTGATAGCCATCCCACAGGGGCTTGCGGCGCGTGTGAAAGTTGCCAATGGCTAAGATCTGGCACGCATCCAAGCTTACAGGTATTGCCACTGATCAGTATGCCGATCAGTGCAGATAGTGCAGATAGTGCTGATAATCAAGAAAAATTAAGTAACGCTGCAAAGGATAAAAAATCATCCAAAACAGCCAATAACAGTGCTCTTAAGATTAAAGTGGATGATATCCGCAACTTGCAGCCTTTTATCTACCAAGGTGGTCAAGGGATGCGTATCTGTGTGTTAGACCATGCAGAGCAAATGACGATTGCTGCGGCCAACGCGCTACTCAAAACCTTGGAAGAACCACAAGCTAAAGTCCATTTGTTTTTGATCAGCGATACTCCAGCACAACTACTGCCCACCATTAAAAGTCGGGTGCAGCAGTTGCCATTACAGACCATTCAGCCTATGATCGCCGTTGACTATGTGACACAGGCACTTGGCTCTACGGTCAATCGTGAAGCGGTCGGAACGGCTGCGATTGAGCAGCTTATCCAATTGGCAAATGGCGCACCTTTGGCAGCGATAGCCATGGCACAAGCGCCATGGTATAGCAAACGTGCGCTATGGTTGACGACGTGGCAGGCATTGCGTAGTGGTAAACGTAGTAGTGTGGCAGCCAGTGACTATTGGCAAAACCAACTGAGTATCACGGAATTTATTCAGCTTTCTGAGCTGATGCTACTTGATATGCGCCGTCTTTACTTAGGGCTTAATGAGCTTCAAAAAGATGTCAATCTATCCGCTGCCTTAGAAAAATATCCACCTGATAATAATGGCCTCGCACTTTTTTCTAATAGCTTACAGCAGACAAAAATCGCTCTGCAACAAAATGTGCAAGAAAAATTTGCCTATGATAAGCTAATGCAAGAATTGGCTTGTTTATAAGAAAATCTGCCTTGATAGCAAATAAAAATACCAAACTTAATGAAGGAAGCTGACTATGGCCATGCCAGGACGCGGCGGGATATTAACCTGCCACATTGAAAATATCGAAATGTTATATGCCAGCTACTTGTCCTTTGTCAGTAATGGCGCATTATTTGTGCCATCCAATGACGCTCAGCAGCTAGGTAACGAGGTATTTATCGCCATCACTTTACCCAATTCTAGCGAGCGTTTGCCTATGAATGGCAAAGTGGTTTGGATTAACGCCAAAACTCAAGGTGGTCGACCGGCAGGTTTTGCGGTACAGATTGGAACTGATATTGCAGGTCAAAGAATTAAAAACGAAGTTGAGCGATTATTGGCGGGTAAAATAGATGGTTTGCAGTCCACCTATACCATGTAATTATTTATTGTACTTGTAATGGTTTTGATGAATGTTAGACGACTATTATTCAACAAACAGTATAAAAAAAGCCACCTTATATATCGATAAGGCGGCTTTTTTTATGAGCATAAGACTAGGGCGTGTCTTCATTTTAAAAATGGTGATAAAAATTGCCGTCAAACAATGAAGGTAATGCCAATAATATCGAGATATCAATAAGCTGTTTGACTATCCTTGGCAAAATGTAGCCATTATTAGCCAATTTAGAGGACAATCGATTGAATTGAGGACACGGCTTACGTAAAACCAGCATATCTTTTAATAGCGCGGTGGCACATACATATCATCTGGAATAGGCTCACGGTAGTATTCGTCATCACGTTTACGATCGGGTAATTCTACTTCATCACGTGGCACTTCCTTATAAGGAATTTGTTCGAGTAGATGAGCAATACAGTTTAGCCTTGCGCGTTTTTTATTGTTACCTTCAACCACCCACCAAGGTGCTTCAGGGATATGCGTTCGCTCAAACATGGTCTCTTTAGCCTTGGTATAGTCTTCCCAACGGCGGCGTGACTGTAAGTCCATGGCTGAGAGCTTCCATTGCTTGAGCGGATCATGAATACGGCTCATAAAGCGTGAATGCTGCTCATCATCAGTGATCGAAAACCAGTACTTCACCAAGCGAATACCTGAGCGTACTAGCATACGTTCAAACTCAGGCACCGACTGAAAAAATTCTTCATACTGTGCATCGGTACAAAAACCCATCACACGCTCAACCCCCACACGATTATACCAACTGCGGTCAAACAGCACAATCTCACCAGCAGCAGGCAAATGGGCGACATAACGCTGAAAATACCATTGTGATTGCTCACGTTCTGTCGGTGCAGGTAGGGCAGCCACTCGACACACACGAGGGTTTAAGCGCTGCGTGATACGCTTGATAGCGCCACCTTTACCCGCCGAGTCACGACCCTCAAATATGACGACGATACGCTCACCGCGATCAACGACCCAGTCTTGCAACTTAATAAGCTCGCGCTGTAGCCTTACCAACTCTTGAAAGTACATACGCCGATCAAGTCTTTCTTGCTCACTCATTTCGCGCCCATCAAAACGAAAATCACGCACATAATCATCTATCTCGTTTTCTAGCTCTTCATCATAAGTATCGATGAGGTCTTCGTGCATTTTACGCCGCAACTGATCATTAAAAACCTCCTTATCCATACGCTCGATAAAACTGTGTTGCTCAGGTGAGCTAAGTTCCTGACGCTCTTGTGGCGTGAGGGATTTGGGATTGATGGACGAAGGTATCTTACCCATAAAAAACTCCTAATCAGTGTTGTTATGATTTTTATTGGTTATCCTCTTACTTTAGCATAACTACCGATAGAGCTATGCGTTGGCTACGTTTCATTATTGTGTTGTTAGCAAGACCATGACTATCATCCAGTTTTGAGTAGTGAATGGGCATAAAAAAGCACCCTCTAATCCATCGATTAAAGAGTGCTTTAAAGTATTCATGCTAACTATTGACTGATAATACCAATCAAATAATAGCAGTCAAAGAGTTATTTCTCTAAGATACAAGTCACGCCCTGACCACCAGCTGCACAGATAGAGATTAGTGCACGACCTGAGCCTTTTTGATCCAATAGCTTCGCTGCAGTGGCTAGGATACGACCACCCGTTGCGGCAAATGGATGACCCGCAGCTAACGACGAGCCATTAACGTTTAGCTTGCTACGATCGATAGAGCCTAGTGGTGCATCTAGTCCTAGACGCTCTTCACAGAATTTTTCATCTTCCCAAGCAGCTAGTGTTGATAACACTTGTGATGCAAAGGCTTCATGGATTTCATAAAAATCGAAATCTTGTAGTGTTAGACCTGCACGCTCAAGCATACGCGGTACGGCATAAGCAGGTGCCATTAATAGGCCTTCTGTGGTGCCAGATTTACCAATGAAATCAACGGCGGCCGTTTCTTGATGAACGATATAAGCCAATGGCTTAAGACCACGCTCTTTTGCCCACTCATCGGTTCCTAATAGGACACAAGAGGCACCATCCGTTAACGGTGTAGAGTTGGCTGCTGTCATCGTTGGGTTGGCGTTCTTTTTACCAAACACAGGCTTTAATTTAGCCAGTTTTTCCAAAGTGGTATCAGGACGCAAGTTGTTATCGCGCGTCAGACCTTTGTATGGAGTGATTAGGTCGTCAAAGAATCCTTCATCATAAGCGCGCGCTAGGTTTTGATGACTGTTAAAAGCAAGCTCATCTTGTGCTTCGCGGCTGATATTCCACTCAAGAGTGGTGATGGCTTGATGGTCGCCCATTGATAGACCAGTGCGTGGTTCACCGTTTTGTGGCGAATCGATTAAGTCTTTTGGATTTAGACCCATTAGTGCTTTTAAGCGTTGTTTGTTGTCTTTAGCCGCGCCCAGTTTGATCAGTACTTTACGTAGACCATCACCAATCGCGATCGGTGCATCAGAGGTCGTATCTACGCCACCAGTAATCGCTGAATCGATAAGACCCAGTGCGATTTTATTGGCAGAAGCAAAAGTCGCTTGCAAGCCAGTACCGCAAGCTTGTGAGATATCATAAGTTGGCGTATGTGGGTTGAGCGCTGTGTTAAGTGTGGCTTCGCGAGTTAGGTTGATGTCACGGCTTAGTTTCATGACGGCACCAGACACCACTTCACCCAACACTTCGTCTTGTAGATTATAGCGTTCAATCAAGCCATCTAATGCAGCTGTCAACATGTCGGTGTTGCTAACGTCAGCGTATGAACCGTTCGAGCGTGCAAACGGAATACGGTTGCCACCTAAGATAGCCACACGATTTTGACCAGCAACGGCTTTTGTTTTGCTGGTTTTTTTGGCGGCAGACGCTGGCTTTTTCGTAGTAGAATCTGGTGATTTATCATTCGCCTCTGTAGTGCTAGCAGACTCTTTATTACTAGAAGACTCTTTATTAGACATGTCTGTAGCTGTCGTGCTTTTAGCTTTTTTAACAGCCGTTTCTGTTTTGGCGCTGTCTGATTTATTATCAGTAGATTTTGACGCACTGGCTTTGACCACTGTGCTTTCAACAACAGGGCTATCAGGGTGATTGTTTTTATTACTCATAATATTATCCTTAAAAAATATGGGCAGAAGAAAAGAGGGTAACAATAGTAAAGCTAATAATAAAAATGATTACATTAAAAAATTCAATAATCGAAAATAAACAAGAAGCAAATATTATCACTTATTACGCAGCATAACTGTTTATGATAAGACGTTTTTACGACCTTACTGTATATCTTTGGCAAACTATGTGACGCTTATCTAAGGTCGGTATCAGCTTTGAAAGATATCAATATGACTTTCGTAGACTGGCTAGTATCGATTATTGGCATTGCATAACGATAGATTTGATAATATATTGTTATCGATAATTGCATTTGCTATAACTTATAGGTCTGATTTTAGCACAATGTGGTGATTTTTAAATCCAGAAAAAGTGACCGCCTTGTATACTGAGTTGTTTACAGATTGTTGTAGACATTATCGGTTTTTGGACTTGTTTAAGATGGCAGTGTATAGTTAGGCCAGCTTTAGACTCATTTACTAAATATCAATAATTATGAGGTTATTGAGTCTATATAATAGGCACATTACATTTATTACTATTATTCTAACCGTTCGTTATAGGGATTATATTATGTCAGACCGTTATGGTGATTTTGTTCAGTCTTCTATTGGCAAAAAAGTGGCCAAAAATTTAGGTTTACCGTTACCTGTTACTCTTGATCGCTTCGAAAGCGGTGAGCCTTTAGTACGTGGTAGCGTATTGGTTGGTCGTGCTAATGGCGATGATAAAAGCGTCAGTGAGTCTGTGGCGCGAATTTTGTCAGACGTACATGCTGATGTTTATGTAAACAGCAGTGATGATATCAAAGATGCCCTTGCTGATGCAGGCGTTGAAGCAAAAGCCAATACGGGCGGCGATGATAAATTTAAAGTTTTGTTGTTTGATGCCAGCAATATTAGCAATGCCGATCAATTAAAAGAAGTGTATGAGTTCTTCCATACTGTCGCTCGTCGTGTAGAAAAGTCTGGTCGCGTCATTATTATTGGTCGCCCACCAGAAAATATCACTGACATTGATACAGCTTTGGCTCAGCGTGCGCTTGAAGGCTTTGTAAAGTCTGTCGGTAAAGAGTTCAAACGCGGTATTACGGCACAGCTTGTTTATGTGGAAGACGGCGCAGAGCAAAATCTAGATTCGACTTTACGCTTTTTCACCTCAGCTCGTTCAGCTTATGTCTCAGGACAAGTCGTACGCGTTAGTAAGGGTAGTAACGTTGATGTCGATTGGACACAGCCTCTTGGCGGCAAAACCATGCTGGTGACTGGCGCAAGCCGCGGTATTGGTGAAGCAATTGCTCGTGTATTGGCTCGCGAAGGCGCTCACGTTATCTGCCTCGATGTACCGCAGCAACAAGCAGACCTACAAAAAGTCGCTAGCGAAATTAGTGGCTCAGTATTGACCGTCGACATCACCAGTGATGACGCTGGCAAACAAATCGCCGAAGCCGCACAAAAGCGTGGCGGATTAGATTCAATCATCCATAATGCTGGCGTCACTCGTGATAAGACATTGGCAAACATGGACGAGAAAAAGTGGGACATGGTTATCGATATTAACCTAGGTAGTATTGCTAGGCTGAACCGCTATTTACTAGACAACGATGTATTAAAAGACAATGCACGTATTGTTTGTGTGTCATCGATTTCAGGTATCGCTGGCAACTTGGGTCAAACCAACTATGCCACCTCTAAAGCAGGGGTGATTGGTTTGGTGAATGCCACTGCCAAGCAGTTAGAAGACAACGCCAAAGGCATGACAATCAATGCCGTTGCTCCAGGGTTTATTGAAACGCAAATGACAGAAGCCATTCCATTTGCTATTCGTGAAGCGGGTCGCCGTATGAACTCTATGAGCCAAGGCGGCTTGCCAGTAGACGTGGCTGAGACCATCGCATGGTTTGCATCACCTGCTTCTGGTGGCTTAAATGGCAACATCGTTCGCGTTTGTGGTCAAAGCTTATTGGGTGCTTAACATCACTTTATAAGTAAGTGTCAATTATAAGTAAGTGTCAATTATAAGTAAGTGTAGATGATGATTTAGATTATGATAAATAGCTGATATTAATCAGTATTTTCAATTTTCCTCACATATGCTTACGAAAAAATTGCTCATAAATCGTAATAAAGCTGCCCAAGGGTGGCTTTTTTATGATAAAAACACAGAGAACCAGTAGCCAAATTGTTTTTTGCTGTGAGAGTTGCTTACATTGTCTAAAACCACGCCTATGAATTGTGCCTAATTTAGGCATAATACTGGTGGCATTGCTCAATGATAGGCTGTAACCAATAATGTCATAGCATCTTTAGATACACCAAGAAAATTTGCTCAAGCCCCACTTAGGATTTATTATGTCAGACAAACATTATGATGCGTTGCCGAAAGCGCATACGACCTATGCCAATATCGTTAAAAGTTTATTGCCTATTGGTAATAACGGCAAAATCAGTAAAGACCAATTGCCGCAGGCGACTTACTATGTGGACGATTTGCACATTGACCAAAGTAACTTAAACGATTATCGTAAAATTTGTGGTTTTGCAGATAATGGCAAAGTACCCATTACTTACTTCTCAGTGCTGTCTCAAACGCTGCAGATGAATATGATGGTTAAAGAGCCATTTCCATTTGCTATGTTGGGTCTAGTGCACGTCGATAATAGTGTGACTCAGTATCGTCCTATCGGTGAGCGTGAAACGGTTGCTATGTCAGTCACCTTTGATAATTTGCGTGACCATGCTCAGGGTCAGCAGTTTGATTTTGTGACGACGGTCAAGTCAGAAGATAAGGTGATTTGGGAAGGTACTTCGACGTATCTATCACGTAGCAAAAAACCCATCAGCAGCAAAGACAAAAAAAGCACTCCACGTCCAATAACGGTTAAGCCATCAGTCAACCCAGAAGGCGTGCATAGTATCTTTGAAGTGCCAGAAGATATCGGTCGTCGTTATGCTTTTGTTTCAGGTGACTTTAACCTTATTCATCTTCATCCATTATCTGCGCGTGCGTTTGGCTTTCCTAAAGCGATTGCTCACGGCATGTGGTCAAAGGCCAAATGCCTTGCTATGATGGACGAGTTGCCAGATGCGTGTACGGTTGATGTGTCATTTAAACTGCCTATCTTTTTGCCAGCCGAAGTAGAGCTGATCGCTGATCCGGTAGCTGCACTTAAAGACACAGACGATACCTGTGAGTTTGGCTTATTTAGCTCTAAAAATGACAAGCCGCATTTGGCAGGTACGGTTAAATTACAGAGTGGCAATGAGTAAAAGCCAGTAGAACAACTGTCATTTAACTAAAAAATATCTCAATATGGTCGATTCGTGATAGAAAAGTGATAGCGTTAACCTCGCTTGAAGTATTGCTTATACATCGACACGCGGTTGCTTTGTACTTATTTTAACTGGAATTGACCATAGTAAATATAACGAACAAATTTATAATTATGACTTCACATACCGCCGTACCAAACTCAGATCAACTGAATCATTCAGTAGCTACTGACACAGTATCGAATGCTGGCAATAGCGTTTTAGACAATGATGTTGATCTTAGTACTATTCTTGAGCCTTATTTTCGTCCTGACGACACTACCATTGTATGCGGTGCACTCAATGACGAAAAAGTGGTTGCCTTAGCGAACGCTGGGGTTGAGCTAGTGATTAACTTACAGCCAGATGATGAATTGAGCTTTGATGAAGCCGCAGCGGTCGAGCGAGCTGGCATGCACTATGAGCATCTGCCTATTAACGGTGCTGCAGACTTAAAGCAGCTCAATATATTGGCATTTGATAATATATTGCGCCAACATCATGGCAAAAAAACAGCAGTGCATTGTGGCTCAGGCAATAGAGTAGGTGCCGCAATGGCGCTACGCGCAGGATGGTTACGTGGACGTAAAATGGACACCGCTATGGAACGTGGGCGCAGTCATGGATTAACGAAGCTTGAGCAAGAAGTTCATAATCGTCTGTTGGTACCGCGCTAAGACATAAAGATGACAACGTATTATTAAGCAGCATTGCATGACAGAGAGGCGACCACTAGGTTGCCTTTTTTATTAAGGCGCGTTGTTATTTTTAAAATGAGGATAAAAGTTCTAGGGCGTGTCCTCATTTTAAAATGGTGATAAAAATGAGATAAATTGGCGTCAAACAAGGAAAGTAGCGCATATAATATCGAGATACTAAGAAGCTATTTGACGATGTTTGGCAAAATTTAGCTATTTTTAGCCCGTTTAGAAAGTAATCGATTGAATTGAGGACATGCTCTAAGCAAACGAAAAAATAACGAGTTAGTATTGAGATATTGAACAGTTACGCCTTAGCAAATAATGTATTTTTTATCATATGAACACTTAATATTAAGGGCTAAATAGTTCTTACCGTTTAGCTATTTTATAGAAATGGAGCAGGGTAGCCATGATCGATAATAATAAAACCACGCAGATTTTTGATCAACAGATAAATATAACGTTGCAACAACGTTTGCAGCAAATACTCACCGACTTACAGCTAGATGATGCACCAGCAGGGGGTGCCGTGGTTGTCTATCAGGCAGGAGAATGTATTGCACAGGCGAGTGTAGGGATGGCACGTCCAGAGATGCCATGGCAGCCTGATACTTTGGCGATTAACTTTTCGACGGGTAAAGGTATATTGGCGACGCTTGTACATATATTGGTTTCGCAGCAGATGCTTGATTATGACCAGCCTATTGCCCATTATTGGCGTGCATTTTCTGCACAGAATAAAGGGAATATTACGCTACGTAGCGTGATGTCGCATCAAGCCAACTTATTCTCAATTCAGAGTATCGATGCGGATAGCGAAACTTTGCTTGATTGGGATCAAATGCTCAATAAAGTTGCTGCCATGCCAATCACAGCATCAGACCATGGCGAGCTATATGACAGCGCTTATAGTGCTCTGGTCTATGGTTGGGTGTTGGGCGGTCTGATAGAAGCCGTTACGGAAATGTCTTTAGCTGAGGCATTGCGCCATTATCTTACTGAGCCTTTAGGTATTGCTGATAGTTGCTATTTTGGTGTACCAGAGAATAAAGTCAACCAAGTAGCAAGACTCGCCAAAGACTTCGAAGCATCAAATGAGGCTGGCTCACAACTGCGTCATAAACGTCATAAACCAACGCTAAAAGCTGACTCACAAAGTACTTTACGTACTTATGCTAGTCTGCCTAGCTACACTTGTTGGCAGCAGCTCGCCTTAGTTGATATACAAGCGGCAGACCTAAGTTCAGATGATGAGCAAAATACTTTACCGATACTAGACACGGCTCATATTAATCGTTTGTACTTCAATACCAGTCAGCTTAATCTAAAAAATTATAAGGCGGCACTCATACCTGCTGGCAAACAAGCAATCGATTATCACAGTCGTGAGACATTACAGGCGATTATTCCAGCAGCAAATGGTGTCGCTTCAGCTCAGGCATTGGCCACCATCTATGCGATGTTAGCCAACGGCGGAACATGGCAAGGACACACGTTTATTAATAGCGCCACTTTTGAGCAACTATCCAAACCGCAAGTCACAGGGCTAGATGCCGTCATGCCAGCAAACATGGATTGGCGCTTGGGTTATCATCGGTTATTTAGTCTTTGTCAGCATATAGACAGTGAAAAATTTGATGCAAACAAGCAAGGATTTGGGCATATGGGCTATAACGGTTCAGTGGCTTGGTGTGACACAGAGCGTCAGTTGTCATTTGCCTTTATCCATAATTTTGACACCACGATGCTGAATGATGTCCGTCAATTTGCACTAACGGAAGCGGTACTTAACTTAGTCGATTCAGAGCTTTCAAAGCGCTAGATAGCTCTATCGATAAGGTTAATGTGATTTATTCGGCGTCATTTTAAGCAATTTTGTGGCGCTAAGACCATGAATAAAGATTGACGCCAAAATGACAATTGAACAGACGACCCATAGCTTAAGCGCATCTTCATCACCGAAAAAACCTTGGTTGAGCGCATAAGATAAATAATATAGCGTACCAATGCCACGGATGCCCAAAGCAGAAATGGCATACTTTTCAGTGTGTGGCATGTTTAGTCCTGATAAAGCAATAAACCCACCAATGGGACGTATCAACAAGAGGAAAGTGAAGCTGACGATGTAAACACGCCATGTCAGCTCAACACCCGACTGCAATCCTTGACCAAGAAACATGCCGAAAGTGACCAGCACTAGAGACATGAGTAAGCCTTCTGATTGTTCTGCAAAATCATGGAGCTTGTGGTGATAGCTATGCTCATGCTCTGAGCGGCGAAAGGCAAATGCCGCGATAAACACGGCGATAAAGCCATAACTATGTACAAATTCGGCAAGTCCATAAGCCACTAACGTTAGTGCAATGACCACATAGCCTTGAGAAATAGTGGTGTTTTGGCTGTATTTTGAAAATACCAGCTTGGCCATAATTTTACCAACGACAATCCCCACCACCAGCCCAGCACCAATTTTCCATAAGACATCATGAGTGAACCATGACCAGAGCATCTCGAGGGTAAAGGAATTGCCTTGGCTAAAGGCTTCCGCTATTTTTATGGCCAAATAAACAAATGGGAAAGCCAGTCCGTCATTCAATCCTGCTTCTGAGGTCAAAGTAAAGCGCGGTGTATCTTCGCGACCTGTGTTGGGTGGCCCTACTTGAATACTAGAAGCTAAGACGGGATCGGTTGGAGCTAGTACTGCGCCCAGCAATATAGCGGCTCCCAGACTGAGACCAAATGCATAGTAGCCCAGTACCGCCATCGCAAAGATGCCAATCGGCATGGTAATAAGCAACAGACGCACGGTCGGTCGCCACAATTGCCAAGACAGCTTCGTATCAATTTTAATACCAGCACCAACCAAGGATACGAGCACCACAATTTCGGTTAATTTTTCGATAATTAAGCCGTTATTCATAGGGTCTAAAAATGATAAGGTCGTCCACCAGTAGCCCATCAGCAGCCCAAAGCTGACCTGCAACATAGGCAAAGAGATAGGCGTGCGCTTAAATATAATGGGGAATAACGCCCCCAGTAAAAAAGCGATACCGCAGACCAATAAAAATAAATTGTAGTTTTCAATCATAAGGTAGGTGCACGCTGTTATGTTTATCTTAAAAAGTTAGAATAAGGCCATATTTACTAGTCCATTATAATGACGCTAAAAAATAATGATTACCGCAAAAAATCGTTATCAAAACGACATATGCGTTGTTTTTTGGTGAAAAAAAAGCCTGCATAGCGCAGGCTTAATAGATTTTTACCAATATACTTTAACAATTAATAGTTTAAGGCTCAGCGCTCAACTTGACTCACGTCACGTACCGCACCGGTATCGGCACTGGTAGTCATGGCAGCATAGGCACGTAGCGCAGGGGTCACATGACGGTCACGGCTTACAGGCTTCCACGCATCGCGGCCACGAGCTTCCATCGCTTCGCGGCGAGTGGACAAATCGGCATCACTGACTTGCATGTTAATCGTACGATTAGGAATGTCGATATGGATGGTATCGCCTTCTTCAACCAGACCAATGGCGCCACCTTCCGCTGCTTCTGGGCTGGCATGACCAATGGATAAACCTGATGTTCCACCAGAGAAACGACCGTCAGTTAGTAAGGCGCATTCTTTACCCAAGCCTTTAGACTTAAGGTAAGTGGTCGGATATAGCATCTCTTGCATACCAGGGCCGCCTTTAGGGCCTTCGTAGCGGATGATAACCACATCACCTGCGACGATATTGTCAGCTAATACTGCCGCGACAGCATCATCTTGTGACTCAAATAGACGAGCACGACCAGTAAATACTAGGATGCTGTCATCCACACCTGCGGTTTTGACCACACAGCCACGCTCGGCGATATTGCCATACAATACGGCCAAACCACCATCTGTAGAATAGGCATGTAGGGCACTACGGATGCAACCTGACTCACGGTTGACGTCAAGGTTTGACCATTCTTTTGATTGTGAAAATGCCTCAGTGGTACGTATGCCACCCGGTGCTGCAAGGAAGCGTGCGCGAGCCTCTTGATTATCAGGATTCATGATATCCCACTTATCAATCGCGGCTTTCATCGTTGGACTATGGATGGTCGGTACGTCAGTTTTGAGTAAGCCTGCACGATCAAGCTCGGCCAATAAGGCAAAGACACCGCCAGCACGATGCACATCTTCCATATGGTATTTTTGTGAGGCAGGGGCGACTTTTGCAAGGCAAGGTACACCGCGACTTAGACGATCGATATCTGACATTTTGAAATCGACTTCTGCTTCGTTAGCAGCCGCTAACAGATGCAAAATAGTATTGGTTGAGCCACCCATCGCGATATCTAAGGTCATTGCGTTTTCAAAAGCCGCTTTGCTAGCGATGGAGCGTGGCAATACTGAATCATCATCTTGCTCATAGCGACGTTTGGCAAGCGAGACAATGGTGCGTCCTGCTTCTAAAAACAACTCGCGGCGTAGCGAATGGGTGGCGAGTAGCGAGCCATTACCCGGTAATGCCAAGCCCAATGCTTCAGTTAAGCAGTTCATTGAGTTGGCCGTAAACATACCGGAGCACGAACCACAAGTTGGGCAGGCAGAGGCTTCAATAGTGGCTACATCTTCATCACTAATGCTGTCATCAGCGGCATCCATCATCGCATCGACAAGATCAAGCTTACGAATCGCACTACTGTCACTACCATCGGTATTATGGCTTTTACCAACGGTACTGGCTAAAATCTTGCCCGCTTCCATTGGGCCACCTGAAATAAACACTACTGGAATATTGAGGCGCATGGCTGCCATCAACATACCCGGCGTTATTTTATCGCAGTTGGAGATACACACTAGTGCATCCGCACAGTGAGCATTGACCATGTATTCTACAGAGTCAGCAATTAGGTCGCGGCTGGGTAGCGAGTACAACATACCGCTATGACCCATCGCAATACCATCATCGACCGCAATGGTATTGAACTCTTTAGCCACGCCGCCTGCTTGTTCAATCTCACGTGCGACCAGTTGCCCCAAGTCTTTTAGATGAACATGGCCGGGTACGAACTGGGTAAACGAGTTGGCAATCGCAATGATTGGTTTACCAAAGTCGCCATCAGTCATGCCAGTCGCACGCCATAATGCGCGCGCGCCTGCCATATTACGGCCGCCAGTAGAGGTTTTTGAGCGATAATCCATGTGATATTCCTTACAAATAGGCGAGGTTTGTGAAAATGTGCACCCTCAATTTTAATATTGATAGTGTGCTTTTTATAAAATGCGAGGACTAGTGAATAATACTAGGTCGTTACCATACCATTAGATATGAATCACTGAAAACTATTCATTGATAATGCCAAGTCAATAGTAGTCATAACATCGTAAGTATTTGGAAGATAAGGTGTTATTCGACGCGCTCTACTATCGCCGCCTCAAACCAAGGTAGCTCTGTTTTGTCCGCTTCCAATTTAGCGATAACCACTAACGCATGAGTCGCTGGCAAGCATTGATAATCAGCGTTTGCTTCAATACGAAGTAGTTGCTCATTGCCTTCAGCTTGTTCATCTATACTGATTAAGGTTTGCTTATTATTTTTGTAGAGTACATCGATACGACCAAAAAACTGCCAATCTTTAAAAGCGGCTGTAATAGCATCTGCTTCATTCTGGGTATAAAGTTGTTGGGTGTCTTTGCCCGTATTGGTCCAATGCAAGCGTACGGCTAACTGCAGCGCTTCGCTAAAAATCACCAATGACCCGATGATTTTGACATGCCAAGGGCTGCTTATTAGTGCTTCGCTAATACCAATCAGCTTGGCTGCTTCATGAGCGCTCATGGGCGTATTGAACTGTGACAGGAGGGCGGGTGTGAGCGGATTCGCTTGCTTAATCGCATCATTTAAACTGTCGTAATGATATAAGAACGGTAGTGGTAAATCCTGTGTGACCGTCTTTTTAGTGATTTTGCAATTGTGTATCTTCCAACCAATCGTCTTGTCGCTCAGTGCTTCGGCCAGAATGAGCGCGTTAGGCTCAATGCTTTGAGTGGGGGCTTGAGTCTCATTTTCAGTCTCAGCGCTGCTTGGTTGTTTTCCATTATTGAATACAGAGCCAGCTGTGACAGACGTTTGCGCTGCTTGAGCAGGTTCTGTGTAAATGTTACTCATATTTGATTGAGTCGGCAAAGTAGACGAATCCATAAACGTAGTGTTGTTAAAGTAGAGGGTTAATATAACATTTAAAGCGCCTGACTCGCCAACCAAATTAGTGAGCTACCGCGATTAGCTTACGTATTGCGAATTTTTAATAACGAGTGCTATCGCAACTTGTGCTTAAACGACATTTCGTCCACTATATTACAGGTTGTCCCACCCCCTCTAAAAGCTGTTGAGCAACCAATAATCAAACAAGTAAAGGAAAAAATAATGACCCAAGCCAATGAGCAAGCCGCGTATGACGATAACAATATCTTTGCCAAAATGCTAAACGGTGACATTCCCTATCACAAAGTTTATGAAGATGATAAAACCCTTGCTTTTATGGATATCATGCCACAAGCAGAGGGGCATGTGCTGGTGATTCCTAAGCAAAAAGCCGTTGATTTGGCGGATCTTGAACCAGAGTATGCCGCAGCGGTGTTAATGACCGCTAAAAAAGTCATGCAAGCACAGCGTCAAGTGTTTGCGCGTGAAGGCATTATTCAGATGCAATTAAATGGTAGCGAGGCGGGTCAAACCGTTTTTCATTATCACGTGCATCTCATTCCATCGAGTATTCATCAGCTCGGTCGACATGCAGTGACCCAAGCTGATCACACAGAACTGGCTGAAACGGCTAAGCAACTTGCTGCTACCATTACTGTTTAGTAATAAAAAAACGAGATAGCTGTCGAATTAACAAGCAAAACGTAAATTGTTCCAGAATAAAATAAAAAAGTCGCTAACAAGCGGCCTTTTTTATTACTTGGTAATAGTCATGTAACAATCGTTAAAGTCATGTTACAAGTTGGGCGCTTGTCTGGGGTTTTTGAGCATAGTGTGATAAAAATTGTATTTGTTTAATAATAACTGATGCATTTTCGCCTTTGTGAGTCACTTTTTATAAAAAAGGCACTGCTCCTTCTGATTATTAATCTTGATATCGAAGATTATTTTTCATTGCTACTTTTTGGGGATATCACTTTCTATGAGTAAATTACCTCGCTCCACTATTTTGTTGCCGGTTTTTGTACCGGCAGCAGCGATTATGCTGTTATTGGTGATTGGCACAGCCATCAACCCTGACGCTGCTGGCGAGCTGTTCAGCAAAGTGCTGGCATTTACCACCGACACTTTCGGCTGGTTTTATATGTTGGCAGTCGCCATATTTTTGATGTTTATTATCGCCTTGGCATTTTCGCCTTATGGCAGTATTAAATTGGGCCCTGACCATGCGGAGGCTGAGTATAAGTTTCTGGAATGGTTCGCCATGCTGTTTTCCGCAGGCTACGGTATCGCGCTATTGTTTTATGGCGTAGCAGAGCCCGTATTGCATTTTGCCAGTCCGCCACTTTCCACGCCGCAGACGATTGAAGCTGCCAAAGAAGCCATGCAAATTGCCTATTTCCATTGGGGTTTTCATATTTGGGCGATTTATGGCGTAGTAGGTTTGTCGCTGGCGTATTTCTCTTTTCGTCATGGCTTGCCATTGTCGGTACGCTCAACGCTATATCCATTAATCGGTGACAAAATCTATGGCCCTATCGGACATACTGTTGATGTGTTTGCGATCGTGGGTACGATGTTCGGTATCGCCACCAGCTTGGGTCTGTCGGTGGCGCAAATTAACGCGGGTCTAAATTATTTGCTACCAGAGATGGTGCCAGTTAATACGACGGTGCAGGTTATTATCATTGCTTTAGTAACAGCAGCTGCCTTGGTTTCCGTGTTGGCAGGTATGGACAAAGGCGTCAAGCGCTTGTCTATCTTAAACATGGTATTAGCAACGGCACTCATGTTATTTGTCTTTATCGTTGGTCCGTCGATTTTTATTCTCAATGCTTTCATGGAAAATACGGGCAGCTATCTGGGCAATATCGTTGAGCGTACTTTTAGCTTACAAGCGTACCAATCGAGTGATTGGATCGGTAGTTGGACACTATTTATTTTTGCATGGACAATTGCTTGGGCGCCTTTTGTGGGTCTGTTCATTGCCAAGATCAGTCGCGGCCGCACCATTCGTGAGTTTGTATTGGGCGTCATGTTAGTGCCAACGCTATTTACCTTCTTTTGGTTTTCAGTGTTTGGCGATACGGCACTGCATATGATTATGGTCGATGGTTACGACGCGCTGATTAGCGAAGTGCAAAACAACCAAGCGATTGCGTTATTTAAATTGCTAGAGAATTTACCATTCACGCAGATTGTCTCGTCATTGACAGTACTGTTAATTATTACTTTTTTTGTGACGTCATCGGATTCAGGGTCATTAGTGATTGACTCGCTCGCCGCAGGTGGACGTAGTGATACGCCTTGGTGGCAGCGCTCGTTTTGGGTGGTAACCGAGGGGGCGGTCGCGGCGGTTCTACTTATCGCAGGCGGTCTAAGTGCACTACAAACAGCAGCTATCGTTAGTGCTTTACCGTTTGCAATCATTATATTGATTTCGACATTTGGTATGTGGCGCGCACTACGTATTGAAGGACATCGCAATCAAAGCCTAGCCAATGACAATCATTTGCCGCCGCATCTACTTAAGCTCGACGCATGGCGTGATCGTATTGACTATATCACCAATCAACCAACGCGCGAAAAAGTGCTGGGTTATATCAAAGGTACGGTTTTATCATCGATGCATGAGGTGGCAGAGAAATTTGCCGAAACAGGCTGGTTGCCTGATGTAAATTATGATGAGGTCAATAACCGTGCTGTATTGGAATTAAGACGCGGTGACAATGTAGAGTTCTGGTATGAAGTTCGTTTGTCAGAGCATGAAATTCCTGACTATTATACGGAAGATATGGCCAATGAATTACCACAAGAGCACCATCATCGTGCTGAGGTGTATTTGCGCCGTGGTGGTCAAACCTATGATTTATATGGCTATCAATCAGAGTCGGTGATTAACGATATTATTGATCAGTTCGAAAAATACCTACACTTCTTAAATGTGTCGCCAGATAGTTTGCCGTGGCGTATGCAGGAGCATGATGAGGACATCACACTAGAACAGGGCAGTGTGTTTGATAAGTAAGGGTACACTGTTGAAAAAGTCGTGTTTCTTAATGCAAGTTATTCATGTTAATAGCTTGCAATATGCGTACGATTCCTTAGAATAACGGCTTGTTTTTATTATCTTATTTTAATTAATGGCAAGCCGTTTGTTATGTCTACTGATTCTCCTGCTTTACCGTCGTCTTTGCCAGTATCTGACCATCCATTATTGCAACCATTGAATATCGGTGGCCTGACGATTGAAAACCGCCTCATGGTTGCTCCTATGGCTGGCGTGACGGACAATCCTTTTCGGCGTTTATGTAAATCCTTTGGTGCCGGTCATGCGGTGAGTGAAATGATTATCGCTGACACGGCGCTTTACGCGCGCAAAAAGTCCTTGTATCGTGCCAATTTTGACAATGAAATTGCGCCTATATCAGCGCAAATTGCAGGGGCTGAGCCTGATAAATTAGCAGAAGCGGCACGTTATCAGATCGATAATGGCGCGCAAATTATTGATATCAATATGGGCTGCCCTGCCAAAAAAGTTTGCCGTAGGCTGGCAGGTTCTGCACTGTTGCAAGACGAAGATTTGGTTGCCCGTTTACTAGATGCGGCGGTAAATAGCGTAAATGCCCCCGTGACCTTAAAAACGCGATTGGGCTATGAGAATGGTCGTGAGAATATCTTGCGTGTGGCGAAGCGCGCTGAGCAAGCAGGTATTGCAGCGATTGCCATTCACGGACGCACGCGCGAGGATATGTACACTGGCGAGGCGCGTTATGAGCTGATACGCGAAGTTAAAGAAAGTATCAACATTCCCGTCATTGCCAATGGCGATATCGATAGCGCGCAAAAAGCCCAGCGTGTCTATGAGTTGACAGGCTGTGACGCGGTGATGATTGGGCGTGCTGCCCAAGGACAACCGTGGATATTCCGCGATATCGAGCATTTCTTACGCACTGGTGAGAGTCTTGATGCACCGAGCGTCAGTGAGATAAAAGAGATCGTATTGGCGCATTTGCAAGAGCTATATGACTTTTATGGTGAGTACTCTGGCTGCCGTATCGCTCGCAAGCACATTGCTTGGTATACCACAGGCATTCCTAATTCTAATGCTTTTCGCCAAGCAATGTATGGTGAAGAAAGTACCGCTGGACAGTTTCGCGTGGTCGAAGATTTTTTGCAGGCGCACGGATAGTAAGTGAGCAGAGGGTTCATGCTAAGCGTTTGTTAAATAATAAAAAAGCTTTAAGGCTCGTCCACTTTAGCGGTACTTGGTTCTTTTTTGAGTGCGGTATTTTCTTTTTGCCAAGGGAATTTGCCTTCTAATTCTACTTGTAGTGACAAGCTCAAAAAAGTCCGAATGAGTACGATAAAACCTAGTACTAGGACGCTGCGTAACGTCGGTTCTGTGACGACAGTCGCCATAATATCAGCGGCGATGAGGACTTCTAATCCTAACAAAATAGATTTACCGACGGTTTGTCTGACTTCGATATAGGTCTCATGGTTAAACCCACTGGTTAGGCGAATCCCTCGATAAAAAGCAAAAAACAGTCCAAAAAACATAATAAGTACGCCAATGACCTCGACTATCTTAGCAATTAAATCAATGTAATGAGCTAGAGTTGCAATCAAAATAGATACTCCTTATCGATGCTCGGTGAAAAGCGTAAGTCTGAAAAATACTGCGATTATACGTTTATCGATCCTTATGATCGGCAAATTATCTGGCTGAGACGGCGGTTTTGTTCACTTTAAGCCATAATTTTTTGCTATGCTGTAATCGAACATTCATAGGCATAGAAACAACAAAAAGGATTTTTTATGGCCAATCCCTCAAAAAAAGCAATCAACAAAGCGGTCAAAGATAAGAATATCATTATCACAGGGGCATCAAGCGGTATTGGTGAGCGTACAGCATATTTACTTAGTGAATGCGGTGCGCATGTTATCTTATTAGCACGTACCGAAGACAAACTAAAAGCCGTTAAAGAAAGTATCGAGGAGCTTGGTGGCAATGCCAGTTATTACCCTTGTGATTTGACCAATATGGATGATATCGAAAAAGTTAGCACGCAAATTTTGGCAGATTTCGGACATGTTGATGTCTTGGTCAATAACGCTGGTCGTTCAATTCGGCGTTCGGTTCACGAGTCTATTGATCGTTTCCATGATTTTGAGCGTACTATGGATATCAATTACTTTGGCGCGGTTAAAATAGTTCTTGGGTTTTTGCCGAGGATGATTGAACGTCAGACTGGTCAAATTGTGAATATCTCATCGATTGGCGTATTGGCAAACAGTCCGCGTTTTGCCGCTTATGTTGCCTCAAAATCGGCATTGGACGCTTTTAGCCGCTGCTTAGCTGCTGAAGTGAAGGGCGATAATGTGACGATTACCAATATTTTTATGCCATTGGTGCGTACGCCTATGATTGAGCCTACTAAGTTATACCGTTACATGCCTGCATTAATGCCTGATGAAGCCGCGATGATGGTTGCCAAAGCGATTGTCCATAAACCAAACAGTATTGCCAGCAACATGGGTAAATTTGCGTCAGCTACTTATTCACTGGCACCAGCAATCAACGTTGGTATTCAGTCGATGGGTTATCGTATTTTTCCAAGCACCCGCGCTGGACTGACTACCGATAAGAAGCCAAACCTTGCTCAGCGTGCTTTTGCCAGAATACTGCCTGGTGAGCATCATTAGAATAGGCTGTATATGAGCCTTGATTTAGAATAAAAAAGGACGCTGCGGTGTCCTTTTTTAATGCCTTAAAAATTATTATTGTTGATATAAAATAGGAGAGAGGGCAGTAGCAGCCTTTTGTTCTTAACGCTTTATTATGATCAAAACCTATTTATAAATGTCTATCATCATCACTTTTATGGGAACTAAAGTGTCTTCAACTCAAATTTAGATATGACACGGACATTAGATCATAAGTCGTTTTGGGTCATAAATGAGTCAATCATGGCAGCTCAAATCGTGATTGCCATGATGTTAGATCCTGTATGAGTCAGGATAATGTTTAAGGCATATGTCAGTCGGCTTATAATTAAAGCTCCGCTCCTAATGCTTATGTCCTGTAGAGTACTTTGACCACATGCCAGCCAAATTTGGTTTTTACCAAATGTGGGGTGAAGAGTTTGCCGCTGAAGCAGATTTTGTCAAATGGCGGTACCATGTCGCCTTGTTGAAACTCACCTAAGCTGCCGCCTTTTTTACCTGATGGGCAGGTTGAATGTCGTTTCGCCAGCACATCGAACTTAGCGCCTTTTTGAAGCTTGGCAATAATGTCTTCAGCCTGCTCTTTGTGTTTTACTAAAATGTGTAATGCGCTAGCTGTACGAGCCATAATGTAAACCTTTCATAAAATATCAATTATCGGGGCATTATATCACGGCTTATCTTGGTTGCTAACTTCACTTGTATGCGCTACTTCTTCAAAAGCCATTATCTACACAGGGACTACTATTTGGATGAGAATCAGTGTCTTTTGAGTGTCGCTGTCATTACATCGGTGCAATGCATTTGGGTAGCTTACGAGCCCAATCAAGCCTAATGGTTAGGCATTAAGCGCTTTGCTAACTTTTTAATATCGTTATTCCCAACAGGATCTAGTGATTTGGCATACCATAATGATCTGCGATTAGCTCAACAGTGCGCGATTGGGCGCGGCGCGAATAGCCCTGAACCACCATCATTACCTCATCGACACCTGTCTGCTCCTGAAGATCCTCTAAACCTTTTGCGACCTCGGCAGCAGTGCCATGCAGGGTTTGATCGGTATACTGTTCAATAATCTGGCGCTCTTGCATATTGCCTTGAAAAGCGGCTACTTCATCAGGAGGCAGTAAAGCAAAAGGCTTGCGCTGAAACATTCTCAACATTGCCATGGCAGACGATGTTGACTGGCGACGTGCCTCTACAGGATCTTCGTCCGCAATCGCGCCAATGCTGACTAAGCAGTATGGCTTGGCTAGAATTTTTGAAGGACGGAAATTCTCTCGGTAAATGCGCATGGCACTTAAGACATCAGCATTGCCAAACTGTAGAGCAAATGCATAAGGTCTACCCAGCTTTGCTGCCAGATGCGCGGAGTAAGTCGATGACCCTAAGATCCAAACATCAGCAGCGGTCTTCGATGGGGGTACTCGGTTTTGCTCGGCTTGCCATGGGCCTGGCACCGCATGAACCGCATGATAAGGATGGTCTTTTGGAAAACTGTTTTCTAAAAAGCCCAACAACTCTGCGACTTGCTGAGGAAATTCATCGTTTGCTGCCTTATGCCGACGCAAAGCGGAAGCCGTTGCACCATCCGTACCCAGTGCCCGTCCCAAACCAAGATCAATTCGTCCTGGCGCCATCGCATCGAGCATGCCAAATTGTTCAGCAATGACCAAAGGCACATGATTCGGTAGCATGATGCCGCCTGCACCAAGCCTAATTCGCTCAGTTTCCCCAGTAAGCCGAGCCACCATCATCTGCGGTGAAGGCACCGAAGCACCAGGCATGGCATGATGTTCAGACATCCAAAACCGCTGAAAGCCTCTTTTGTCAGCCAATTTCGCAAGCGCAATCATCTCTTGAAAGGTGTCCTCTGCCGTGTGACTAACGCCGGTGAAGGCATTGTCGAGCACCGAAAGAACGAAAGGGGCGCTACCTGAATGATTTGGCATATTCATAAACGATCTCATTTTTACCGTATTAACGATGCATAGCAACACACTTTGGGTATTGCCACACAGGGAAGATTTAAAGACCCAACCATCAAGCACTAGAATTTATAGGTTTGACCATCATTAGGGACAAGCGCACGCTGCTTGTCTAAGTGCTTTTCTTCGATAAAGCGGCGCAGCTCTGCCTTGGTGAGGGTGGCATGATTGACCGTATCCATGTGCACGCTCACGATCTGAGCATTAGGAGAGAATTTATACGCACGGTATACATCCTCTTTACCCATAATGATAGAGTCATCAACAAAGGTAGTTAACTTCGCATAGCCTGTATTAAGGATGACCGCATCAGGCTTATAGCGAGTGAATGCATCTTCCACTTCCTTATTCCAAACGGTATCCCCTGCGACATAAACGGTCTTGTAGTTTGGTTTCTGGAATACAATCCCCATCGTTTTGCCCAGTAGTTCAGCTAATGGTGCCACTTTGTACATCTCATCAGTACCATGCTGTCCGATGGTTTTATGAATTGTAACGCCTTTAAACACAAAGCCTTGCTCTGTTAATGCTATAACATTGGTAAAACCATCTTTACGTACGATTGCCGTATCCGCTTCATCTTGGGTAAAAATTGGCATGTCACGCGGCACGAGGTTGCGTGCGGCATCATCCCAATGGTCAGCATGAAGATGCGTCAAGATAATGGCATCAGCCCTAAGCACTTCGGCAACAGTCATCGGCAAATCCACCATTGGATAGCGTATTTGGCTATTTACTGTGCCATCAAACCCTGGATAAGCGTTTTTAGCTGCTAGCATCGGATCCACTAAAAACGTGGTGCCAGCATAATCAAGCTTGATCGTGGCATTACGGATTTGCTGAAATTGAACGGTATTGGTAGCTGTCTGTTTTACCGCGTTAGAATTTGCTGCTGGACTGGCAAAGGTGGTACATGCCGTTAACAACATGACGCCACTTAACAGTGTGGTGCCGGTCAGTGATTTTGCGATATTCATAATAGTTACCTTATTGAGGAAATTCTTCTTAATGGGACTAGGGTTTAAGAGTCTATTTCATGACTAAATCATGGTTTGGCTAACAACTCTGGATTAACGGGCAATCCAAGTTTGGGTATCAATCACTTCGCCATATAGAAACTCAATCGCTGCCATGATGGTGGCATGAGCCTGAACAGCAGGTACTTTCGTACCATTAAATTCAAGATCAAGCGTGGCACAGGCATCATGAACCGTAGTGGTTGTATAACCAAAGTCCACTGCAGCACGAACTGTGGCATCCACACACATGTGGCTCATGGCGCCAATCACAGTCACTTCTTTGATACCTTCTTTATCTAATAGCTCTTTCAGATTGGTCTCACGGAACGAATTGGGGTAATGCTTAGTGATGACGGCTTCATTCTCTATTGGTTTTACCTTTTCATTGATTGCTACACCATCGGTACCAGGCGTAAAGATCGGTGCGTCAGCAGGCATTTCATGACGGATATGAATGACGGTATGACCTTTTTCTCTCGCAGACGCAATCACCAAAGCTGCATTATCAGCGGCTTCGTTAATACCTACAAGTGATAAGTTACCTTGTGGGAAATACTCATTTTGAATGTCGACAACGATCAATGCTTGTGTGTTCATGATAATGCCTCTTTGTTTATGGAAGTGACTGTATAGGCGTATATTTTACAAGCACTGTGCTACACTAACGAGTGGCTACATCGACACATAAGAGGTTAATAACGACATATGAATCAAAAACATGCTATTGAAATTGGCTTGATCGTTTATGAGAAAGCACAAACGGCGGCTGTCCTTGGACTGACTGATTTATTCGTGGTGGCCAGTAAACTCGCCGCTAAACGTCAAGATACAACCGATCTGCCTTTACAGGTCAGTCACTGGGAGATTTGCGGCGTTAAGCAGCAGCCTAAGCGCACTTTTTCGAGCAATCCTGATAGCGTAGGAAGATTAACAGCCGTCATCATTCCACCCACGTTAGAAGCACCGATTGCAAAGCAAGCGGCAGAACCTTGGCTAGAATGGCTAAAAGAGCAGCATTCGACAGGGGTGATACTGTCGTCCGTCTGCGCCGGTGCTTTTTTATTGGGCGAAACAGGACTACTCTCCAAGCGAAAGGCAACCACGCATTGGGGTTATGCAGAGGATTTTAAGCAGCGTTTCCCTGATGTGGAGCTCGATGTCGATCGCATTATTATCGAAGACGGTGATATTGTGACCGCTGGTGGCGCGATGGCCTGGACAGATTTAGGATTGAGAATGGTGGATCGCTTTCTTGGTTCTCAGGTGATGAATGAAACCGCTCGTATGTTGTTAATTGACCCCTCAAGGCGTGAACAATGTTATTACAGTGCTTTCTCACCCAACCTCACCCATGGAGACACAGCCATATTAAAAGTGCAGCATTGGCTACAAAGAACCAATGCACAAGATATTGATTTATCCACCCTCGCCAATTGCGCGCAGTTAGAAGAGCGTACTTTTCTGCGTCGTTTTCATAAGGCAACAGGCATGACATCAACGGAATATTATCAGCGGTTACGCATCGGCAGTGCCAAAGACTTTCTACAGTTCTCGTCGTCTCCTGTTGAGCAAATAGCGTGGAAAGTGGGTTATAGTGATGTCAGTGCATTTCGTAAAATATTTAAGCGCATTGTTGGGTTGACACCAAGTGAGTATCGACGTAGATTTAATACGAATAAGGCGTGATAGGTTTAGGTAATGATTTTTTTAAAGGTAGGCACATTGACTGCTTATAGGTAAGAGTTAGATGTAATAAAACGGCCACTGATGTAGCCATAACCGTTTTATTCTTTAACTGTCATTAACGGGAAGACACTCCTTTAAAACGCAGTAAACGCAATGCATTCAGCGTCACCAGTACCGTAGCACCAGTATCCGCTAGCACAGCAATCCACAGTCCTGTCACGCCGAGCACAGTGGTTATCAGAAATATGCCTTTTAACCCAAGTGCAAATATGACATTTTGATGGATATTTCTCATGGTGGCGCGGGATAAGGCAATAAGGTTAGCAACGTCTATCACGCGGCTTTTTAATAGGGCAATATCAGCCGTTTCGATAGCCACATCCGTGCCACTGCCCATCGCAATGCCAATATCTGCCGCTGCCAAAGCGGGTGCATCATTGATACCATCACCAATCATCGCTATTTTACTATTGCTTTGCATCTCACTGAGTAGACGTAGCTTATCTTCAGGTAACAGCTCAGCTTGCCACTCTATGTCTAACTGACTGGCTAGCGCTTTTGCCGTACGGCTATTGTCACCTGTGAGCATGACAGAGCGCACGTTCATCTTATTGAGCTGTGCAATGGCTTGCTGTGCATCTTCTCGTAACTCATCACGTAGAGCGACCAATCCGAGCGCCTCCCTCGTGTGCTCATCAAACAAAATAGAAACCGTTTTACCATCATTTTGTAGCATCTCAATTTGAATCTGCTGCTCAGCTGACAACATAACGTTCTCAGCGACGTAGACTGGTGAGCCGATGGCCAAAGAGCGTCCAGCGACAGTGGCATGAACGGCTTTGCCTGCCGTAGCAAAGGCGTTGGAGGATTCAGGTATGACTACGTTAGCGGCTTTGGCATGATCCACAATAGCCCTAGCAAGTGGATGACTAGAAGCAGCATCGACGCTTGCAAATAGTGACAGTAGTTTATCGTGACCCTCAGCAGCGGTATGCGCTGTTTTAAAACCAATAACATCGGTTACCCGTGGTTTTCCTTCAGTCAAAGTACCCGTTTTATCAAAAGCGACAGTACTGACCTGACCCACCAACTCCATGACATTACCGCCTTTGATAAGCAGTCCATGGCGCGTGCCGACCGCCAAACCTGAGGCAATAGCGGCAGGTGTTGACAGCACAAGGGCACAAGGACAAGCTATCAATAATAGCGCCAAACCACGATATAGCCATATTCCCCATTCTGCTCCCATCAGTAGAGGTGGGATAATAATCACTAAAGCCGCAATCGCCATCACGATAGGCGTATAGTAGCGGCTGAATGTCTCAATAAATCGTGCAGTCGGTGCTTTAGACGCTTGCGCTTGCTCTACAAGTTCGATAATACGCGCAATCGTATTATCTGCCGCTGTTTTTTCTACGCGTATTTGTAGTACCCCATCAACGTTGATAGATCCAGCAAAGACCTCAGCGCCTATGGTTTTGGCAACAGGAACAGATTCTCCAGTTACAGGTGACTCATCGAGGCTAGAAACACCTTGAACAATCACTCCGTCAGCAGAAACTCTATCACCGGGACGCACAAGCACCTTATCGTTAATCTGTAATGCAGTCGCTGCCACCTGACATTGTTGTCCTTGCGCGTCCAATAGAATAGCAGTCTTTGGCACTAGTGATGATAACGCTCTGATGCCAGCGCGCGCACGATCAGCTGCGACGCTTTCTAATAGCTCACCAACCGAAAATAGGAACACCACGGCAGCAGCTTCTTCTGCCTCTCCAATGATAAGGGCGCCGATAGCCGCAACAGACATGAGCATTTCAATTGAAAAAGGCGAACCTACTAACGCCAATGCAAAAGCTTTACGGGCAAATGGTAGGACACCGATAGCCACAGCGGCAATAAAAACCCATGCGCCATATTCAGGGAAAATTAAAGACAACATATATGCGGCACTCATCAAAAGCCCATTACCAACGACCTGTTTGCCTTTTATGGTTTGCCACCAGCGCTGATCGTTTACCGCTGCTTGACCACCATCAATACCCATCTCATTTTGTTGACTTGTTAACGCTGATACACCAAACCCTAAGCGCTTAATAGTCTTTTCGATATCTTTAACGTTAGTACTTGTATCAGGTTCTAGGGTTAACTCTAGCTTTTGAGTCGAAAAGTTTAGCTGAACCTCAGAGACACCAGGCATACGTGTTAGTGCCCGCTCAATTTTGCCAACACAACTGGCACAGTCCATACCTTCAATATGATATTGCATAGTTATTTATCCTCTTATTGAAGACATTATGGACCCTATAGTAGCTTTAGGGTCAAGGCTTTTAACGACAAAGGGGTTTGATTTTTTATCAGCAAACCTTATAGTTACTTTATTGTTTTAGATAATAGAAAATACTATTTAAGGAGATACACATGCTTATCAAAATTGGCGAGCTTGCCACGCGCACCGGTGCGACGGTCGAAACCATTCGTTATTATGAGAAAGAGATGTTATTACCAGAGCCTGCGCGTAGCCAAGGCAACTATCGTTTGTACAATGAGGCGCATTTTGAGCGTCTACAATTTATCCTGCACTGCCGTACGCTCGATATGACTTTGGATGAAGTACGAACCCTGCTTCAGTATAGAGATAAACCTGAGGAAAACTGCGGTGAGGTCAATGTGCTATTGGATGAGCATATCGATGCGGTAGAAACACGTATGGAAGAATTGGTTCAGTTAAAGCAACATCTACTAGCGTTGCGGCAAAAATGCGCAAGTGAAGCGCTGGCTGAATCCTGCGGAATATTGCATGCGCTTGCCGATAACTCCTGTCATAAATAAAGTATTCATTTTGGTAACATTATCCACTTTTCATACGTAAAAGTAGACCTATCACCAAACGCGCGTGGTCAATAAATTCAAAATGATTCAGCCCATAATCCTTTCTGTTAATCGTATAGACTGCGCGTCTATCAGACTGACTCATTGCACTTGTGCAGGGAAGCCAGCCTTTGCTAAAGCAGCCGTCATCTGCTCAACACTTGCGATGGTTTCAATACTGACCACTTTGGCTGCTAAATCCATGTCAACCTTGGCGTTTGAGTCGATATCGTGAATAATTGCTGTCACACCACGAGCACAGCCGCCATATTTCATGTTTCCAATCCATAGTTTCATAGCCTTTCTCCAAATAAGTTTTATTTCATCACTAAGCTTAAGCCTTGTCTTGATGGTAATGTCAAACATATTTTAAAAAAACACGCTTGACCTTACCATCATGTCAACCTCTATGCTGTTGATAACAGATTGAACATGATAGAGGATGTTATGAACTCAGAAAATAGTAAGTCTTATCTTTACAATGAAACATTACCCATTGAAGGTATGACCTGTGCTTCCTGTGTGGGGCGGGTGGAAAAAGCATTAAAAAAAGTTGAAGGTGTTGAAAATGCTGAGGTGAATCTTGCGACTGAAAACGCCATGATTTCCTCGTCTCAACCTTTAGATCTTATCGCAGCAACCAAAGCCGTAGAACGAGCCGGTTATAAGGTCTTGGCCTCTCAGCCGATTGAGCTGTCGATAGAAGGTATGACTTGTGCTTCCTGCGTTGGACGGGTAGAAAAAGCCTTAAAAAAAGTTGAAGGCGTACAACAAGCAAACGTCAACCTTGCTACTGAACGCGCATGGGTACAAGGCAACGCTCAAGTACAGAGCAGCGATTTGATTCAAGCCGTTAAAAAAGCGGGGTACACGGCTAAGCAGATTGAGCAGAATGCACGTGTTCGACAGGATAAAAAAGCCACGGAGCAGCAACAGCTGAAACGAGATTTGATGATCTCTTTAATTCTAGCCGTGCCTGTTTTTATTCTAGAAATGGGGTCACATATGATTCCAGCTTTTCATATGTGGGTCATGGACAATATCGGCACGCAACAAAGCTGGCTGATTCAATTTGTTTTGACCACGCTGGTACTCATCTTTCCAGGCCGACGTTTTTATCAAAAAGGTATTCCAGCATTATGGCGCTTGGCTCCAGATATGAATTCATTGGTGGCTGTTGGAACACTGGCGGCTTATAGTTTTTCGCTAGTCGCAACATTTATTCCACAAGTTCTACCTGAGGGTACTGTGAATGTGTATTACGAAGCGGCGGCTGTGATTGTGAGCTTAATTTTATTAGGGCGTTATTTCGAGGCAAAAGCCAAAGGGCGTACCTCTCAAGCCATTCAACATCTAGTGGGTATGCAAGCAAAAACAGCACGTGTTCACCACAATGGGCAAGTGACTGAAGTACCGATTGCAGAGGTGACCACAGAAACGATTGTTGAGATTCGTCCCGGTGAGCGTGTTCCAGTCGATGGTGAAGTAATTGAAGGTCAAAGTTATATTGATGAATCCATGATTACAGGTGAACCCGTTCCTGTCAAAAAACAAGTCGGTGATCAAGTGGTCGGAGGAACAGTCAATCAGAATGGAACCTTAAATTTTCGGGTGACTGCTATCGGAGAATCGTCGGTATTGGCACAAATCATTCGCATGGTTGAACAGGCTCAAGGGTCTAAATTACCGATTCAGGCATTGGTTGATAAAGTCACTATGTGGTTTGTCCCCATGGTCATGCTCTTAGCAATGCTCACTTTTATAGTCTGGTTTATCTTTGGTCCTGACCCTGCGTTGACGTTTAGTCTCGTCAACGCCGTTGCCGTCCTAATCATTGCTTGTCCCTGTGCAATGGGATTGGCAACCCCTACATCCATAATGGTTGGTACAGGTCGCGGCGCAGAAATGGGCGTCTTATTCCGCAAAGGTGAAGCGTTACAAGCTTTACAGGAAGTAAAAGTCATTGCTGTCGATAAAACTGGCACATTGACTGAAGGCAAACCAACCTTAACAGATTTTTATGTCCAACCAGGGTTCGAACGTGAGCAAGTCTTGCGTATTGTGGCATCGGTTGAAGCAAAATCTGAACATCCCATTGCCTTAGCCATTGTTCAGGCCGCAGAGCAACAGAATATTAGCTTATTGCCGATTACCACTTTTGACTCTGTGACGGGATTTGGAATCAAAGCAGGAGTTGAAGGTCAAGCCGTTCATATTGGTGCTGATCGTTATATGCAGCAATTAGGACTTGATGTTACTCCCTTTAAAGACGAAGCCGCGCACTTAGGACAAGAAGCTAAAACCCCCATATATGTCGCGATTGATCAGAAATTGGTTGCTATTATTGCCGTTGCAGATCCCATTAAAGACACCACTTATGCCGCGATTGCAGGTTTACATCAACTGGGCTTAAAAGTAGCAATGATTACAGGGGACAATCGGCATACTGCGCAAGCTATTGCAGCAAAATTACATATTGATCAAGTGATCGCAGAAGTGTTGCCTGATGGAAAAGTAGATGCAATACGTCAACTGCAACAACAATATGGACGAGTGGCTTTTGTTGGTGATGGTATTAATGATGCACCCGCTCTTGCTCAAGCTGATGTCGGACTGGCAATTGGCACAGGGACAGATGTGGCAATTGAAGCCGCAGATGTAGTGTTAATGTCAGGTAGTTTACAAGGGGTTCCTAATGCGATTGCTTTAAGTCAGGCTACCATCAAAAATATTCGACAAAATCTATTTTGGGCATTTTTCTATAACATTGCTTTAATTCCAATTGCCGCAGGGGTTTTATATCCAGCATTTGGAATTTTGTTGTCACCTATTTTTGCAGCAGGCGCAATGGCGCTATCCTCTGTTTTTGTACTAGGTAATGCCTTACGCTTAAAGTACTTTCAGGTGCCCGTGATTAAAGCGTAGAACTGTTAATATAGGGTTAAAGTACCCGTTTGGCTTTAACCCTTTTTATATCAGGAGGAAAGTTATGAATATCGGTCAAGCGTCAGAGCAATCAGGAATCTCTCCCAAAATGATCCGCTATTATGAACAGATTGGGTTACTTGATGCCGCAAAACGCTCAAATTCAGGATATCGAATCTATTCTAAACAAGATATAAAAGACTTATGCTTTTTAAGACAGGCTCGTGATTTAGGTTTTTCGTCCAAACAGATGAAAGAGTTGCTTGATTTGCGGAAAAATACAGATCGGCAGAGTGCTGATGTTAAACAATTGACACTGCAACATATCGCAACTTTGAACCAAAAAATAGCTCAATTGCAAGATATGGTGAGCTCACTACAGATTTCAGCTGATCATTGCTCAGGTGATGCAAACGCCGATTGTGCCATACTAAAAGATCTTGAACAGAATAAATAAAGTAAATTACATGTAATCTCATCTGTTTTTTATGCATATTTCAGTCTAAAAAAACATGTGTCTAAAAGAATACTTTCAGAAAAAATTAAGGCTATGGTTTCCTAGTGAGGACTTGAACACTCGGCTGTAAGCTAATAGTATCAATGGTTTTGCCCACTGAAATAGTCGCAGTATACTTCATGGTGTACTTACCATATATATTCTATCTGTGATCGGTGCGCTATACAGGAGTCGAACTACTAGTTTTAGATATGACTTTCATGACTATGAAATTTACAGTATAGGTTATGACTACTGAGCTGTTTGATTAAAATCTATAAGGTTTATCTCTACAGTTTGTTCAATATAACTCAAAGGTTGGTTTTTGATTTAATTACCAAAAGATCCAAAACCATCTATATAACCACCATACGGCTCTGCTATAGCATTCAGTAATGATTCAGTTTCTACTACATCATAATAGTTAGGAATCATGGATATTTTACAATAGCATGTAAAATCATCTTCTTCCTCTTCAATGCTGAAAGTAGTATTTGGTAAAGCTTCCTTAATTTTTTCTACTACTAAGATTCCAAAACTCTCAGATGGTACTGAGATAAAAAAATCTATTTCGATCATTTTTGTCAAATCTGTTCCATCATCTTTTAATCTTTGCAATGCATTTCCAGTATTATCATTCGGTAGTTCCTTATTCATCTTGATGTCCTTTGTTCATATTTAAAGTAATAGAGATATTAGAAAAGGCTATACCTCAAAGAAACCAGTTATTTCAGCCCTCATGCGTATTAGTAGACTACTTAAAACAGACTGATATAACAGAACCACTTATAACAGACTATAAAAAAATTAACACGACGATATCCTGTCCTAGTTAACCAAATACCCGCCATAATATCCAAAATAATCCAGCCATAATGATGGCAATCACCAATAGCCGTTTCAGCCAATAGGGTATCAGCGGTTTTTTATAGCCTAAATCATTAAGCTGGCTGTCCACACCATTTTGTAGGCTCTTGAATCCTCGACTTTGCTTAGTCGTTTTGACGCGATTTTTTATCAGCTGTCCAGCTTCATCCTCAGCACCTTGCTCTCTATCAAAGCTAATAGCATGATTAGGAATGCCTTGCTTGCTGGCGATAGTGTTGAGTTTTTGCTGCTGCTTTACCTTTAGTTGTGTCTCATAGGCATCAATCCTATTCTTGGCGTCATCCATACTAATGTCTTCATCTGCCGCCAAAGTCTTGATCGCCATCACTAAATTGTTTTTTTCGATCATCATGATGACGTCTCTTGGCAGCTTTGGGTTGACTGGTTTTGAGCTAGGGTCAGGGTTAAACATGACTGTCCTTATGGCGATATGAAAAATAGGCATCGATAGTGTTGATTATTATAACCATTTTACAGCAATAATATTCAATCAAAAAAATACCGCAATCACGATAATGACTGCGGCATTTTAATAGCTATCCTTTATTAGTATTTCTACCAATTTTTGATGGTCTATAGGTCTTTCCAGCGTTGGATAGACTCTTTGATGACTTCTTTGGCTTCTGCAACATCGCCCCAAGATTCAACGACCGTAGTGCCTGGTTTTTTCAGATCTTTATAGTGGCTGAAATGGAACTCTAACTGGTTGATTAGCTGCTTTGGTAGATCCGCTAGGCTGTTATGAGCATTGCCTGTATCACGGTCATCAGCAGGTACGACGACGATCTTGTCATCGACTTCGCCATCATCAACGAACTTCATCACACCAATGACTTTGGCTTTTAGGAAAATACCAGTTGGTAGCGGCTGCTCAGTCAGCAATAATACATCAAGCTCATCACCATCTTCGTCAAGTGTTTGCGGGATAAAACCATAGTTACAAGGCTTGGCAAAAATCTGTGGATCAATACGATCAAGCTCAAATACCGCCAGTTCACGATTCCACTCAATTTTATGGCTGCTACCAGCTGGGATTTCTACTACTACGTTGATAATGCCGCCATCTACATCGCCTGCGTCCAAAATTTTGTTAAAATCTGCCATAAAGTACTCCAATTTGCTTTTGTTTTAAGTGCTTGAATAATAAGTGATGATAAAAGAATAACGTCGCGGCACTGCGATATTATCACTGTGCCCAATATGTGCCGCCTGCGATTATAACAAGTTTGACTCAAATTTTCTCACAATGCTTAAGTCTAAGCGTGCACGATATTATGCAAAAAAAGATTATGCAAAAACGGACCTAAAGACCTCACTTGGGTGCGAGTGCGCGTAGCTCAATGAGTCCAGCATGACGCTTAGCAATGTTATCAATAAGTTTTTGGGTCACTTGCGCATAGCTTAAGGCTTCGCCAGTTTGTTCATCTGACTCTTTTTGCATAGCCACAAAGTCGGATAACCGTAACATTTGCATCCCCGCATAGCCGCACGGATTAATCGCATTAAATGCGGACAAGTCACAATTTAAATTAAGCGCGATACCGTGATAGCTAAATCCATGTTTAATTTTGAAGCCTAACGATGCCATTTTTCCAAGCATAATTTTATCATCGACGGAGGTACTGTTGGCTAGTGTATCGGTATTGTCACTGTCATCCGCTAAAGATGTATCAGCATATAGATAAACACCGGGTGCATCACGGCGCGCATGGGCGCTAATGGCTGTCGTGTCTGATGAAGCAGGATTTTGCAAGCAGTCATTAATGACGTCTTCGATTGCTTGCTCGGCATGCGAGACCAAGTTGCGCACACTCCAGCCCAAGCTATTCAAATCGAACAACCAATAAATAACCAGCTGCCCGTGACCATGCCATGTCACTTGACCGCCGCGATCCGTTTTTATAATAGGCGTATTGGTACGTTGCAAGATGTGCTCTTCTTTACCTGCTTGCCCTAAAGTATAGACATCATTGTGATCGACAATCCATAATTCGTCAGGTGTGCGCAGTCCTTGCTGTTTTTTTAAGTCAATACGTGCAAGCGTACGTGTTAGCATCGCATCGAGAGTGGGGACGTAATCGGCTGTTGTTAGAGATTTGCTGATCAGTGTGTCATTAAGCTGTTGCGTGGTGTTTTGCATGAGAGTCGCAGTCTTATTGTGGTCTGGTTCAAAGAGGTGTATCACTGATATTCAGTCGTGATATCGATAGTGAGTGTAGCAGTTTTTGCGATTGGCACCCAAGATTATCTCTTGTCACGCTGTAAAACTCAACAATCAAAACACTGATAAATGCCCTAACGGAGTAGCCATAATAAGCAAAATTTCTCAGTGCTTAATATGAAATTTCTAGCATTGTGATGCGTGTTTATAGACACTTATTTCATACAGACGCAGGAGTCAACTTAATGTGCTGTTCATTGATTCGTTGATGCGCTACATTAAAGTGCAATGAATGGAATCGCATTACTTATATTCAGGGGTTGCCATCAATGTAACCCGCTGATTAGGGCGTGTCCTCAATTCAATCGATTGCTTTCTAAATGGGCTAAAAATGGCTAAATTTTGCCAAACATCGTCAAATAGCTTATTAATATCTCGATATTATTTGCGCTGCTTTCCTTGTTTGACGGCAATTTATCTCATGTTTATCACCATTTTTAAAATGAGGACAAGCCCTAGAAATACAGAGTCTCTAACCCAATATAGTATATTGACTCTAACGCAGATGACAAGGAAGATAAATGACAGATAATAATCAAAACATGAATGAGCAGACCTCAATCGACACGGATATGTTGCAGCAACCAGTGCCAAAATCGCCTAGTATTGCTAATACGGTTGATGAGATGCGAGCGCAATTTTCACGCTTACAAACACTCAGTCGCACGCAGCCAATCAATGACTGGGCCACTCGTGAAACCCAACTAGACAGTCTAGAAGTCATGCTTAGCGATAACCAAGCCAGTTTCGCCAAAGCGATCAGTGCCGACTTTGGTTATCGTAGCGAATCAGAGACCCAGTTTGCCGAGTTGTTTCCTAGCTTTACTGGTATCAGTCATGCCAAAAAGCACGGTAAAAAATGGATGAAAGTTCAGCGGGCTTCTATTTCAGCGCTGTATATGCCAGCTCATAATGAAATCCAGCCTCAGCCATTGGGCGTGGTTGGTATCATGGTGCCTTGGAACTATCCGTTATTTTTAGCAGTAGGACCGATGATTGATGCACTCACTGCTGGCAACAGAGTTATGATCAAGATGAGTGAAGCGGCACCGCAGTTCGCCCAAGCATTTGCCAGTGCGATTGCTCGTTATTTTTCACCAGACATGATTTGTGTCGTACTGGGTGAGGTAGACATTGCAGTTGCTTTTAGTGAGCTGCCTTTTGATCATCTGCTTTATACGGGCTCTACGGCTGTGGGCAAAAAAGTCATGGCGGCGGCGGCTCCTAACTTAACACCCGTCACGCTCGAGCTGGGCGGTAAATCACCGGTCGTCGTGTTAGAGGGCGCAAACTTAGAAAACGCCGTCAATCGTGTGATGATGGGCAAAACACTAAATGCGGGTCAGACCTGTATTGCCCCTGATTATGTACTGATTCAGCGCCAATATCATGAAGAGTTTATCCGTTTAGCAAAAGAGTGGATGGAAAAGCACTATCCAAATATTGAGAGCAATCCAGATTACTCACGTATTATCAATGGCGAGCAATTTAAGCGTGTCAAAGGCTATCTAGATGCATTATCGAGCGATGGGATCCATAAGCTCACTGATGCTGAGTCTAATATCGAAACGCGTCTAATGCCGCCTGTCATCGTGAGTGAGCCTGCCCCCGATAGTGATGTGATGCAGGAAGAGATTTTTGCGCCGATTTTGCCATTGATGCATTACGATACGCTTGATGATGCCATTCATTTTGTCAACGAGCGACCACGCCCACTGGCGTTATACGTTTTTGGTGATAACTATAACGCCCTAGAGAAAGTACGTAACAATACGGTCTCTGGTGGCCTATGTATTAATGAAGTGCTGATACATGTTGCCCAGCATGACTTACCGTTTGGCGGGGTTGGCGATTCAGGAACGGGGGCTTACCATGGTAAAGCGGGATTCGAGCGTCTTAGCCATATGAAACCAGTATTTGTACAATCCAAGTTAAATGGGTTGAATTTGTTGTTGCCACCTTATGGCGGGTTGTTTAAAAAAGCCATGGCAATGTTTTTAAAATAACAAATGCTAAAGTGAGCAAAGTTGACATAACTTTCGTTCAAGTAAACAAAAATACCTAATCATTGTGAGCAATCATATAAGCAACTTTAAAAAACAGCATCTATCTCAATAGGTGCTATTTTTTTGTATAAAAGTAAGCGATAAAAAATTAATGAGCATTTGTCATCTTGTCTATAAATCGCTACACTTTGTAGTGAGCCTAAACGATAGTAGTATTAGTTTTAGATGAAGACGTTGTCTAGTCTTCAACGACTGAATGAGTCAAAAGCAATACACGCTTGGCGTAAAGCAATAATGTTATTGACTTGGGCGTTCATTTCCATAATAAAAATTATAAATAGGACATCTTATGCGCCAATGGATTGCGTTAAGTTTACTATGCATGAGCGTGCTGTTACTGCCAGTATCGGCATCAGCAGCCTGCGACTCACCAATCAAATTTGGCGCTCTGACATGGGAGAGCGGTCAGTTTATCTCTGGGGTGCTTAAGTACATCGCTGAAGATGGCTATGATTGTACAATTGAAGAGGTGCCGGGTGCTGGTCCTGCACTCGAAACGGCATTGTCACAAAACGACATTCAAGTGATTGGGGAGCAGTGGGTTGGACGCTCGCCAATTATGGAACAAGCCATCGAGCAGAATAAAGTGGCAGTCATCGGTGATACGCTCAAAGGCGGCGCAACTCAAGGTTGGTATGTACCCAAATATGTATTAGAAGAAAACCCAGGTCTACGCAGTTATCAAGATTTGCCTAAATATGCTGAGCTGTTTAAAGATCCTGAAGACCCTAGCAAATCACGCTTTATGAATTGTCCGTCTGGTTGGACGTGTGAGATTTTCAATACTCGCTTGCTGAAGAATACAGGTTTGGACAGTATCTTTAATAATGCCCATCCCGGCACTGGGGCAGCGCTCGACGCTGAGATTGCCTCTGCTTTTGAGCAACATAAGCCACTACTGTTTTATTACTGGCAGCCTACGGGCTTGATGGCAAAATATGACTTTGCGCCATTAGAGTTCCCTGCCCATGATGACGCTTGTTGGCAAGATTTGTTACGAGCGGATGGCACCGCCGATTGTGTGTCTGGCTTCCCTGTCTCACCTTTAGGTATCGCAGTATCTACCCCCTTTATTGAATCCAATCCAGAGCTTGCTGATGTCTTTAAAAAAGTTCAGTTTAGCTCCGATGAGCTCAATGGTGCTATCTTGGAGATGAGTGAAAATAAACGCAGTGGCGATGAGCAAGCACTAGCATTTTTGCGTAAATATCCGAGCGTCTGGCAAGCATGGTTGTCTGATGAAGCAGCCAGTAACCTTGCGGCTAAGCTAGGCATCAGCTTAACGGGCGAGGCTATCACTTCAGATGCAACCGTCTCTAGCACTAATCGAGCGACCTCATTATCGAGCTTTCCTTCTTGGTCACTTGAGACGCCGCTTAATAATACATTAGCAAGCGTTGTCCAAAATTATGGCGATGTGTTTCGTACTGTCAGTACCATGGCGTTAACCTATCTATTGCTACCGATTGAGCGTCTATTAACCACTATGCCGCCTTGGCTTATCATTGCGCTTGTGAGCGTATTGGCATGGTTTGGTGTCCGTAAAATCTGGTTTGCACTGGCATGCGGCGCAGGACTTTTTCTCATTGGTGCATTTGGACTATGGGGCGCATTGATTGATACCTTGGCACTGCTCATCGTATCAGTGTTGGTGACCGTCGTGATTGGTATTCCTATAGGCATTGCTATGTCGGGCAGTAAAATTCTTCGCAAGGTTGTGACGCCAATACTGGATGTGATGCAGACCATGCCAAGTTTTGTCTATTTGATACCCGTATTAATGTTATTTGGGATTGGCAAAGTGCCTGCGTTATTTGCCACTATTATTTATGCCTTGCCACCACTGATTCGGCTGACGACATTGGGGATTACCCAAGTCAATCATGAGATGGTCGAAGCAGGGCGCTCGTTCGGTAGCACACACTTGCAGCTGCTCATTTGGATTAAATTGCCGCAAGCATTACCCAGTATTATGGCGGGCGTGAATCAAGCGGTGATGATGTCGCTCTCTATGGTGGTGCTCGCGTCTATGATTGGCGCACCGGGGCTTGGTGAAGATGTGTTGCAATCGATTCAAACGCTTAATATCGGTCAGGGCTTGCAAGCAGGTACGGCGATTGTCATCGTTGCCATTATCATTGACCGTATCACCCAAGCGTTCGGTCAAGGCAAGCGTGCTCGGCAAAAAACCATCGATGCTGGCAGGCATCCCATTGGTTAATTATCAGTGCCCTGGTCGAATGTTCAACACGCCCTAATCATAATGATAACTAGAAAAATAAAAATGAGAGCCATCATGAATCATATTCAATTGGAAAATATCAGCAAGATTTATAATGCCAATAGCTCGCAAGCAAAGTCTGCATTGGCATTACTAGCAGAAGGTATGGATAGTATTCAGGTAAAGGAACAAACAGGCTATTCGGTCGGGCTTTATGACATCAATTTAAGCGTTAAAGCAGGTGAGCTGCATTGTATTATGGGCTTGTCAGGTTCAGGAAAATCAACCTTGATACGCCATATCAATCGTTTGATTGACCCAACCAGCGGTAAAATATGGGTTGATACTTCTATTAATGCTAAGCCGTCTACTATTGCTAAGCCCTCCACTAATGCCAAACCCTCTGCTGATGTATTAGAAAATGGAAGATCATCGTCTGCTATTAATATTTTAGAGCTAAATGATAAAGCGCTACAGCATTATCGCCAGCAGACACTCAGTATGGTTTTTCAGCATTTTGGTTTGGTGCCACATATGACGGTGCTGCAAAACGTCGCTTACGGCTTGCGAGTGCGAAAAATGAGTATCAAAGAACGCCACGAGGTTGCTCGGCATTGGCTTAATGAAGTTGGGCTAGCAAATTTGGAGAAAAGTTACCCTGATGAGCTGTCAGGAGGGATGCAGCAGCGAGTAGGGCTTGCGCGTGCCTTAGCAACCGACAATCAAATATTGCTGATGGACGAGGCTTTCTCTGCCCTTGATCCCCTTATTCGTGCCCAATTACAAGACCAACTACTTGAGCTACAAGCACGGCTAAACAAAACCATCGTCTTTATCACTCATGATATCGATGAAGCGATTAAGGTCGGTCAGCGGATTAGTATTTTAAATGGCGGGCGTTTGGTACAAACGGATACACCCAGTGAATTACGCCACAACCCAGCTGATGAGTATGTGGCGCAATTTATGCGTGCCAAAATTTAATTTAAAAATAATACGACGTTTTTTTAAATGCTGTTTTATAAATTACACCTGCAAAATGATAGATTTCTGTCTATATCATTATTCTTACACTGGTGTTAAAAAAGTGTAGCAACCCCTTAGTTACTATTAAAGTAAACTCCATCATCGATGTATACTATTAAGATACTCTAATAGTGTATTAGCTTTGCTAAAATCTTGATTTATCCACTCTCATTGATTACGTAAGAAGATCATGAGCGAGCATAAAAACTCAGTTTATGATCGTAAGACTTCGTAAAAAGGACCTCGCATGCCGCATAAGAAAATTCGCCATAATGATCATAGTCATACTAATAAGTTAGCGACAGACTCACCATGTGATTCATCACGTTGGCTAAAAAACATTAGTGCCGTTGGTGTCACGACAGTACTGAGTGCTGGCATATTGGTCGCTTGTGGACAAATGAGTAGTGCGGAGAGCAATGCAAGTAGCACGACTAAATCAGCCAAGCAAAACAGTGGAGTGACTAGCTCACGTGACATGCTGCCTTCCGATATGCTTGGACAAATGCGAGCGCTGCCGCAATTGACAAAAGGCTTAGGTGACACGGGCACAGCAGTCATTGACCCTAATAAACCGACATTGATTAAATTTTGGGCAAGCTGGTGCCCATTATGTTTGGGTACGTTGGCAGAAACCGAAGAATGGCGCACCGATCCCAAGTTCGCTGATTTAAATGTCGTGACTGTTGTCAGTCCCGGTCATCTAAACGAAAAAGCCGATAGCGACTTTAGCACTTGGTATGCAGGCGTCCAAGCAGACTATCCAAAGCTACCAGTATTGTCTGACGCTTCAGGCGAGCTGATTAATAAACTTGGTGTGCAAGTTTATCCAAGCTGGGCGATACTCGATAAAAGCGGCAACTTGGTGCATTTGGTGAAAGGCAATATATCGGCAGAGCAAGCCTATGCCCTTGCTGAAAATGCCAATAATGATTTTGCTGAGCTTAAAGCAGGGAGTGCTAAACCAGCAAACGCGCAAACCTTAGACAACAACAGCAAGATTGAAACCATCAAACAAAAAGAGGGCGTTTATTATAACGATAAAGGCAAAGCGATTAATACGCGCTCAATCTACTTGGCGGGCGGCTGCTTTTGGGGCGTAGAAGCTTACATGGAGCGCGTCGAGGGTGTGGTCGACGCTGTATCAGGCTATGCCAACGGTGATACCGCCAATCCAAGTTACGAGCAAGTGATTCGTGGTTCAGGTCATGCCGAAGCCGTCAAAGTCACTTACGATGCGGATAAAACAGACCTTGATACTATCTTAAAATACTACTTCCGCGTGATAGATCCAACCAGCCTCAACAAACAAGGCAATGATCACGGTGTGCAGTACCGCTCAGGCGTTTATTACACCGATAAAGAAGATAAAGCAGTGATTGATGCTGCCCTCCAACGTGTGCAAAGCCAGTATAAACAAAAAATTGTAGTAGAAAATGAGCCGCTAGACAATTTCTACTTAGCTGAAATGTACCATCAGGATTATCTGGCAAAAAATCCAAACGGCTATTGTCATGTTGATTTAAGCCTTGCCGATGATAAACCAGAAGGTACTGCGCGTACCAAGCTTGCACCTGTAAGTACCGTTGCTGAGACTTTAAATCCTAAGCGTTACGCAGGATTTGATAAAGGCGCGCTCAAAAACACCTTGACCAAAGCACAATACAATATCACGCAAGATGCCGGTACTGAGCGCGCCTTTAGCCATGAATATGATAATTTATTTGCGCCGGGTATCTATGTCGATGTGGTGAGCGGTGAGCCTTTATTTTTATCAACTGATAAATACCAATCTGGCTGTGGTTGGCCAAGCTTTACCAAGCCGATTGACATGCAAGTCATTACCCAGCATGAAGACACCGCTTTTAATATGGTACGCACTGAAGTTCGCTCGCGAGTAGCAGACTCACATCTGGGTCATGTATTCCCTGATGGGCCAAAAGATCGTGGCGGGCTGCGCTATTGTATCAATGGCGGGGCGCTACAGTTTATTCCAGTCGATGTGATGCCGCAGTCAGGCTATGCGCCATTAGTGAAGTTGGTTAAGCCTGCAAAACCTTAATTATTAATACTGATAATCGACTTTATATAGAGACGTTAAGATAATTCTTAGCGTCTTTTTTATGATTGATGCCTTGAGCATAATTACTATCACAGCATGATGGTTCGTTTTATTATCGTTGTATTTTTGCTGTTATAGCCGTTGAATTATGAAAAACCAACCAAACTTCGTTATACTCAAAAGCTGAGCGTTTTCTATTATTAATACTTTTATCATCTAGCGCCGTAAAACCACGTCCTTCTAGGGCATGGATATCAGGCGTCAACCGTTGTCACCTAG
>NZ_JBQSXK010000003.1:0-224342 GCF_052378115.1 Psychrobacter sp. AOP30-A2-5 | reverse complement strand
CTTAAAAACAGGCGAGATATTAATAATATCCATAATTTATATAAAATCAGACTAAATATCCTTGAAAAAATAAATACTATTATTGTTCATCAAAAGAATAAAGATACTATAGATAGTCTATTACAGCCATTTTTAAGTTATTTGAAAAAGAGCGAAGAAACGGAACAGCTAATTGAGTGGTTTGTTCGAGCAGAAGATATTTTTTATCAGCCAGCAAGTTTTTGGCACATTTGGCGAGTATTTTATCCTGAGATAATTAACCTTTATCCTCAAACTAGCTACAATCGTGATTACGACAATTTAATTATTAACTATCTACTTGCTTGGGGAAGTTGGAAGCAGAATACAAAAGAATGGCGTAGCTTAAAAGAAAATAACTTATGGTTATATAGTAGTATATCTAAAGATTTAGGCTATCACCCTTCGGTACTATATTCAATTGCAAGAGTACTAAATTCAGTAGCTAGCAACTTCCAAGATCAAGGTATTGATTGGATTAGTAGTATCACTTCAAATAATTATGATTTAAAACTTGGAGACGTTGAATCTGATACTTTGTTTAATTTAGAGAGTTATTTACGTCAATACCTATTTTTGAATCGTCAAAGAATTAAGCAAGATGTCAGATTAAAAACTAAAATAATCAACATTTTAGACTTTATGGTTGAGCGAGGTTCAGTTCATGGTTATTTATTGAGAGAGAGTGTTCTATGAGGTGTTGTGATAGCCATTCACTCTCGACTTTCAATTACAGCAAGTTGAGAGAAAAAGCCCCAAACAAGCTAATGTTTGAGGCGAAATAGCTTAACTTATTTTATCACTACTCTCTAAAATTAAATGCCTGTCTATAACTTCCAGTACATCGTCAGACTTAAAATACTTACAAATTTTCTCATAGCCGACCGCTTGACCATCTCTACGATCTCGAAATACCGTATTGATAATATCATCTTTCGAGTACTCAGTAGCGTTATCTAGGATATGAGAGACTAGTTCAGCTTCATTTAGCTCGCAGGCTAGATATGATTGGAGTGTATCCGTCGATGCCACTCCAATCATATCTAGCGCTAGGGTTTGCACCTTGATCAATTAGTAGCTTTGCTATTTTTCGCATTTCGCTCAAATCGAATAACTCGTAGTTTGCCTGAGTTTGTTCTTTAAAAACTTCAGATACCTCTTTAAGAATAGCCATTGCATTTGAGCTTTTTTTACTTTGAGCAAGATGTTGAGTCACCTGTTGTCTATTGAAACCCATACTACCTTGAGTTTCTCTAACAAAAGCAGAAAACTCAAAATCACTCATCCTAGCTATCGCTTTTTTTGGATCTTTAGTCATCATATTAAACTGGTTAAGTAGCAGTTTTGAGTTCTTAATTGTTCCAATTAAAGATATACACATAGTTAATGCATCAAGGTGACCACTGCCGCCTTTTTGACTCACATCCGCTCCTAGGCTTAGGATATGTTCAACGACTTCAAGTCGTCCAGTCTGCACTGTACTTAATAACGGAAAAAGATGCTTTTTAGCGGTTACCGCGTTGATTGTCTTTGGCGCATAGTCCAAATCTTTAAGCGCTTGATAAAAGCTATCGTCTGGTTCATGAGGCTCAGTCAAATTCATGTGCTGTAAAGCGACTAATAAAGCTGATTCGTTGTTATCAGAGAGGATATTGATGTCAGCACCAGCTTGCAAGAGTTGATTAACGGCATCTAGGTCTTCTAGCAACGTATTCCAAATGAGCTGTGTTGTTATTTGCTTCTTCTTATTCTTATCTCTATGGAGCTTATCATTGTCATTTATTTTCATTTTTTTATTGGTTTTTTTGAGATCAAGCTTCAGTTCTTTTGCATCTAAATATACAGGTAGGATAGCTGAACTCACCTGGTATTTTTTTGGTAGTTCAACCTTAAAGTTATTGAACACCCTCTGAGCATTGCTTCGCCACATATTTATTTCCCAGTCTTCAACTAGGTTTTCTTTCTTGCGTTTGGTATCCTCAGTCACTATCGTAGGTAGAGTGTAGCCATATAGATTTTGAATGCTTTTCAGCTTTGATATTAAACTCATATCAGGTGACTCTTGCCAGCTAGCAATGACAAAACCAACTTCAATAATCCGCTCGCATAAATGTCCTGACCGATATAGGCTCAGCTCGAATGCATTAACAAAATATTCTTTGGCCTGCTTTACTTCATCCTTCGAAAAACTGCTTAGACTATAAGTCAGCAATTCTAAAATAATAGTAGAAGGCTGATGAAGGAATTGCTCATCTTTCTTCTGATATAGAGTGGCTACATATTGCATATCACTCTCTTGTAGTGCTAATAGTAAGTCTTCGAATTGAACCATTAGAGCTTCAAAAGATCTAGGCGACTTGAAATATTGAGTTAATAATTCAAAATCATTATGTCTTTTAAAGTAACCCAGAGCACGAGCCGTTATTAAGAAGACGAGGATATTTTTTGATATATCATGGCGCTTAGGGTTGAGAATCGACAGCAAACTGCCATAACTGGGTAGGTCATCGCCGCGACGCCATGCCGTAAGCTTATCTTTATCACCCTTAGATAAACCTGCATAAAAGGCACTCCAACCTTTAACTCGTTTTTCAACTATTTTAAAAGCAAGCTCCAAGCTTGTAGAGGTATCGGTCATTAGCTCAATATAGTCAGATTTTTGAAAGGGTTTTGCTCTTATCCCTAAAAAAGAGACAATATTAATTAAGTGAGGACAAAAGAAAGCTTCTATTATCCAAGTTCCAATATCATCTCTATGCTGCTCTGATAGATTATAGGTTGCTACTATCTTTATATAGTCATCAAACATTTGCGCGATTAAAGCTTTAAGCTCGTTCTCAACTGATTTTTTTAGCTCAACTCGTTCGATAACTTTATGTATATGTGTATTGATAAGCTGATCAAGCTCATTCTTGCTTAGATATAAATCTTGGCACTTGCTGTCTAATAAGTCATTATCAGCCTTGCTATCAAGGGCTCTAGCAATCGCTCTTACTACTTCAGCAGGGAAAAAATAAGGGCTCTTCTTAATGCTTGTAGTTCTCATTGTGTATATCCTTCTTTTGTATGTCTAATATCGTTGATAAAATTTTTAAGAGCTCTATGATCGCTCGGTGTTTTAGAAAAAGTAACAGATTGTCCACTTGGCGCAACGATCTGATTGTGTTTTCTTCTCTTTCTAAACAACCAGCCTTGCTTTATAAGGCACTTTATATGATGATTAAAATCTTTATTGGTCGAATATCTCATATTTTTGAAAGCAGATGTGGCTTGCTACCGCATCTGCCTCTCCAAATTAATTATATTTGAATTTATTTAGGCTTTGCATTTCCGCGATTTGATCCTGAGGGATTACGTGTACCATTCTTCGTTGGCCAGTTTCCACCGTTGCCTTGGTTCGAAGTTGGCTTTGCTTGTGTAGACTTACTCATGGTGTCACTCCTATTTTGTGTATGCCTTTAGTGGCATTTATATAGTCTCAAACATTCGAGCGACCTCCCACTGGGTTAGTGCCGTAAAAATTTTTATTTGTGATTAAATGCTCTATCAACCGTTTTCTGGTTGTAATTTTTGAGTTTTTTAAAGGAATTAGCAGTATGGGTGTAACAAAAATAGATAGTGATTTGGTATCGAAGATTATTGAACTAAGCCAAGACGATGCGATTACAAGTAGACCTGAAGGCGTTGAAAAGCTTTATGAAGAGTTTTTAAAGAAGTTTCCAAAAAATGAAATAACGGAATTAACTCAGGAACAATACTGTTTAGGTCAAGGGTCTATCACAGATAATTATTGTCGATGGATAGAGCGTGAGCTACAGCCTATGTTTGGTCGTTATATGCCGGGCACGGCGAGAGGTCATCTACTTTATCTACAAAAAGATGGAACACTATATAAACATCAAAGCTTGAGCGACCTAAGTGACGATGATGCATTGAGTTATGTTCTTAATATACATCAAGTGATAATCGATGCTGACGTTAACGCTGATATCACTTGGATTGACCAAGATAATGAGGTATATGATCGCGCAGGTGTAGATCCTAGATGTGTTATGGGAGCAGGACGTCGTGCTCGTTTAGTATCTATATACAATCCAGACATTATCCTACCTATTTCCTCTACCGTTCATATCAAGCATTTTCTGAAAGCGTTAGGTCTTCCTGAATCGGAAATACCTCCTTATAAAAATGTGATCCAACGCTTATTAATGCTTACTGATGTATACCAAGCTATTAAAAAAGAACATAATTTAGATCTCACTCCGCATCAGTTTATGTCAGTTCTTTATAGTGATAAGTTGGGCATTAAACCAAAGAAAGTGACAGTTGATGCTAGTTCCAATGATGAATTAAATGAGCCATTAATCGCGAATATTTCTAATTATAGTTCTCCTAATCAGATTCTCTATGGACCCCCAGGTACAGGTAAAACCTACTCAACCACATGGCGGGCTGTTAGCTTAGCAGATCCCGAATGGTATTTTGAGCTGGAAGAACAAGATTTAGCTCCTGATGATCAGAGGAACGTTACTAAGGAAAGGTACGATGAGCTCGTATCAGAACAGCGTATAGCTTTCACTACCTTTCATCAAAGCTTTGCTTACGAAGACTTTGTTGAGGGAATTCGGGCAAAGACTGATGACGACACAAAGCAAATTTCCTACGATATAGAAGACGGGATATTCAAACAGATTGCAGACCGTGCGGCTAATATAGTTACTAGAAATAAAATAGAAGGATTAGCTGAAAAACCAAAGTTTTGGAAGATATCGTTAGGTGATGTATGGCAGAAAGAGCTGCGTGAGTATTGTTTTGATAATGATGAAGCTCGTATAGGTTGGGGGTATACGGGTGATTTAAGTACTAATTTATCAGAGCGTAGTCAACAAGAGAAAGACTATTTAAAAGGTATGGGTAGTAATGACAGGTCTTCTATTAAAGATTTTTCTGAAAACATTGAAATTGGAGATGTGTTGCTTTGCCTTAAGGATCAGAAAACCATACGAGCTGTTGGTATCGTCACATCAGACTATGTCTTTGATACAAGCTTCAAGGGTCTCGCAGAGTTTCACCATACTCGCAAGGTGAACTGGATTCTACGAGACATTAATTTTGATATATATACCTTAAATAACAATACAAACTTAACTCAGAAAACTTGTTATAAAATTAATAGATTTACGTGGGATGATTTAGCTAAAAGTTTGGAGCATCAAGATTACTCACTAGATAGTCAGTCTATAAGTAACTCGCCAAAAGCTTCAAAAAATCACGTACTGATTATTGACGAAATCAACCGCGGCAACATATCTCGTATCTTCGGTGAGCTTATTACATTACTTGAGCCTGATAAGCGTAAAGGCGGTACAGATGCGCGCGAAGTCATACTGCCTTATTCTAAAGAGAAATTCTCAGTGCCCTCAAATCTTTACGTACTAGGAACTATGAATACCGCTGATAAATCTCTTGCACAGCTGGATTTAGCATTAAGGCGTCGATTTGATTTTATTGAGCTATTACCTAAGCCTGAACTTTTAGATGGCATAATAGTTCATGGTATTGCTGTATCTGAAATATTAGCAGTAATGAATCAACGCATCGAAGTGCTATTAGATCGTGAACACACCATAGGGCACTCATATTTTTGGTCTTTGAAAGACTTGGATTCAGACGAAGAACAGGAAAAAGAACTAGGTAATATTTTTAAGAGACGGATTATCCCGTTACTGCAAGAATACTTCTTTTCAGACTGGGAGCGCATTGGTTGGGTGCTGAATGATCCTAGCAAACATAATTCAGAACGATTTATTCAAACTGGAAATATATCTCCAGTAATTAGTGAATTATTTGATAGTAGCATCAAGGGTTTAAATGATCGTCGTTACCATATCAATGAGACTGCTTTTAACAATCCCGAATCCTATAAGAAAATATTAATCCAACCTGAGTATAAATCTTCGGATGGCGAAGCATGATTCAAGTCAGAGAATATGCTCAGCTGACAACAGATAAGACAGCATGTCCTAGCTTAGATTTAGCTATTATCAAGCAAGAAACATTTGATTGGTTAGTGGAATTAAGTGAAAAAGAGAGCTATGGGCGGTTTATTACTTATAAGCGTCCACAATACTTACAGCTACATTCTTACGTAGGTTATTTAGAAAGTCCTTGTGGTGAAGGTATTGAGATACTACCAAAGACAGGATTAGGTTTACAGGAACCAGATAAGAGCAGAGCCGTCTTATGCAAAATACTAAGCTCCCTCTTAAACTTATCTCATAAAGAAGCCCAATCCGCCAATCTCAATCGAATGAATCTACCTATTCACGAATGGATATACTACCAATTTTTATATCTGTTGAAGGAGTTGGTAGCGTCTGGACTCAGATTTGACTATCAAAGAATCGAAGAAGAAAGTAGATTTATTCGTGGCCAGCTTGATATTACAGTCCAACAAAGGCAAACAGTTGGTAGAGCTCATCTTTTTCATATTCGTCATGATGTCTATCATCCCAATCGACTTGAGAACCAATTAATTAAAACGGCATTGGATTACGTACACCAGCACTGTAGAAGCTCTGAGAACTGGCGACTGGCTAATGAGCTATCACACATCTTAGAACCTATAACGAGTCTTAGAGATCCTTTAAACTCAATGCCTAAATGGTCAGACATCAAAATATTGCAATCCTATCGAGCGATAAAACCATGGTGCCAACTAATACTTGAAAAGCTTAATCCAAACTTTCAAAAGGGAGAGCATCGGGGTATTGCATTGTTATTCCCAATGGAAATTTTGTTCGAGAAGTATGTAGCAAGCTGTCTACGACGAGATATCAAAGCACCTTGGCAACTAACAACACAAGCTTCTAGTAAGTACATGGTGAATGACCAAGAAGGTTTGAAATCGCGCTTTCAATTAAAGCCTGATTTATTAATCAGTCAAGAAAGAAAAAACCACCATATACTTGATACTAAATGGAAGTTAATAAGCTCAAATAGCAATAAGAAGAATTTTAATATAGAACAGGACGATATTTATCAGCTATTTGCTTACGGTCACAAATATTTGAATGGGTGTGGGGATATGATGCTTATTTATCCTAAACATCATCAGTTCGAAACACCTTTGGACTGCTTTCATTTAGCAGGAAAATTGAGGTTGTGGGCAATACCATTTTGTATTAAAACTGACAAATTGGTTATTGGTGAATGGGTAGAAAGGTTTCCATCTCTATCTCATACTTAACTTGAGTCTAGTACTTTAAGCTACTGGACTTGTCGATAAGATCAAATTTTAGGGATCAGTTACTAGCAGCAAGCTTTAACAACCTTGGTCACAAAATGGTCACCGTTTGGTCACCGAGTACTTGGTCACCGATTTTCAAAGCATAGAGTGCTTGTAAGAAAACTTATCATTCATGCATTGTTAAAGAGTAGAGCATTTCGTAAAGGTCAACATAGGGAAAACATCCAACCCTTATAAACACAGGCTTCTAGAATAACTGCAGACACAAAAAAACCTCAAGTAAACTAATACTTGAGGCGAAACTTGCTTAAACTCGAAAGTCTAAATTCGTTTTAAATATGGCGCAGCGGACGGGACTCGAACCCGCGACCCCCGGCGTGACAGGCCGGTATTCTAACCAACTGAACTACCGCTGCTTAGGTCGTACTTAGTTTATTTAACCACTTAGCCTACTACTTGAGAGTAACGCTATACCAAATAGTGGTGGGTGATGACGGATTCGAACCGCCGACATTCTGCGTGTAAGGCAGACGCTCTACCAACTGAGCTAATCACCCTTCGAACAATTGCTAAGCAATTTATTCAACATCAACTGAGCTCTAAGTTTGTCACTAAGCTCTGCTGCTGTGGGTGTGTATTATATAGATTTACACATGGCTGTCAAACAGTTTTTTAACTATTTTGAAAAATAATTGAAAATACTGTCTGAAAGCTATTATTAATAGTAGTCTGAGGCACGTGTTTACTAAGGTTGCTGCCTAAAAACTTATTATGGTTAGTCATTGTTTGATGGTCAAAAACTACTATACTATTGAGGGTGTTTTACGACTCATGCTTTATTTTATGTTGATTGTTGGAGGCGGGCATAGAAAATTCCACTATTGAACAAACTTTTACGACCTGGTCTTGGGGAGACTTTGCAGGCTTGGGTCTGGTATTGCATGTTGTTCTCATGATAGTAATGACGCTACGTGTTGTGTCGGTACAGCGCAATATCGGTGTATCTATTGCTTGGATTGCTGTGCTCTATACCTTGCCTCTTTTCGGCTTTATCGCTTATATACTATTGGGTGAGCCGATGATAGGGCGGCGCTATCGTCAACGGGTAGACCAAGCAAGCTTATTGATGGATGATATGGCACGGCGTGAGAATTTGGTTTTTGATCAGGGACAAGAGCTGCTGCCAGCCAACTACCGCGGTGTCAGTCAAATAGGCACGCGTTGGACGGGGCTGGGCGTGTTTCCTAATCACAATATGCAGCTATTGACAGATCCTCATACTATTTTTCAGAGATTAATCGAAGATATCAATGCCGCTCAGAGTATTATCTTGATGGAGTTTTATATTGTTTATCCTAAAGGACAAGTACTAGAGGTGATAGAGGCACTGTCAGCGGCAGCGCAGCGTGGTATTGAGTGTCATATATTGGCCGATAGCGTGGGCAGCTTTAGTTTCTTTAATAGTAGCGCCCATCGTACATTAGAAAAAGCAGGTGTTTTTGTCCATCAGTCACTACCAGTGGGTTTATTTAAAACGCTATTTAAGCGCTCTGACTTGCGCAATCATCGTAAAATTGTGGTGATTGATGAGCACATTGGCTATATCGGTAGCTTTAACTTGGTCGATCCAAGATTTTTTAAACAAAATAAAAACGTTGGACAGTGGATCGATGTGGCGATACGCACGACCAGTCAACACTCTATTAGTATTACGACCGCCATGGCGATCGTGGTGGCCACGGATATTGGTGCGGAAAACAACGATAATTTAGACGCGCTCAATCAGCGAGTGAATGGCTATACTCGTAAACTATATGTGATGAACCCAACCATTAATGATTTAAACAGTAGGGTAAAGGTATTGGCTGGTGAGGTGGACTATCATGAGCAGCCAAATATTGGCTCGACATCGATTGTGATACCGAAGATGCCGATGGTAGAAGGGGTGCTGGCGCAGCTGATACCCTCCGCACCGCAAGTGACGGCCCATGTGATTTACAATACATTGGTGACCGTTATTCATCGCGCCAATAAACGCATTCGCATTACCACACCGTATTTTGTACCTGACGAGGCGCTCTCAGGAGCATTAACGATCGCTGCCAAACGCGGAGTTGAGGTGACGCTGATTGTCCCTGAAAAGGTGGATTCGTTTCTTGTACAGCATGCGTCACAAGCCTACTATCAAGAGCTGCTCGAGGCAGGCGTGACGATTGCCTTGTTTAAGGGTGGTTTGTTGCATACCAAAACAGTGGTTATCGATGATGATTATTGTTTATTTGGTACTGTAAACATCGATATGCGCAGTTTTTATCTAAATATGGAAGTGAGCTTGGCCATTTATACACCAGAGATGGTCGCTCAAGTGGCTGATTGTCAAGAAGTCTACTTACAAAGTTGCCGTTTTTTGAGTTTAGAGCAGTGGCAACAGCGCCATGGTGCAGAGCGTTTGTTTGATAATGTGGTACGCTTATTTAGTCCTTTATTGTAGCATTTTCGATTTTAGGGTAAGGTAAACGACTGATGTCAGTTTAGTCCCATGATGACCTTATTTTTATTACTATTAATTTATCCCGATAAAGGATGCGCTTGTCTATGTATGCATCGTCTGCATCACCTCTAACGCCCTTTGATTATATTGCAGCAGGCTATTGGCAAGACTTTCTAGCGGATCGTCCTATCGCTGGTGGCATTGCTTACGAAAGCGAGCTTCGTGATTGTATATTAGATGAGTCATTGGCCAGCTTACAGCGAGTCGATACGCTGCTGTCGCACATACGCCGTGAGATGGTTAAAACTGGTCGATGGCATGAAGAGACATTATTGCTCGATGAACGCTATCGTAACTTTATGGTATTTTTGGCGTTTTATGCAGGGCGAGTATTGGCACAGCAATGGCAAAATACGCCGCATTGGTATGGACAGTTTGAGCTACATAAGCGCTATCCTGAACTGGCTCTTACAACCGATGATTTTTATCAACATCTGGCGGTTGTCTATTGTCAGTCGGCTGATGCTAATAGCGTTACGTCATTGTTTTTTGCAATAGAGCCGATAGGGATGCGTCTATTTGGTCATATTGATCGGCCGTTTAAGGCGGTACAAGGCGGTCAAGTGGCTAGTGGTCTGTATCAAGCGGTTAGCGCAAGGTTGCCACATGCGCACGACAATCACGTTGCTAATTCGATCACACCAGCCATTAATATCAGCACACCAAATACAAGCGCTAGTGTAGAGCGCATTAAAACGGTTGATAGTCAGGAACCGTTAGAAAAAGAAGGGTTGAGTCATACGCCACATGATGTGCCAGAATCTCAGAACCTGTCTCAGCAAGAGAACCAAACTAAGCCTGTGCTGTCTAAATCAGAAACAGTGCAACCTCATACGACCTCAGAAAATACGGTATTAGAGCAGCCACTACCATCGTCAGTGTCTTCTCCTCAAGAATTGCCAACGCCCGCGATTTTTACGCAACTACTCGTAGAGCTGGATAACATAGAGGTCATTCAAACGGCTGGCAATAGTGAATATCAGCAAGCCCATAAAGTGCTAGAGCAGTTAGAACAGCATATTGCCAAGCAAAGTCAGCCGCGCACGCAAATGCGCTTTTCAGAGAGTCATTTGACGACAAAAAAGCAAGCGTTATTAACACTACAAGAGGCGGCGCATGCGGGTAATAGCGCTGCCATGCTACATTTGGCAATGTATGAGTTACTTGGTGAAGGATTAGCGGTTGATAAGGGTGCTGCTACAGCGTCAGGTGCTGAGTGGGTTAAGCAGGCAGCCAGCAAAAATGACAGTCGTGCGCAGCGCCTACTAAGCAAGATGTATTACCAAGGGGTTGGCGTGGCGCAAGATATAGATACTGGCAAGTATTGGCTAGAGCAAGCAGCGGAGAATGGACACGCGGAAGCGGCGAGCGTAGTAGGGCAATGGCAACAGGCGCAAGCGCTGATAACGACACAAAAACAAGAGCAACATAGCATGAAGCGCTATCAGCTGCTATTCGCCGCCATACTCGTAGTGGCAATATTGATCCTAATTATTGTCTAAAATATTTTATGGCAACACGCTGTAAAGCGTATTGTTAATCGCTAAATTCAGGTAGAATTGGCGCATTTTTTACCGTCACCTTACTATAGTCGATTTAATTTAAAGAGGTGAATGCCGTCACTCTTTTATAGTGAATTGACTATATTATTTAAGCCATTACTAATCTGGGCAACTTTATGCCATCTTCTCCTATATCCTCTGATTGTGCTTTAGAAGCGACTGACCCAGTATCGTTGCCCAGCCGCACTGTTTATACTGCGCCTTTGTATTATCAGTGCGCCATTGGCTTACTTAAGCCGCTATATCGACTCCAAGTTTGGCAACGCTCACACAACCGCGACAACTATCAACAAGAAGTGGCGCAGCGTTTTGGCAAACAATATCCGCCGCGGCCAGTGGCTAAAGTGACTAATGCGCAAACTGATAAAGGCGTTATTTGGTGTCATGCGGTGTCATTGGGCGAGACCAATACCGTCGCGCCATTATTAGATACATTATTGGCTGATGGCTATCAAATATGGCTAACCAATACCACGCAGACAGGTTTTGCTCGCGGTGCTAGCCGTTTCGCCGATGATATTGCTCAAGGTCGGATGAGCCATAGCTACGTACCTGTCGACAGCCCAACTGTGATTGAGGCTTTTTTGGCGCATGTCAAGCCCATCGCTGCTCTGTTTGTAGAAACGGAACTGTGGGCAAATATCCTAACCAAATTATCCGAACACCGTATTCCCAGTATCTTGGTCAACGGTCGGCTGTCAGCGTCTTCTTTTAAAAGTTATCAAAAAATTGCTGCGGTCAGTGCCAGCATGATGAAAAATCTGACTTTGATTATCGCCCAAGACAGCGACTCAGCGAAACGCTTTCGACAATTGGGTGCGAATAGCGCGCAAATTCGTGTCGCAGGTTCACTCAAATGGGTGATTAATACGCCTCAAATTGAAGATAAAGCGGCTGATATAGAAAACAACTATACAGAAAATTCTAGCGTACCAAACCAATATTCTGAATCGGCCAAAGAGTCCACATTAGCAAAAGAGATGAATATCGCTGGTCGACCGATTTGGGTTGCCGCAAGTACCCATAGTGGCGAAGAAGAGACGGCATTATCATTGCATCAACAGCTATTGTCTCATCCCGCGCTCGCTGATGCGCTGCTTATCATTGTACCTAGACATCCTGAACGTTTTGATGAAGTAGCAGCGCTCATTCAAGCGTCTGAATTAACAATGGCACGGCGTAGTGCAGAAGATAGCATTCATGTAGACACACAAGTCTATCTGGCTGATAGCATGGGTGAGCTGATGTCATGGTATAAGTTGGCAGATGTGGCACTGGTCGGCGGCTCGTTAGTGGATGTCGGTGGGCACAATCCTGTTGAGCCAGCGAGTGTGGCAACGCCTGTACTCATGGGGCGCTATACGCAGTCTTGTCAAAGCGTGGTGGATAAATTGGCGGAGGTCGGCGCGTTATATCAGCCAAACAATGTTTTCTATCGTCCCGTTACTGTTAATACGGCTACTACTAATGATGATACGAATCAACAATCCTCTCGTAAGAAACCTGCCGCTAAAGAGGATGTAGCGCTCATTTATCAGCAGCTAGTGTCTTGGCTCAGTGATCTTGAGGTAGCGGCACAAGCAGGGCAAGCTGGCGCGCGAATGACGAGACAACAGCAAGCCGTACTGACCCGCCAATTTACCATGATTAAAGAGGTTGTCGAGCAGCATGCTATTCAACAACCAAGCCAAGAGCTGCTATGAATTGTCTATTATTACCCATTGAAAACTTCTCTTCGGATGCGGCATATATTGATGAATTATCACAAATAAATCACGTCAATAAAGTGCTAACAGCAAAAGTTGGTGATACGCTGAAAATCGGTCAAATGGGCGGTCATTTGGGCACTGCTGTGATTGAGAGCATCCGCTCTGATGCTATTGAGTTGCGTGATATTCAGCTCACCACTGCGCCGCCACCAAAACTAGATTTGACCGTTGTGTTGGCACTACCGCGTCCTAAAGTGCTACGCCGCTTAATCATGGATATGACCGCGCTTGGGGTGCGCGATATTATCCTAATCAATAGCTATCGCACGCAAAAAAGCTATTGGCAAAGTCCGATGCTTGAGCGCCTTGATGAGTTTGTATTAGAAGGGCTGCAACAAGGGGTTGACACCATAGCGCCTCGTATCACTTTACAAAAACGCTTTAAGCCATTCGTGGAAGATGAGCTGGCAGGTTTGGTAACCAATCGAGCCATCGTGGCGCACCCGTATAGTGAGCTATCCTTTACACAGTATCTACAACAGCCGCCATCGTTAGGATTACCAAGTCTGGTTTGTATCGGTAGCGAGGGCGGCTGGATTGATTATGAAATAGCACTGCTCGCCACTCAAGGTTGCGCGGCAGTCACTATAGGCTCGCGTATCCTGCGTACAGAAGCCGCCGTCAATGTGATTTTAGGTCAATGGTTGCTGTCGTGAATCAGCAGATCATTGAAAGATAATTAAGACATGCCATCACTTAGAAAATCTATACATTACTCCATGAAGATCTATAAATTTATCACTTAGAAAGTGACAGTTGAGCCAAATTATCGGTGCATTTCTGAGTTAAACAAATGTATTGATAATTAATCTCATTTCTATTAGTATGTTGTTTCAGAGATTATCGCGTGATTGAACCTTATTGTTAGAGGTCTTTAGCGCCGTCTTATCTTATTGTCATCTCATCTATTTATCTCACCTTTTCGTAGCATCATTATGGGGAAAACCATGTCATTGAATGCCATTAGCGCTAACCTAACTTCTACTAAGCTTATCTTGCCTGTTGCCGTATTTGGCATGATGTTGGGACTGGCTGGTTGTAGCAATTCATCTACAACAGAAGAGAGCGTGGAGGCGGAGACATCAGCGGCGGCTACTGAGCAACCAGCTGCTAATGATGGTGCTACGAGTGAAGGTGGTCAAACGATTACTATTTATTCTTCGCGAAATGAGCAGCTGATCAAGCCATTGCTAGACCGTTATACCGAACAGACAGGTGTGAAGATTGAGCTGGTCACAGATAGTACAGGTCCGCTCATGGCGCGTTTGCAAGCTGAAGGTCAGAACACGCCAGCCGATATGCTGCTCACGGTTGATGCGGGTAACTTATGGCAAGCGGCTCAGCAAGGCTTGTTACAACCAGTATCCTCTACTGTGTTAGAGACCAACGTTCCTGCCAAATATCGTGATCCAAAAGGTCAGTGGACAGGGCTATCATTGCGTGCTCGTACGATCTTTTATGACCCAAGTAAAGTCAGTGCCGACCAATTGTCTACTTATGCAGATTTAGCCGATCCAAAATGGAAAGGCAAGTTATGCCTACGTACCTCTAAAAAGGTCTATAACCAGTCGCTTGTGGCCAGTATGATGGAGCATTTAGGCGAAGAGAAAACCGAAGAAATCGTCCGTGGTTGGGTCGCTAACTTAGCTACTGACGTGTTCAGTGATGATACCAGTATGCTAGAAGCCATCGCTGCTGGTCAGTGTGAAGTGGGCATTGCCAACAGTTACTACTACGGTCGTCTGCTCGATGAAAAACCTAACTTCCCTGTGAAAATATTTTGGGCAAACCAAGGCACGACTGGTACACACGTAAATATTTCAGGTGCTGGTGTGGTCGCAGGTTCAGACAATCCAGATGGGACGCTTAAACTGATAGAGTGGTTGTCTTCTGATGAGGCGCAAGGTCTTTATGCCAGCTCAGACAAAGAATTCCCAGTAAAAGTAGGGGTTGATGAGTCAGAAATGCTCAGATCATGGGGTGAATTCAAAAAAGACGATATCAATGTGCAAAAGTTTGGTGAGCTACAAACCCAAGCCATTCAGTTGATGGACAAAGCAGGTTATAAATAAGGTATTGACAGTCATACCCTTCTCAAAAATGACAATGCCTATCAAGCACGAGTATCAAGCTTGATAGGCTAAATGATAGTGTTTATGTTCAAAGCAGACAGTGTTTTTAGCCGTATTTTTGAGTTTGGTATAATGTTATAAGGTCTTTATGCGTATGACACGGTAATAATGATATGATCAAAACGCCAGACGCGTCTGTACGTCAAAACGATACAGTCAATGATAGTGCTAATGCCAACAATATGGATAATCATAATATTGATGGCAAGCAGACTGTCAGCCAAGACCACGCCGTCCGTAAACGTATTATCTCAAAATCAGTCTTAGGACTGATTTCGTCGTTTATGCTTTTGCCAATTTTGATTGTGTTGCTATCTTGGACGCAGCCAATTGCTGATATCTGGACGCACATGGCAGATTATGTGCTGCCGCAAGTGCTTAAAAATACCGCGATTTTATTGCTGATGGTAACGGTCGTGTCTGGCACTATTGGCACAGCGCTTGCTTGGGTAACCAGTATGTACCGCTTCCCTGGACAGCGGTTTTTTTCGTGGGCGCTGATGTTACCGCTGGCGATACCTGCCTATGTATTGGCGTTTGTCACCATTGGTATTGTTGATTTTAGTGGACCATTACAAACAGGTTTGCGCGACCTAGGCTTTGATACAGCGATTCCTTCGATCCGTAATGTCTGGGGAGCAGGTTTGGTATTGTCCCTAGCATTTTATCCCTACGTCTATTTGCTGGCGCGTCAAGCGTTCTTATCGCAAGGCAGGCGCGCGATTGAAGCAGGACAAATGCTGGGCTTAAGCCGTAGCCGCGTGTTTTTTCGGTTGGCATTACCACAAGCCTTGCCGTGGATTATTGGCGGACTATTGCTTGCCAGTATGGAAACCTTGGCAGACTTTGGTGCCGTGTCAGTCTTTAATGTTGATACCTTTACCACGGCTATTTACAAAGCATGGTTTGGCTTCTTTAGTTTGACCACTGCGGCACAATTGGCAGCTTTGCTCATCGGTGTGATCTTTATTGTGGTATTGTTTGAGCAGTATTGGCAAACCAAGCGCGGCAATAATGTGACTCAAGGTAGTAGTCAGCGTTTTGATGCCAGCACGCCCGCGAAATTGGGTATGACATTGCTGTGTACCTTGGTGTTTGCTGGCGCTTTTTTAATCCCATTTTTGCAGCTTATCTACTGGACGGCATTGAATTTTCGCCAAGATTTCGATGCGCGCTATATTGATTTTGTGACCAACAGCCTCATGATTGCTAGCATGACCACGATTTTTATTGCCTTTTTGGCGATTATTATTGCGTGGATTAAGCGGCAGTATCCTGATAAATTGACCAAGCTCATGACTACTTTGGCAAATTTGGGTTATGTGGTGCCGGGTACAGTATTGGCAGTGGGCATCTTTATCCCAATTGCTTGGCTAGACAACCAAATGATTGCCTTTGGGATTACCACGCAGCAAGTATTATCAGGCAGTGTGATAGTGATGCTATTGGCATTATCAACGCGTTTTATGACGGTGAGTTTTCAGCCAGTTGATCGACAGCTACAGCGACTAACGGTCAATCAAGAAGCGGCTGCCAAATTACTGAGTGACAGTCCTTACCAGCGCTGGCGGCAAGTGATGTTGCCTGTCATTAGTCCAGGAATATTGACAGGACTATTGATGGGGTTTGTTGAAGTCATGAAAGAGATGCCGATTACGTTAATGACGCGTCGCCAAGGCTGGGATACGCTGGCGGTGCGGGTGTTTGAGATGACCAGCGAAGGCATGTGGGGACGAGCTGCGTTGCCAAGTTTATTGATTGTGCTGGTTGGGCTGCTGCCTGTTTGGATATTATTGCGTCAAAGCGATAAGCAAGGTTAAGGTGTTTTTAGAGTGAATCTGCATTATCCGATAACGCTCCATTTTATGATTGTTTTCACTGTTTTATCTATGGGTTTTATTTACTAATAGCTAACTGGTACCGTCTATGTACACTGATTCAATGAAAGGCTCAGCAGACTCTAAATCAATCAATGCCAAGTCAATAAAGGCGAAGGCAAGACTGGAGCATATAAAAAAATTACCAGTTGCTCAAGTTAAGACGTCGCCCGCCCAGCCTAGTAAGTCTTTAGAAAAAAGTAGTGCTTTTAGCCAAGATGTTGAGACAAATACTGAGGCAGCTACGGCTACTAGTCCTTATTTTAGTGTGCAAGATTTAATCGTCGGTTATGACGATACGATTATCGTCAATGGTTTGTCATTGGAATTGAAGCAAGGCGAGATTGGTTGCTTTTTGGGTTATAGCGGCTGCGGCAAGACCACGGCACTAAGAGCGATTGCAGGGCTGGAACAAAGCCGTGATGGTACGGTTCTCTTAAACAATCAATGTCTTACTGATAAAACTGACCGCAACTCGTATGCAGTCGCACCCGCCAAACGCGGTATGGGTATGGTGTTTCAGGACTATGCGTTGTTTGGGCATTTGAGCGTGGCAAAAAACATCGCTTTTGGTCTGAATAAATGGTCTGCTGCTGACAAAAAAGCCCGTGTCGCTGAGATGCTAGAGCTGGTTGAATTGTCTGAGCATGCTGACAAACGTCCAAATGAGCTGTCAGGTGGCCAACAGCAGCGGGTGGCATTAGCCCGTGCATTAGCCCCAAAGCCAAAACTATTACTACTCGATGAGCCGTTTTCTAATCTAGATGTGGTGCTACGTGAATCATTGGCAATGAATGTCCGTGATATTCTTAAACGCACCAATACCACGGCAATATTGGTCACTCATGATCAAAACGAAGCCTTTGCACTGGCTGATAAAGTGGGGGTGATGCATAAAGGCAAGCTGGTACAGTGGGCAACCCCAAGCGAGCTATATCATGAGCCAATCAGTCCTTTTGTCGCCGAGTTTGTCGGCGAAGGCGCGATGATAGATGGCATCATCAAAGAAGGCCATGTTGAGACGGCATTAGGCGATATCTATCGGCGTATGGAAGTGTATGATGAATCAGGGTACCCACAGTATTGCGAGTATGATTATCCTAACGGCACACCGATTAAGGTGTTGGTGCGCCCTGATGATATCATTCATGACGATGAGAGCACACAAACCGCTTTAGTCGTTGGACGCGTATTTCGCGGTGCCAACTATTTATATCGCTTGCAACTTGACGACGGGCAAACGGTACTGTCTTTAGTCGCCAGTCACCATAATCATGAGATTGGATCGCAGATTGGTATCTTACCTATCCTAGAGCATGTCGTGGTATTTGATGAAAAAGACATCAATGCGACGACTTGGTCAGAGTATGATAGATCAGAGAGAGTTGATGAGACAGAATAGTCGTTATAATCAAAGCATTTATAAAGGATTAGGAAATTAACCTCGCGACATGCACACGGTATGCTATTGACGCTTGGCTGCCTTGTATCTACTTTATACCTATTTTACACTGCTGCGATTTTACACTGCTGCGATTATATTGATTAAAACTCCCTCCAAAAAACAGGTGCTTGCACTTACGCTTATCGCGTCGCCAATATGTGCAAATAACGTCCCAACCGTTTATACGGCTCTAATTGCGAGTAGCGCAGCTCCATGCGTATCACGGCCTCTGGGTCATTGTGACCACCACGCTTAAGCGGGGCATAATCATGAAATACGCGCAGACCACTGGTACGTATGGTCTGATAATGATGCGCCGTCAACCAAGATTCAACTTCTTCTTTGGCGACAGGATGGTTGGGCGTGAGGCTTTTTTTGTTGTCCGCCTTGTATTCTGTATTATCGAGTAAGTTAAAATTCCCCATGATCAGGTTGCGATAATCAAAGCTTACTGGGTTATAAAAGCATAAAGATAGCGCACCATTATCCGTTAATTGCTGATCAAAAAAGTCCATCACGGCAGCGGGCTCTGCCAACCATTCAAGCAGCGCATGACACATGATTAAATCAAACTTTTCATGCTTTTCTTTGTCTAATTTTTCTGGCAGCTCCTGATAGGGGCAAACATACCATGTGATATCGAGGTTTTCGTCTATCTGCGCGGCACTCGCTTTCGCTTTTTCTAGCATATTGGCTGAGATGTCATTGATGACCAATGTATGACCTTGAGCTGCCAGCTCTATTGCAATCTGTGCGAGCCCTGCACCCACATCCAAAATACGTAAAGGTCGCCCAAGGCTTTCACTCATTTGCGCGCTATATTCAAAGATATCACGGCGTAGCACCGCCAATCGAATATCGCCTTTTAAGCCACCGTAGACCTTTTTTTCAAAATGATCCGCAATCGCATCGAAGCTACGATCGGCACGTATATCGCCTGATGCGTCGATTGTTTGTGTCAGATCAACCGATTGGTTGTCATGTTCTTTGGTACTTTCACTATGGGTTTGCATAAAGCGCTATCTGTATTAGGGTGGTATTTTGGAACATCGTACAACAAAGACAAAAGCTAAGCTAGGTTTGACGCCAATACTAGCTTTACCATAGCATTAAAGATGCCATTAAATACCTGTTTTCCAGTAGCTTTTCACAATATTTTACGGTATAAGTAGTAAGGTTTAAGAAACAATTATTGAGTAAGTTTTATTGAAAATATTTGATACTTCACTGTATTCGATAAAAACCAATCGATAAAAAGAGTCTGCCATACTGAAATTTTTTATTGTCAAGGACTCTCAGCAAACGTCTGATCTACCACCGCTAAGGACAGCAACCATGATCGTATCTAAATCTACTACCGCTATAACTGACAAATCATCTAGCAGTACCCATCAATCAGTATCCATTACGACGAGCAAGCCTGTGATGCTGCGCTGCCTATTATCCGTCGCTATTGCCAGTAGCTTGCTACTCGTCGGTTGTGGCGATGACAATGACTTTGATGCTGTCATAGGCTCTGACTCTGCGACGTCAGTTAAATCAATCAGCTCATTTAACACCGCGCAAATAAATACCCAGTTTGGTCTTGATGGTACGGCAACCCCTGATGCCAAATGCGATATCAAAATCGAAAAAGTCAGCTATCCGACAGTAGGAGCCGCGGGTGAGCGTACCAACGCGACAGCAGCTTTGATGCTACCAAGTGGCGACAGTGCTGACTGTCAAGGCGATCGACCTATCTTGCTGTATGCCCATGGTACAACTACGGACAAAGGCTACGATTTTAGTCAAGTCGCTAATCCTCAAAATCCAGCCGCTGGTGAGTCGACATTAATCGCTGCCAACTTTGCCGCTCAAGGCTACATCGTCGTTGCACCAAACTATGCTGGTTACGATGAGTCTGATCTTGATTACCATCCATACCTTGTGGCTGAGCAACAAGCCACTGACATGGCTGATGCGTTAGACAGTGCCCGTACCATCATTGCAAGACAACAACGCGCTAATGATCCTGACTACACCAACCTTGATGACTCTGGTAAGTTATTCATCAGTGGTTACTCTCAGGGTGGGCATGTGGCGATGGCAACTGCAAGAATGTTCGAGAAAAATGATGAGCCTGTCACTGCCATTGCACCTTTATCAGGGCCTTATGCACTGGCAGCGTTTGGTGATGCAATATTTTCGGGTAACGTCAATATCGGTGCATCGCGTTTTGCACCGCTACTGGCATCTGGTCTCCAAAATGCGTATGGCAATGTCTATAATAGTACTGCTGATATATTCACTGCCAATTATGCAAACACACAATTACCAAGTTTATTGAGCTTTGGTGAGTTGGTCGCTGCTAATAAACTGCCTGATAATGCGCTGTTTGAAAAAGATCCTGAAAACAATCCCACGCTTGATCTTCTACCAGCGCCTACCGTTCCCTTTGCTTCTATTGGCTTCGCGGATGATAATTATCTGATCAAAACAGACTTCCGTACCGCTTATGTCGCAGATGCATTACAGAACCCTGATAGCCTAATCGCGATGACAGGAGCATCACTAGCAGCCAATCCACAAAACAACTTACGAAAAGCCTTAAAAGCCAATGATCTACGTGGATATGTACCAAAAATGCCAACTCTGCTATGTGGTGGTAATCAAGATCCAACGGTTTTTTATGACCTAAATACCAGTTCAATGGCTGCTATTATTCAAGGGAGTGTCGCACAAAATCCAGCGCTTACCGTTAACGTGACAGTATTAGATGTTGATGCGACGACAGCTGATGATCGTCCTGATAATTCTAATGTTCAACTTATTGGACAGGCGTCCATGAACCAATGGAATATTAATTCTGTGGTAACAAGTGTTCAAAGTAACTTTGTTCAAAATCTTCAACGCGTAGTAGATGCAGGAGCACAGCAAGGCATACCTGCAAGCGTTGCTGTATTGGGCAACTATCACGGCGGTCTAGTCAGTACGGCTTGTACGCAAGCCACACGTGAGTTCTTTAATCAGGAATTTAAACCTGCTTAATAGAGGTCATTTTAACCATAAAAAATAGCCTGACTATCGAAAAAACTGTATCCACTGGATGCAGTTTTTTCATGAATATCATTTAATCATCAATAAGAGAAAAATATGAAATCGATAATATTATCACTAATTGCCTGTGTCTTTATCACAGCTCCGATCAGTCAAGCACAGGCTAAGAATACACCTTGTTCGGGCAAAATGGGCGGCGTATCTCACTGCTCAAAAGATGGTAAATTTGTTTGTAAAAACGGCAAAATCAGTCAATCAAAACAAGTATGTCGTTAAAGTTGTTTTTACCCTTGTTATTAGAGTGAAAAAAACCGCTAATCAGCTGTTTTGCTTAATTTTAATAACAGCCAGACGCCCCTAAATCAGCAAATTTGTGCTAAAATAGCTTCTTTAATTGAACATTATTTTTAACAAAAACCGTATCACTATTTTCCTATTGTTTTGCACCTTTGACAGTGCTTTTTTAGGGTCTATATTCTGATAGTAGCTGCGCATTGATGCAGCTATATTTTTGTATAACCCATGAGTATCTTGAACAAACGTGTCAACATTAGAAAAACAATGTGAGTGAAGGAGTGTATATGAGCGAATCGGTCAGTCCTATTGGCATCGTAGAGGAACTAAAGCAATCCTATCTGGATTATGCGATGAGCGTGATTGTCTCGCGTGCGCTGCCTGATGTGCGTGATGGGTTCAAACCTGTACACCGCCGTGTGATGTACGCCATGCACGTGCTATCTAACGACTATAATAAGCCATATAAGAAGTCTGCACGTGTCGTCGGCGATGTCATTGGTAAATATCACCCACATGGCGATAGTGCGGTCTATGATGCCATTGTGCGGATGGCGCAAGATTTTAGTTTGCGTTATCCGATGGTTGACGGTCAAGGTAACTTTGGTTCGATCGATGATGATCCTCCGGCAGCGATGCGTTATACCGAAGTACGTATGACCAAGCTGACGCATCAGATGCTTGCTGATTTAGACAAAGACACGGTTGATTGGGAAGACAACTACGATGGTTCTGAGCGTATGCCTAGCGTCATGCCAGCGCGTGTTCCAAACTTACTCATTAATGGGGCGACTGGTATTGCTGTTGGTATGGCGACTAATATGGCGCCGCACAACCTGACAGAAGTGATTAATGCTTGTTTGGCTTATGCCGAAAACCCACAAGTATCAGCTGAAGAGTTGATGTCACACATCTCAGGTCCTGACTTTCCTACAGGCGGTATCATTTATGGTCGCGCTGGTATTTTAGATGCTTATCGCACGGGTAAAGGTCGTTTGCACATACGTGGTCGCTATCATATTGAAGCCATGAGTGATACGGGTGTCAACCGCGATCGTGAGCGTATTGTCTTTACCGAAGTACCTTATCAATCTAATAAAGCCAAAATGATTGAGCGTATCGCAGAACTCGTACGTGATAAAAAGATTGAAGGTATTAGCGAGATTCGTGATGAATCTGACAAAGATGGTATGCGTATCGCCATTGATTTGCGTCGTGGTGAGACAGCTGAAGTTATCGTTAATAACTTGTTCTTGCAAACGCCGCTCGAATCAAGCTTTAGTATCAATATGGTGGCGCTCGATAATGGTCAGCCTAAGCTACTAACTTTGCGTCAGCTGATTGCCGCCTTTGTACGTCATCGCCAAGAAGTGGTGACACGCCGTACGATTTATGAGTTAAACAAAGCGCGTGTACGTGGTCATTTGCTCGAAGGTTTGACTGTTGCGTTAGCCAATATCGACGAGATTATTGCAACGATTAAAGCGTCTGCAAACCGCGGTTTGGCACGTGAAAGCTTATTGAATAATACGTGGGGTTCAGGTAGCGTGGTGGCGATGCTGACCGCTGCTGGTAGCCAATCTGTGCGTCCTGACTATATCGAAGGCGAAGATCCTAAAGCACCATTTGGCTTGATTGAGGGCGAAGAACGTTATCGCTTATCACTTGAGCAGGTCAACGCGATTTTAGATATGCAGTTGCATCGTCTAACGGGTCTTGAGCAAGACAAATTAACCGAAGAATACCAAGATTTGCTACGTGAAATCGCTCATTTAGAGTCTATTCTTGGTGATTTTGATAAGCTAATGACCATTATCTCCAATGAGATGATTGAGATTCGTGATAACTTTGGTGATGAGCGCCGTACCGATATTATTGACTCACGTACTGACTTTAACCGTGAAGATTTGATTCCTGAACAGACGGTTGTCATGACGGTCTCGCGTACAGGTTATGCAAAAACTCAGCCGATTGATGATTATGTCGCACAAAAACGTGGCGGTAAAGGCAAGTCTGCAACCGCAATGAAAGAAGATGATGTGATTGATCATTTGGTGGTGACCTCAACGCATGCTACCGTATTGTGTTTCACGGATAGCGGTCGTGTCTTTAGCTTACGTGGTTTTGAAGTGCCGATTGCCAGTCGCGGTGCTCGTGGTCGTCCATTGGTGAATTTAATTGGCTTAAATCCTGATGAAACCGTCACTACGATACTGCCAATTCCAAAAATAGTGGAAGAATTATCGGTAAAAGGTGACGCGTTAACAGATGCTCTAATAGATGGGGATGATGATTCATTAGACGCTATCACGCAAGCAGAGCCACCTTTTGTGTTCTTTGCAACTGCCAATGGTACGGTGAAGCGGGTAGAGCTTAAGCAGTTTGCCAATATTCGCTCGAACGGCTTGATTGCGGTTGGACTAGAAGAGGGCGATAAGCTGGTCAGTGCTCGTATCACTAATGGTAGCCAAGAAGTGATGTTGTTTGCATCCAGTGGTAAAGCCATTCGTTTTGATGAAAATGATGCGCGTGTGATGGGTCGTACGGCTAAAGGTGTCCGTGGTATGCGTTTGGCGGCTAATGAGTCGATAAAATCATTGGTTGTGATCGAAGATGATGTCCGCGAAATCCTTATTGCTTGTGAAAACGGCTTTGGTAAACGTACCTTTATCGATGAGTTCAATACCCAAAATCGTGGCGGCGGCGGTGTAATTGCTATCAAAACCAGTGAGCGTAATGGTGCGCTAGTAAGAGCCACCAAGGTTGACTCTACAGACGATATTATTTTAATCTCTGACAAAGGTACGTTGGTTCGTACGCCCGTTGAGCATGTCGCTAGCTCTGGTCGTAATACGCAAGGTGTGACGCTGATTCGTTTATCAAAAGACGAGAAGCTGGTCGCTATGGCGCGTGTTGAGCATGAAGAAGGTGACGATGAGCTGGTTGATGCCATGAGAGAAGACGGTACATTTGATGTGGCAGGTCAAGAGCAGATAGATATTGATGCGGCGACTGGCAACACAGCAACGAATGACGTTATGGATATTGCTACTGACAATGAATTAGATGTTGATAGTACAGACGGTGAAAACGCAGACGACGAATAAATGTCTCAGTAGTTAGCTTTTTGATCTAGTCTTATATGATTGTTCTATAAAAAGCCTCTGACGTTATCGTCGGAGGCTTTTATTTTTTTCTGCACGTCATCTATTGTTAGAGTCTGCCTTTAAGTTTCCGCTGCTCTAATTTTTTATAAATAATGCCCATAAAGTTCTATTTTTAAGGCTGTTGTTATGCTCTCGACCAATCAAACTTTTCAAGGAACCCTTGCTTCGATATCATCGAGCTTTTTATTTTCGATGATGTTCGTGTTTGGGCTATTTATGCTGCCTTTGACAGGTACGCAGGTAGCCTCATGGCGCGTGCTCATGATGCTGCTAAGTTTGCTATTGTTGGTCAGTTTTACCAAGCAATGGCAACATGTTTTTGATTATTTGAAAACCTTAGAAACTCCGAAAGAGTGGCTGATATTTATTTTGCCCACACCGATTTTGGGTGGTCAAATTTGGCTATTTATGTGGGCACCAGTCAATGGCTTTGGTCTGGATGTCACCTTGGGCTATTTTTTGTTACCGCTGGTGATGATAGTGTTGGGTCGTTTCTTTTATCACGAGCATATGAGTGCGTTGCAGTGGGTGGCCGCGCTATGTGCAGCCTTAGGTATTGGCTATGATATCTTTCAATATGGCTCAGTATCTTGGGTAACGTTGTTTGTGTGCTTGGGCTATCCACCCTATTATCTGCTGCGTCGTAAACTGGCTGTGCCGCCTATTACAGGGCTGTTGTCTGATTTGGCTCTGTTAACGCCAGTAGTGCTCATTATGTTGTATTTTAGCGGCGGCTTTAGTACGGCAGCACAGGACATCAAGTTCTGGTATTTATTACCACTGCTAGGAGCTTTTAGTGCGCTGGCGATGTCCTTAACCATGATTGCCAGTAGCAAATTACCCGTGTCATTATTTGGGGCGCTAAGCTATGTCGAACCTATGCTGCTGTTTGTTTTATCCATCACTGTTCTAAGTCAAAGCCTCGATGAGGGCGGCTCTTTGTTCATGTATGGTATGGTAAGTTTGGCGTTACTGGTGATGATTGCTGATAGTATAAAAGGTTATCTTAAGCGCCGCCGTGACAATCATTTGCATGGCTATCGAGAGCCACAAGTGGGCGGGTTTCCGCCGCGTCGTCGTTTCATAGATCAGCGTATTGATGGGGTTTTAACCGCGCATCGTTTTCGCAAGATTCGGCGCTATCAAAAAAAGATGGATAGAATACAGCAAAAAATCGAGCAGTTGAGTGCAAAGTAAGATACTGAATGAATAGGCGCACGCTTTAGTGAAGCAGGTGTATTGCTTATCTATTCTGACTTTGACATAATACTGACCATAAGATAAACACGATATATTCCAAGTATTTATCTCAATCTTATATGATAATGTTGTAGATAACAGAGTTTATAGATCAAAAAGCCTTCGACGTCCGCGTCGGAGGCTTTTGTTTTTTTTCTAAAATTGCCAAGGACGTGCGCTCATTTTTCAAGGTTGTCGTTATGCTCACCACGAATCAAACGTCGCAGGGTACCATCGCTGCAGTGGCAGCAAATTTTTTATATTCATTGCTATTCTTATTTGGTCTATTGATGCAGCCGTTGTCAGGCACGCAAGTCGCTTCTTGGCGCGTATTGATGATGCTATTGAGTCTGGTGCTGCTGATTAGTGTGCTGAAGCAGTGGCAGCATATTTTTGATTATTTAAAAACCCTAAAGACGCCAAAAGAATGGTTTTTATTTATCATACCCACACCAATATTGGGCGCGCAAATCTGGATATTTATGTGGGCACCTGTCAATGATTTAGGGCTTGAGGTGACATTGGGTTACTTTTTATATCCAATGATTATGATTATGGTTGGTCGGTTTTTTTATAACGAAGACATGAGCTTGTTACAATGGATTGCCACCATTTGCGCAGGCGCAGGTATTGCCTATGATGTCTTTCAGTACGGCAGTATTTCTTGGGCGACTTTATTTGTTTGCTTGGGTTATCCGCCTTATTATCTACTGCGTCGTAAATTGGCAGTGCCGCCGATCACAGGGCTTATCTCTGACCTTGTTTTATTGACGCCGGTGGTGTTGATTGCTTTATATCTCAATGGCGGGTTTGCGCTGGCGATATCTACCGATAAGTTTTGGTATCTGTTGCCACTATTAGGCATTATCAGTACGGCTGCGATGTCGTTGACCATGGTTGCCAGTCAAAAGCTGCCCGTCTCATTATTTGGCACCTTATGCTACCTTGAGCCGATATTTTTATTTATATTTTCCATCACGATTTTGCATCAAAGTATCGATGAGGGCGGCTCTTTATTTATGTACGGCATGATTTTTGTCGCGCTGTTGATGATGATTGTGGATAGTGCGCTTGGTTACTTGGCGCGTAAGCGTGATGACCGTTTGCATGGTTATAATGAGCCACAAGTGGGTAGCTTCCCGCCACGTCGCCGTCTGAAAAACCGCCGTATTAAAGGTGTATTAACCGCGCATCGTTTCCGCAAAATTAGAAAGTATCAGCAAAAAATACATAAGATGACACGCAAAATTGAAGAGCTGCATTCAAAGTAGCGCCTGCCAGCAAGTCGATCTAGACTTGACTTAGCGGGCAGTATTTTTCGTCATTACTCTACACAGTTTCTGTGTTAAAGAGGCATTAATTACGCTATTATCGATAGCATTGCTGCCACGCTTAACAACGTTTATTAATGGAATGCGTGGCACCAACTATACATATTACGACTTATTCATACGATAACTTATTCACATTATAACTAGGATGGTTTATGTTACACCTTCATCATTTAGCAAATTCGCGCTCATTTCGTATTATTTGGCTGTTAGAAGAGCTTGGCGTCGATTATCAATTGACTTGCTATGAGCGCAATAAAGCATACCGTGCGCCTGACAGTTTAAAAAAAATACATCCGCTCGGTCATGCACCCATGTTAGAAGTAAATGACCGTGTGCTCATCGAATCAGGTTTTATTATCGAATACTTGTTGAAGCATTATGATAGAGAGAAACAGTTCAAGCCTGCGGATGATAATGAAGCGGCGTGGGAGGCTTACACGTTTTGGTTACATTTCGCTGAAGCATCAGTGATGCCGCCATTGGTCATGCGTTTGGTATTTAACAAAGTGGTTGGGCAGTCGCCCATGCTGATCAAGCCTGTGAGCAAAAGCATTCGCAATCAAGTCGAAAAAAATATGATAAGCAAAAGTCTAGATGCTATATTGGCGATGATAGAGCAGCATTTGCAAGACAATCATTGGTTTGCTGGGGCTGAATTTAGTGCCGCTGATATCCAAATGCATCTTGCGGTTGTAGGTGCTAATGCTGGTACAGGATTAGATAGCAGTAAATATGCCAATATCTTAATTTGGCTAAAACGCTGTGAAGAGCGTGATGCCTTTAAGCGTGCAGAAGAAAAGGGTGGTCGTTTGCAGTTCTAAAAGCGTCGCATTTAATCGTTAATAAATGACTGATTTAATATTAAAATGAAGGGTTTTGTTTATTCATAAACAAAACCTTTTTTAGGATAAGAAATGACAGACTTAAATAAATTGAATAACAAGCATACTGATGTCGATACTGGCATTGCTGCTAAGCCTGCGCTTGATACGACTGCTGACAATGTGAACCATCAGCAGGTCTCCATTAAAGCATGGTCACAAAAATTGCTCGTGGTTATATTGTGTATTGCCAGCTTTTATGGCGGCTGGAAATCTTATGAGTCAAATATGGTCAGTGAATGTACGGCCAATGGTGGGCAGATGGTTGCAGCGCAAAAAACCATGATGTGCCAATTGTCATAGCAGATAAGTATCATGTGTAAGAGAGGTAATCTATGTTGAAGCTGACTTTTTTGGGTACCTCTGCCGGTGTGCCAACCAAACAGCGCAATGTGACCGCACTGGCGATTGAATGTCTGAATCCTTATTTATCTGGGTTACAGCAAGGCATTCGTCAACAGAATGCCAATCAAAATAAAAAATCGCGTCCATGGCTACTGATAGATTGCGGTGAAGGCACACAGCAGCAGCTATTGCATACCAAGCTCTCTTTGCATCAACTAGCCGCTATCTGTATCACCCATGTGCATGGCGATCATTGCTACGGGTTACCAGGGTTATTGGCGAGTGCCGCCATGTCAGAACGCCGTGATCCGCTGACCCTCATTGCCCCAAAAGCAATCGCGACATTGCTCGAAGCCATTACCTTAACCACGGAATTGTATTTACCCTTTACTCTTAATTTTATAGCGATTGAAGAGGTGCTATCTGAGCAACGTGATACAAGCAAGGTGAATATCCGATTAAGCGACCAGCATCAGCTTGATATTGATATCACGTTGCTAGCACATCGGGTTGCTTCTCATGCATTTGGTATCACGCAGACTATCCATCATCGCACGCTTGATACGGACAAACTGCTGGCGCAAGGTATTCCTGCAAGCGCACTATGGGGTAAATTGCAGCAAGGTCACGATGTCATCACTGAAGAGGGTCAGCAATTATGTGCAGGTGATTATGTCAATGATGAACTATCACGAACGCGAGTAGTGGTGGCTGGTGATAACGATACGCCAGCGTGTCTCACTGCGGCGTTGGTTGATACGGATTTATTGGTGCATGAAGCGACATATACGCATGAGGTATTGACTAAGATTCAAGCCAAAAATCCAGAGTTTGATCCAATGCATAGTAGTGCGCAATTGGTGGCGGATTTTGTAGAAAACAGTGGTGTAAACAATCTAATATTGACCCATTTTAGCGCGCGTTATCAGGGTTTTGAGAATCCTAATAGCAAAACGCCAAATATGGCATACATTCGTCTAGATGCTGAGAGCGTTTACAAAGGTAATCTATGGCTAGCCGCAGATTTTGACCAATACATGGTCGATGGTGCGGTTGATGTGGCAGGTATTAAAGAAAATAACCGCGTACAATATTTGGGTTCTGCACGCGGTCGTTAAGTACTGAGCGTCATCATAAAAATAACTTTTAATGAAGCTTTACGATGGACTGTCTTCAGCTGTTAATCGTGTCTGTCCTATCCAGTGGCGGCTAAACTGATACGCCACTCGTCCTGAACGTCCACCGCGCTCTGATGCCCAACGTAGCGCTGCTGCTCTGATGTTATCAGGTAACGTCTTATTTTTTTCTTCATTATTACTTTCTTTAACGTCATTCGCATTATCTAGATGGCGGTTTGGCGAAAGTGATAAATAATGGCGCACGATGTGTAAATAGGTATTTTGATCCATTGGATGAAAGGACAACCAAAGCCCAAAGCGATCAGACAGCGATACCGTCTCATCAATGGCTTCATAAGGATTGACCTCATCGGTTTGACCATTATAAATATTGACATTGTCTTTCATTAGCTGAGGCAATAGATGACGGCGATTACTGGTCGCATAGACCAGTAGCTTGTCTTGCTCTGAGTCTAGCGAGCCGTCCAATACGCTTTTTAATGTCCGATAACTTTCATCTTGACCGTTAAACGCCAAGTCATCACAGTACACCACATAATGACAGCCACAATCCGCTGGCAACGCATTAATGGCGGCACGTATCTTATCAAGCACTCGCAAGTCATCACGGGCAATTTCAATAATGCGTAATCCTTCACTATGATAGGCTTGTAGCAATGCCCTAATCAGTGATGATTTACCAGCACCACGTGTCCCTGTCATTAAGACATGATTGGCAGGATGGCCCTTTAGAAATTGCCGTGTGTTTTGTACCAGTTTTGCCTTTTGCGTATCGATACCATGCAAATCATCTAAACTTAAAAATAAGTTAACTGCCAATGGCTCTAAATGTCCATTATGACCACCGACCCAGCGATAGGCCAGCTGTGCAGGATCAATTTCGATAGTGGGCGTGACCTGCTCTTGTAGATACTGTCCGAGTAAATCCAATAAATGGTCGGGTAGGGCGTAATTCGTAACAGGCTTAGTGGATTGGGGCATAATACTCAGTCGCTCATAAAAATTAAAATGACGTTCGGCATACTAGCTATATAGAGGTATCACTTTACCATGAAAAATAGTGCCAGTAATTCCTCTAATGCAAAAGCGTGTGCAAAACAAGCATTACAAATGCAAGCGCAGCAAATGTTGCCAACATTGACTGCGTTATTCTCAAGCCTGAATTATAACGATATTTCGCATCAACGACTCAGCCAGCAAAGTAACAATAATAACGAGAATGACTACCAAGGCTTGACGCGTGCCCAGCATCTACAGTTTGGTCGAGTGATGATTAAATGGCAGTTAACGGCTGCTAGCAATCAAAATTTGGCGGGCTTAACCCATGAAATCGGTATTCTAAAATCTATCAATAATTTATCAGCCAATCAAAAGAGATTTCAAGACAGTCTTTTTGCTATTGCTCCGCCAATGCTCGCTTATGAAACTTTAAGGGTACAGGTATTAGATCCGTTTTCGCAGCTGACGATACTTACCATGCCATATTATCTCAGTGGTAGCTTAGCAACTCAGCTTAATATTCGAAATCATTCGTTATTAAATTCTCAACGAAAGCATCATTTTATGGTGCAATCTGCGCACCTTATCGCTACTCTACATAGCGCTGGTTGGCTACATAATGATATTAAGCCCAGTAATATTTTGCTAGATGATTTTTTGCCAAATCATGCGGATGATAGCTGTATCAAGGCTGATTTATTGTTAAACGATTTTGCCTTAGCTAAGCCAATTAGTAAATCAATAGAGACTAGTCTTGCTGGTACACCAGCGTATCTTGCCCCTGAACGCTGGCAAAGTAAGAGTCAGAGTGCGACAGTGCAAAGTGATATCTATGCGTTTGGTATTATGATGGTTGAAATACTAACAGGCAAGCGACCGTTTCAGATATGTGCTAACAGTAATGACAAATTAAAAGCATGGGCGATTCAGCATTGCCAACAGCCTATTCCAACCTTACCGTTAGAATATAGTCACTATCAAGGTATCATTAATAAAGCATTGGCAAAGCGGGTGGAGAGAAGGTATCAGAGTATGGAAGAGGTGTTGAAGAGTTTAGAGCAATTACGAATTTACTAAGAGTACAGTTTTATGTGGAAGGAGTTAAATAAAAAACCCACTATTTAGTGAGTTTTTTTTATTTTTAATGGTTAGGATATTATGTTTTACTCTACAGCATTATCTGATAAGAAAAGCGACTTCGATAAAGATGAGAAGAAATCTTGATATATTTTAGGATTCTCAATTGGCTTTAGGTTGTACTGAGCGTTAGCTCTAACGATTACAGACTTGCTAGAAGAAGACGGTCTCGCGGTTACAGTCATTCTAACCTTGTTGCCATTATACAATCTCGTCGCTGAAACAGTACCAAGGTCGGTATCAGCCTTATCAATTACAAAGCTCAAATCCTGTAACGTTGATATGACATTTCTAACAACTACAGTTTTATCACTAGTATCAAAAGATCTAGTTTGCATACTACGTAATTCTACTTGATTGTCAGCGCCTAAAATTCTGGCATCATGAGTTGTAGCGCAACCAGTAATCAAAGTTAGACAAGCTGCGAATAAAGCTATTTTTAATGTATTCATATTTTTTGAGCCTCTAAGAATACTGATTTAGATAGTTTGTTAAAGAATTCAGCATATAGCTCTTCTGTTTTCATTGTTTCGGCTTTGGTTACCTGTCCTTGTGTATTCGTCACAATGCGTTGAAAAGTAGCTCTAGCTAAATAACCATTTTTATTGTTTTTAGACGGTAATGTTACGAAACTAACTTTTATCTGTTGCTGGCTATCAATCGACATGTTTCCGCCACCAAGTACCGCTAGTAATACAGCACCCGCTATCTGCGCATTGTTAGTAGCATCTACAGTTTTAGATGCGGTCACAACACCTGATTTTGTCTCTGTTTCATCTATTGAATATCCCATGTCTTGTAACACAGCTACCCCAGCCGAAAGAAGCTCTACCTCGTTGCTTGTTTCAAAAAATCTCGATTGCATTTGTCGATCTTGTAATGAGGTCTCTGCTACTTGAAATAAGTTTTCTGGTGGAGTGGTTGCACAGCCTGTTATTCCTAAGGCACAAGCAACAAATATATATTTCAGTTTTTTCATTTAGCTGGCCTTTAGAATTTTGAGGAATGGTATGCAAAGTCTCTTACCAAGTTTTGCTCATCAAATTTTATTATGATAGTCAGCGTTCTTTGTGATCTAGACGATGCTCCTGAGCTAGTCTGGCCACCAGCTAAAACAGCAAATACCCAGCCTGTACTTGATGACTGCACGGTATCTGTTGCTACCTTATCGTAAACCCAAACTTCTCTTCTTTTGTCGTCAGTAGAAACCATATTTGGTGAGCCAAGCGCCTGCAACACATCTGCGCCACTCATTCCAACTTTAATCTGTTTTTGAACAACCCCTACAGAGATGTTTCCATTGTTTTGGACTTGGGCAGCATGCTCAGATGCTGAAACACAACCAACCAATGATAGGGCAGCCAACAAGGCAACTATAGTTTTCATTATCTTTCCTTTTGGACTATCAATAAACTTAACTCTTTTATTTAAGTATGATGTTTATAGAATATCTCATACCTAAGCCTGTCAAGGGTAATGTAAACAAAAAGTTAACTAATGTAAACAATTAGTCGTTAGTATTACTAATTAATTATAAATATTGTTTTATTGTAATTATTAGATGGGTGTGGGTTTTTATTCCAAAATACTAATCTGGTATTAAAGAAAAGCGAAGGAGATCTGAATTAGTTTTGAAGTGAGTGTTTGTTTTCCGACAAAATACAGACACAAAAAAACCTGCTAAAAAGCAGGCTTTGATATTTGGTCTAAGATGTACTATCCGAAAATGGTGGGGCTGGAGAGACTCGAACTCTTTTTGATATAGCTTAATATAAATCAGTTAAGAATAAATATAATTAAATCATATATTTATGATAAACGGTTTTGATTGATTTAAACTGACTTACTGCGAACTGCGTCAAAAACTGCGTCAAATTTTACGCTTTGTATTCAGGGTAATATGGTTCGCTGCGATGGCGGGAGTTGAACCCGATTACATCACATTCTATCACACGCTATCAAATTCACTCTTAATAATATCAACGACTTACGATTATGCAATGTGATTAGATGTGATAGCGTATGACGATAGGATGTCAAGAATCATGTCACAGACTAATTATCTGCTGCTGCGTAACGTAGGTTTCCAACGATACGACGAGCCCAACCCTTACCGAAAGTTTGCCAAATGCGAAGGTTGGTGAAAAACTCTAGGCGCTCCGCTAAGAATAAAAACACTACGTCATTTTTATCCATCTCCGCAACTGCTGCAAGCGTGCGCGGACCAATCAACCCATCGGCAGTAACGCCAACTGCACGCTGCAGAAACTTAACAGCTTGGCGATTGCCGTGATTATATGCCGCATCTGTCAACTGCCATGCAATCAATCGGTCTAACTGATCGCCCTTCACTGCTTTATAGTATGACTTCTCGGTAATCGCTTTAGCAGTAGATTTTGGCAACTTACGCATATCACCGAAATAACCATGCGCTTGCGCTACTCGCTTGGTCACGCCATACATTGTTTCGCCGCCTGGGTCGTTTGGATGGTTGACGTAACCACCTTCGTGCTTCATTAGTCGCTCGAAAATTGCGTCGAATACGCTCATAAATTTTACCTTATTTTAGACATTAAAAAAGCCTCTAAATAGAGGCTGTATTTAATGATGATTATTATTTGCCAAAGATTGCAAACGCTGCATCTTTGACTTCTTTTATCACCTCAGCAAGCGTCTTGCCCTGCCACAATGCTATAGCTTGATAAACAATGCCGATTGCAAGCATCCCAAATACTGCCCACATAAGCATGACAAAACCATGGGTCATAACACTGTAGTTTTGCAATTCGTAATATTCGATAGATGCCGCGCCGCCATACAGACTGATCGTAACAGCGATCGTAAACTTAATGATGACTGAAATATTGACTTGCATCTTACCATCTCTGCCAATGTCGCCGCTTAGCATCAGACCAAGAATGGCGCCGATGACGGCTGCAAAAACTTTGGGCAGAAACACCAAAAGCTTTAGTAGGATTATGTCCCAAAAGGGTGTGTTGTTTGGCATACGCCGTCCTCAAATTTTAGATAATAAAAACCCCCAGTTAAGGGGTTAGACAAGCATGTAATCATTAGCATCATAAGCAATAATGCGATTATTAACAGTATCAAGCTGACTATCTGCGCCTGTCGGCTTTGCGGCAATCGCTTTTATCTGATAACTACTACGCCACTGATAACCCTCACCTTTAGCAAGCACCATGTCTGTACCCATAATAATAGCTGTATAAGCCTTACGTGATGTCGTGTTATTGCTAGTGACAAATAACTGCTCAGTAGTAGCCACCTTTGAGCCGTCACCTATGCCATAATTTTTATCAACGCTCATAGTGAGTTGGTCTAAAGCTGCACCGTGGAATATAGCAGTATGGGCAGTAGGGGCTGCTGATTTTAGACCACTTCCGCCACCCTCTATGACTGCTGCTCTAGCGTTAACACTGCCCTCCAAGAACAATACGGACGCATTGAACGCGTTTATCATCGCTTGCAAACCCCTGTCACGAGATATTGTTAGCGGCTCTAGTGCCCGTCTGTCACAACTGACTGTCATTACACCGTATTGATTGACATCAATCACAAAAGCTTCTCGTACTGCATAACGGTCTGTAGTAAAAGTGTTCATCGCTAACACCTCGTTAACAATAGTTACTTTAATAGTAGACGCAAACCCGTCAAACGCTGTCTGTTTTTTGCCGTCAATTTCGGTACTGTAGTAAATATTACGCGCTGTTTGACCTCCACCTGCCCCACCATTTTTACCATGATTGCCGCCCGTTGTTATGTCGCTGCCACCAGCATCACCGCTCACTACTGTTGCTCGCAATGGTGGCAGCCAATCAGTGTCTCCCCCTGTCAACCACAACCAGCTTGTGCTAGCGACTGTCTTTTTATCAATCTGTGCGATATTAGGTAATGCGTTATAACCGTTTGGTTTGATAGTTGTACGGTAGTCGTGTGTGCCACCATTGTGCGCGACCTTTAACACACCTGCATCAAGTGTCACGTACAAACCGGATTCGGGTATTTTTACAGGCGCTATGGCATCAGCACCGCCACGCAATGTGTAAGTGTTTTCGTCTATAATCCACGACCAAAGCGGTCGTAGGTTGTTGTTCCAAGCGTAAAAGCTGCCAGCTGGGTTAAGCTTAGATGTGTCAATAGTCAGTTTTACTATTTCGGGGTTGGTTGGCGATATTAGAAATATAGTCTGGATACTACCGTCACGGACTAGTGGTGTTTGGTCGTCACTAGTCGTCATAATCTGCACTTCATCTGAGGCAGTAGCATAAGTTGACTTTGTATGTTTGGTTATCATCCAAGCATCACCTGATTTGCCACCCGTTGTCAGCCCGTTTCTATAGTACGACACTGCATAGTAAAAACCTTTTTCAGCGTTCATAACAGCAGCATCTAAAAACATCTCTAAGCTTTTTGTGTCACCAACTGCATCTTTTGAAGATGTAATACCATCACGCACCAATGGTTTGAAAGGGTAGTTCTTACCGCTATTTATGGTCATTGTGTCGTCACTACCTAACTTCACAACTTGATTTTTCAAAGAGTAGTCGGGGTAAACATAAGTATTCTCATCAATGACCCACGACCATAACGGTCTTAAATTTGTATTCCACGCATAGAAGCCACCTGACGCAGCAAGATACTTTGTATCGACAGTTAGCTTGATAATCTCAGGGTTGTTCGGCGATGTCAGAAATATCGTTTGAATACTGCCGTCACGTACAAGAGGAGTTTGGTCTGTTTCTGCGTCTATTATCTCTACAGAATCTGACGCAGTGGCGTAAGTTGCTTTTGTGTGCTTTGTTATTATCCAGCCGTTAGGAGACTTACCATCGCCAGTTAAGCCGTTTCGATAGTATGCGACACTATAATAAAAACCCTGCTCAGCGTTTAAGACAGCTGCATCTAAAAACAGCTTTAAGCTGTCAGTATCACTGATTGCATCTTTTGCAGACGTAATGCCATTACGCACCAATGGCTTGAAAGGGTAGTTTTTATCTGAGTTAATAGCAACAGCATCAGTGCTTTTGTCATAATCTACAATCATTGTGTCAACACTAGATATAGCATCTTGTTTTGCTGTATCGGTATAAGTCTTTTGTCGCTCGTCAATATCCCACGTTACTTTAGACCAAGCGCCCGATTTTTTTAAATGCAAACCGCTATTTTGTGGCGTATCATTTGTCACAATTGCATAAGTGCCGTTTGCTAACGAGCTGGCAATCATTAGGTTTTTGCTTTCAAACGGTGTAAAGCCGACACCTGCATGGGTCATCAGCTTAATAGCCTTTTTGACAGTCGGATAGCTCTCACCAAGCCTCGTTGTTACTTGCGTATTTTCGTCGCCATTAACTACTTTTTCGAGCGATGTAGCATCTACTCTAGTGTTAGCTATTGCCTGTACTATATCGTCAGCCATCTTTCAAACTCCCACAAAAAAGCCCTCACAATGGAGGGCGTATGTTTAAATTAATTTAGGCTATCAAGCCGTTTATAAAGTCTTTGTCGTTTGGATAGTACTTGTCGGTATAGTTGATACACGACAGACGATGCGAATACGGATTATCGCCAGGGTCTTTGGTCGTCACGATATAATTGTCGCGCTCAAAGTCATCATGCAATACCAACTGATAAGTAGCGTGCACCTGCGCATCCCAAGACGTACTGATGGGTTGAGATGGAGCACGGGCTAATATCACCTCATGCGGATTGTTACTTGGCATGCAGCGGATATTGTCAACGATACCGGCAACGGTCTGCACAAACACCGTCGCTTGGGCTTTACCGCCAAAATCAACACTATCGCTTAGGGTCAGAACGACTTGACCGTTGCCATTCACTTGCAAAGCTTCGACCGCACCTTGCTGGGTATCAGCGCGATATTGGTCAGCCACATTAATTTGGTTGGTTGGTAACACAATGCCGGACTCATCGGCGGCCGTGAATGAGCAAGTCTTATAAGCATGTTGGTTTTTCCAGTGACGGCGCATCATGTGCATATGTGCTTGTACCTTATTACGCACGCCCACCAAATCCTTATTTTTAGTATCAGGATTGGTCGCTGAGCCATCTTCTGGATAGCGTAAAGTTACTTTGGCATCATCGATAGGGTCAGTGTAGGTGACTTCAATGCCGTCATAATCATTACGCGGTCCGAACGACTCACTATACTCAAAGCTATTCGGTGTGATGCTATGGCTGTTAAAAGTGGCGACGGGATAAGCTTCAGGACGCTCAAAATGCAGACAGACTTTATTATTGATGCGATAAGCGGTAAAGAATCCCGTCATAGCGACCGTTTGTATCATTTCCTCTGTGGTGATGTCTTTACTATCAAATGTCCCGCAGAACTGGGCGCACAAGTCAGTGCCAAAATAAGCGATTTGCGCATCGACCTCCGCTTTGATTTGCACCATGTCCAAGTCATCAGCGGTCAAGTTACTGGTCACTGGGTCAGTAGCAATATCATAGATAATGTCATCGATACGTTTGGACGGAATAAGCGCATCATTGTTTTGCCAATCCCGTTCAAGGCGCTGCGCAAGTACCGTAAGTTTGCGCTCTTTAAGTGATAAAGCCCCTTCAGTTGCCAACGTTTTGCTATATACCTTGGTGAACCCTGGCGGGCTGTAGTCCGCACCCATCAACTTAGCGCCATAAAAATCCGCAATACGAATATCTTGTACGACGCTATAACCCTTAGAAGGTCGCATCCGACCGTGCTTGCGCCGTGAGCGCCAACGCAGGCGCTTGCCTTCTGCCATGTGTGCGTTTTCAATTTTAATGGTACTTGCAGCAGTCTGCGCGGCATCGGTGTTACTGACATGAGCGCCTGACCACCAGTGATTGCCATCACGCCATACGCCTAAGCCATTATTATTGGCGTATTCTGCGTATTTCGAGCCGTAAATAATATGGGTATCGACTTGCAGTGTGCCCGGTACCGGATTGTTTGTGACATCAACAATCTCTGATTCAATCTCGACTTCAATACCAATCGGCTCAAACGTCTGTCCGTCCGTGATATAAAGCCCGCCTGACGCTATGTAATTAACCATCACGAACTCATGGTCTTTTTCACTGGTATAAAAATAGCCTTGCCATAAGCTTGATGACTGCGTTGAAACGGTCACTTCATGCTCTACCGTATAATCAGCATTATCTAAAAGCTTCTGCCAGTCTGCATTTACACTGATGGGCGCTGATAACATAATGCGTGTTTCAGTCAGTGCTTCAATAATATAAGTGCCGCTGAGCGTATAGGTTACTGGATTGCTGTCAGCATCAACAATGCCATTTGCCGATGCGAGGTCATTGGCTTGTTCAACCACCAAGCTATCACCGACTTTGAATTGATTTACAAAATTAAAGCCGCTGATTTCAATGATGTTGGGCGCACGAAAGACCGCCTTGTCTAGTGTCAGGTAGTTATCAGTAGGTGGCAATAATTGCCCATTGACCGAAGTATAACGCTTGGTCGTCAGGCGCGATAATGCCGCTTCATCTGGGGTAAAGGCGCTACCAAACTGGTAAGCGGGCGTATCATCAAGGGTGCTATCGGGGTTAAAAATCAGCACGCCGCTACCAAATACTTGATTGATGGGCGTGGTGTCATCCAGTGCTTCAGTGACCAAGTACCAACCACGGCCGATGACCATGTATGACATCTCGATGGCGCGGTTATTAATATAAACGGTATAAGTGACGGCGACCAAATCTGGTACCGACCACACTTGACCGTAAATATCGGCGGTCCGACCGCCTTGGCGCTGACGGTTGGTGCGCTGAGCCAAGGCATTGTTTGGGCTTGGCGGCGCATTGGCTGAGCCGTTTGGTATCACCGGCATTGGCATGAGTAAGACGGCGGCAACAGTGATAAACGCCGATACCAATATCGGTATCCATGTTTCAGGTCCGGCAGGATACGTGACGATATAGAATGAGCCGCCTTTATCATTTAAAGCGATGATATCTTCAGGCGTTTCAGGCGTCACATCACACTCAGTATCCCAAGTCTCATGATACCAATAAGTGTTTGGCGGCATGCCTTTTGGGTAAATGCCAGTGACAAGCTCAAACAAATCTTCACCGCGCACGATTTTACAGTCGGAGTTGTCGCAAGCATAAGCCATAGGATTGCGGACAACGATCAGTTCGATATTAGAGTGCATAATATTTTATCCGTCCGTGTTTCAGCGTGGCGATATGCGGTGGTACGCACTGCGGTCCCGATTCAGTCATGTGTATGATTTTTGCTTGGTGGTAAATACCGGCGTGTAGCTCTTTGCCATGCATCAAAGCTAAGCACGGGTCGATAGGCTTATCGAGCTGAGCAAACTCTTTAAGCTTGGCGGTATTCACCTTACGCTTGGTACGCCCCGTCATCAGATCGTCAACATAGACGCCCATGTCACGTCCAGTGATATCACGGTAAATATCAACGGCGAAATGCAAGCAGTTATAAAGCTCATCGTCATAACGTTTACTGTCGTATTTAGTTAAATCAAGCATGGGCTAAAATCCTCGCAGTGACTTAAATAAATCGATGGTAAACAGGATGCCAGTGCTGGTTTTATTGAGCTCTTTAGCTTGGCAGGAGAAGACGGCGCCGCGTTTTTGTGGTTGGTTGTCGGTTATCTCTAAGCCGCGCACACTGGTCATGGGCTCTGTTGAATCACTGGTTAAAAACACCCGGTAATTTAAAGTCGGTCTGACAGTTGAATGAGCGCCGCGTCTTAAGCGGTCAATCTCATACGGCATAATCTCACCGACATCACCGATACCGATGGTGAATTTTTGCTGTAAGTCGTCAGCGGCTTTGGCGGCTTTAATGGTCAGCGGTAATGGCTGATAATCACGGTAAACCCCGTCTTCATGCTTTACACGCACGCCATCTGCGTGATTGCGTACAAAACGATAGTCGCGGCTGAAGGATGGATGCTTGATTTCGATACATTCAAGGCGCACGTCATCATGGCGACCGCGCAGCCAATACTCCATCTCTTTTATATTGGCCACTACAAACCTCCAAGAGCATCTGGCAGATCTTCATTGACCAGTTTTGCGAGTAGATTGAAATATCGCTCGACCTGACCATCTGTCATCTTGTAGATTTCTAAAAAGGTAAGGTCGGCTTCAACATCATATTTAATGGGCTTGGCAACCAGTGATAACTGCACGGTAAATATTTGGTCGCCCAATGTACTGACTGGCAGTGAGTCACCAACGATGCGGCATTCGTACCATTGGTGGTCAATATCATCAAGTAGTAGGTATGCCAAAAATGGCAAGCCCTCGTAAGCGCGCATAAACTTTAGAAAGTACTGCCACTGAGCACGGGTGCATTTATAAGTGACGTTAGGGCGATGGACTTTACCCACGCTGTCTTTGCGCTCACGAGGTAAGCCGACAATGGTTTCAGTGCTGGTCACGCTACGTGCGAGGCTAAAGTTATAGCCATCGCGCTGCGGCTTTAGCATGAGCTTGGGTATTTCAGTCATAACTATAGGTCCCGCTGTAGGTGATAGTTGGCTTTCAATGCTCTGGTGGTTGCGCTGTATGGGTCATTGATATGGTTGGGCAGTTGCTTGTTAAGCTCTTCGCCGACAATCACACGAATACGGCCATCATCGTCTACACGATGCGATACCGGGACACCTGCATAATTTTCAATAGTCATATTGATGACTGGTGCTTGAGGTGCTGAAGCTTGAGTTGGTTTTGAATTCAAGAAATCAGTTAGCTTGCGATTATCAGCAGGCTTAACGACTCGTTCGCCTTCATCAAGCATCCATGTGCCTTCTTTTGGTACATAATCAAGCCCATCATGCGCCTGACCCTGTACTGGCGGTGGTTTTAGGCTTGAGATCGTGCTAACAATACCGGCGACGTTGGATGCAACCGTTAACATCGCGCCAAGATTGGCAGGGAAGGGTAGTGATGCTGCTGCGGACGACATAGCAACTTGGATGTTCATAACTGAGCGACTAACGGCAAGTATCTTTTCACCGATAAACATGGCTTGATGAATTTTTGACTGTTCGCCAAACATATTTTTAGTAATGGCAGATAGGCTGCCAGCGACGCCTTCAGCCTGACCTAAGCGCAAATCACTCATAGCTATTTCGTGTTGTGTTTGTGCTTCGAGTTCAGCATCCAATGCCTGCTGCTTAGTGATGACCTCTGCTTTCAGGGCTTCTTGGATGACATCAAGTCGCGACTGATAGTGTTGGGTAAGTCCATATTCTTCGCTTGTACCGCCCATTTCTGCTTGTTGCGATTCGAAAGCCGCGCGAGGTGCTTTCTGCAGCTGGTTGGTATCGTATATCTGAGCGCCAGCCATAGCGTTGCGCAAGTCAGACTTTTGCGCACCATTAATGTCAGTGCGCATATCAAGGGCGCGGCGTTGATCCGCATAAGATTGCCGCAAGGCTGCTAAATCTGATTGGCCAATACTGGTTAGTTGGCGCAGTTCGCTCTCGAAAGCATAACGACGTTCATCAAGTGCCAGTTGTTCGGCTTGATTCAGCGCATCGATTTTAGCTGTTCGCAGCTCTTCATCCATTTTGACTGTTAATTGGATTTCTCGGCGCTCAAGGGCGTATTGATTGCGGATACGCTCAGCGTCAGTTTGTTCTGATTGCTGTGCATACTGCATTTGTTGATCATGCGTAAGCTGCATTTGTGCGAGCTTGGCATTGGCGACGTCGATTGCAGCAGCGATAAAGATATCGCGCTCATTATCATTAAAACCGCTGGCATCAATCTTTAAGATTGCGGTTTTTAGTTGCTCCTCGATGCGCAAGGCTTCGTCGCCGTACTCTAAGCGGATAGCATTGCGATCTTTACCCTGTTGTTCTGCAATTCGTGCTTGTTCAGCAGCGGCGGTGATTTCACTTTGCATTATCTGACTGATAGACTGTTGCGCAATGGCAACCCCGTCTCCGTAGTAGTCTTTTATATGCTGTTTAAATCGTTTACCAGTAACAGCTTCGCCTTTAGCGACTACACCATCCTTATTAACATCCCATACTTTGTTTGATTCATAGCCTGTACTGCCTCGCTTATAGCCGTATCCAGCGACAGCGTCGTATACTTCAGCGACCCCTGCGCCTGGTCCAATGCCGCGACCTTTAAGATAAGAGACAACATGATCCATCTGCTGAAGTGGTAACAAGTTGCCAAACTGGTCACGTGTCATGCCAAAGTATTTACCATCGTCCTTATTGTCGCTGCCTTCCATAAATTGGATTAAGCCAGTGGCGGATGATGTTGGGTTGCGCGCGTTTGTGCTAAACGTACCACCTGTTTCGAATGAAATTACCGCAGCTAAATCATTTGGATTGATGCCTAACTTTTTAGCGCCATCAAGTATCGCATCGCTGACAGCTTTGGGTATAAGTGAGGCGGCTTTACTAGCGGTTGCTGCTGCTGAAGCTTGTTTTTTAGCATTAGCTTCCGCTTTTTTAGCCGCATCTTCTTCTGCCGCAGCATTGGCTTGTACTGCTTGCCCGGTCAAACCTAGTTGCCGACGCAATTCTTCTTGCTGTTTGGCCGCAGTCAAGAAACGGCTTTCACGCTTACCACTACCTAGGTTGTCAATAAAATCAAGCTGGGCTGCGTAGCTTGACAGTGATGCAGAGATATCTTGATCTGCTAATCTTGCAATCTCATTTGCAGCGCCAAAGTTTTTAGCAATCTTAAGAGACGTAACCCACACGCTGTCCATCATACTAACGCCGTCTAGCAGCCCACCAACTGTGGCGGCGACGCCGCCAATACTGCTACCTACCACGTCAAATACAGCGGCGACACCGATACCGACCTTGGCAACACTCTTAAAGACGACGACTAAGTCTTCGCCCATTTCGCGTGCGAGATCGGCTGCGCCTGCTGTACCTACTAGCTCGTCAGCGACATCTGCCAGTACTGGGATAAATGCACTGGTGAACTGTGTCCTTGCCCCTTCGACAGACAAGGTTAAAAGGCTGTTCGCAGCTATCAAGTCCTGAGTAGCAGCGACCGTTTTTTCATCCATGATGACGCCGGCATTCTCTGCCGCTTCCGCCCACACATCAAACCCAGCACCGTTGTCATGCAGTAGTGGAATCAGTAACGACGCGTCTGACGCGATAGATTCCATGTAAAATATTAATTCAGAGTTGCTTAAGTTAGCCTCTTGTAAACCGTTATAGTATCTTTGGAGAGCATCAGGTCCTGACAAGTTTCGAAAGCTCTCGGCGGTCATGTCTACGCTTGCGGGCATACTGTCAAAAAAGTCTGCCATTGCACCGCCGCCGGTGGTTAAAAAGTCGCCGATTTTATCTTGAGTATCTTTGTAAATATCGCCCAATGTTTCTTGTTCAACACCCATCGCGCGTGCAGCGACAATATGTTTTTGCATAACTTCAATATTGGTATTTGATACTTTAGCTATTTTTACGATTTCGTTTGCGAGTTCTGTTTGCTCTTTGATCATCACGCCGATTGCAGCAGTACCAGCAGCAGCCATACCAGCGAAAGCAGCAGCGCCTACTTTCGCCATATTAGCAGCATCGGCTTTGATAGCACCTAAAATGGTGTGGGTGCTTTCCTGAGTATCACGCATTTCACTGCGATACTGTGCAGTGTTGGCAAACAGTACAATATCTAAGCGCTGTAATACTTTTGCCATGATGCAATCCTTTATTTTTTGGCACGTCGTTTAAGAGTAGCTATCAGCGATTCTGTGTAGGCTTGGCTACGTTCAGCGTCTGCTTTCGCTGTTTCAATAGCCCGTTGTTCATTGGTCAACGGGAAAGGGTCAATCACAAGCAAGTCTTTAATGCTAGGCGCTTCTTTGCAGTGACCAGACCATGAAATTATTTTTTGTGCGAGTAGCGCGAAGTTTAGATCCATTCGATAATCGCCAATCGGGTTGACGCTGTCGAACGCTTGCCACTCACGTAGCTCATCGATGCTCATTTCAGCATCAAGCTCAGCGACGGTTTTTGATAGATGCCCAGCGAGTTTAAATTTAAAAAATTTATCCCGCTGGGTTAGGAGTTTTTTAGGTCTTCATCTTCTTGTGGTTGATCGGTGGCATCTTTCTTTTCAGGTTTTTTGACCACAAAACGATTAATAATATTAAATTCAAGTATCACAGCATCAGTCAGCACTGGTGGGATGGTCTTGACGACATCAATATCCTTTAGTGTAAATAATGGCTCATTGTTTTCATCAACAAGAGCAATGATAAAAGCTTCAACATTACCCTTACCTTTAACATTCTTCATTTCTTCAAAATAATCATCGCGCTCACCAAGTGTCAGGCGCTTGACGAATACGTCAGCATCCAACTCTTTGATAGGGAGTCGTGATGGACTTAATAGTTTTGTTTTTGAAATTACAGATAATAAACTAGCAACGCTAAGTATTTTATCTTCATTAGTGACAGATTTTTTAAGTTGTGGTGCGGGGATTTCTTTAGTCTTGGGGAGTCTGGCAGCCATGATATTAGTCTCTAAAATTAGGTAAAGAAAAGCCCACAGTTAAGTGGGCGTTTGAATAGATACGGATCAGTTAGGATTATGGCACTGATGTAATTTCGGTCACATTGCTACCAATCACGATCATGCCTTTTTTGCGCAACTTCTTTTTCGGGTCAGTGACATTGCTAAACTCTGAGATCATGCCATCAAAGGCGTATCCAGATACGGCGACATCCGCAAAGTGAATCTCACATTGCACCACTTCATTGTTGTCATAGGCGGCTTTAAGCTGGACGTGTTGTGGGTCAGTGGCTTTATAGACCAGTTCAAATGCCAAGTCGTTAACTTCAGTAAAATCAACTACGGCTTTTTGCGTGTTCCGTGCATCAGTCGTGGTGATTTCATCGATTGATTTTTTCTGATCTGGCATATCAATGTTAGTGAGTAGCGGCACTTTTACAAAGGTGAGCCCTGCATCAGCGCTGATTTTTAAAAAGTGCTGGCTGTCTGATAAGCCGTCGATAATTGCTGCCATGTGATTGTCCTCTATTCGGTTGGGGTGGTTTGGCTAAATTCGTAATCTATCGATTGACGATATAAGTCGCTTGCAGCATCGTGCATTTGCTCTTGTCCATCGTAGATGCTTGGCTTGATTTGTTCGTTAATAGCATTAATGACTTTGTTAGCGAGTAATGTGCACTGATAAGCGTCGTTGTGATAGACATCTATTTGCACCCGTACCCACTCATGCCCAGTGATGCCGTCGTCGGTGACTTCAGCGACGCTGCTAATGGTCTGGTAAATGATGTATGGAGCGGTTGCATCATCGTGTTCGCGGATAATCATAGGGTAGATGCGGGCGTCAACCAATGATCCCAGCGTCTGTACCAGTTGCACACCTGCAATCATGACTACTCCAAATATTTATCAATGTTTTCGTTAAGTTTCTCACCAAATCGATTCACCGCTTCTTCGACATTATGGTCGAATGCTGGACGCAAAAATGGCGTGGCGGGCATCGTTGATGTGCCTTTTTCGATAAAGTACCAATAGTAAGGCGGCAAGTCGTTTTTGGAGTTTTGAATAAAAATACCGACTGCGACGCCATTATTTTTAAACTCTTTTAGCTTGGTTATCTTTAGGCGTTTAATACTGCGTTTAAGGGTGCCAGGCTTTTGCATTACGAATTTACCTTCGCCGCGTTTCGCTCTTTTAGATTTGCCACGACGGAATTTACCGCGCTTGGTTTTTACCTTGGTGCTTTCGCCTTGACCGCCAGACATATAACGGCGATAAGTTTCCTCGGATTTCGGTGCGAGCTTTTTGGCTTCTTTCAGCATTGGCGCAGTGGCGTAATTTAATGCGCCCGTTAATGATTTGCCTATTAATTTGTCAGTTAACAATTCGAGTTTATCGTCAAGTTCGGACAGACCGTCGATGTCTACGCTGCCCCAATCATCGCTCATGGCATGCTCTTTAACATCAGCGTGATGTACTCAAGACCACTGCGGTCATCAGGTAATGGGTCGCCGTCGATGGCGTACATCTGCCCACGATGCTCGATGCGCATCTTGCTAGTGATGTCAGTTCGATAGCGCAACACACAGCGAGCGCGTGTTTCGCTATCAGCGGCTTGAGCATTGATGATGTCTTTGACCGATAGCGGTGTAAAGTTTGCTGATAGTGTGTGAGTGGGCGTCCATGATGTGCTACTGCTGCCACCCATTGGTGACGATGTGATAACAGGCTCGTACACAGTCACGCGATTACGTAAGGCGCTGGCTTTCATAATCATCCTTATGTCACAGTTGGCTTACGGTACGTATAAAGCAGAGACACGACCGGCGCTGGTAAGTAGTTGCCATTGGTGGGCGTGTCTTTGTCTGGGCTGCGATTCTCGTCAAAGTAGCCGACCATCATTAGCATTGCGACTTTGATATCGTCAGTGCCGGTCGCTGGTATATCTTCGGTTATATAACGCTTTATCGCTGACTCAGCAGCTTTGATATACATTGTTAGATTTGAGTTGTTAGCATCATCGTCATAGCGCAGATGATGCTTTACTTCTTCAAGCGTTACCCAATCCATCATCATCTCCTTTCGGTTCTTCAGTAGTTGGAGTAGGTGCTTTGGCAAACGGGTCGCCACTGTCACGCTTGGCGATGGCGGCAAGGCTAAAGTTTTGCTGTTGAATCATGGGGCTTTCGCCGCCAGATACGGCTGCATAGCCAAGCTCAGCACGGGCTTCGTTCGGTGATAATATCGCTGCACCAATGCCTTCTTTGAGAAATGCCATTTGACTACCTGCATCCATACGCAATAACGCTTTTAAATCAAACTCAACTTCGACACCATCTTCTAAATCTAAATGTTGATTAAGTAGATTTTCTGCGCTCTCAATGTAGTGCTGTAAACAATCGCTATAATAGATATCGTTATGATCACTAACTTTGCCCGCAGGTATAGGGGCAAGTCCAACTTTAAAAGCCGGCACTCTAAACGCGGTACAAACGATTTCGCCAGACATTTTTAACTGCTCAACAAGTTGAGCATCGTGTGCAGCAACAGACATAGGAACGTAAGTCATGCCGTCACTCAATACAGCTGTGCCGCCTCTGCCACCCTTAGAGTAGTTTTTTTCCCAATTCTCTTTAAGCTCTTTACTATTGGTTTCGCTGATAGCACCAGGTGCGGTTAATATTCCAGACGGGCGTGATTCGTTAGCAAAGAATGACTGAGCGTTACGCTGAATGCTAATGCCTTGACTGGCTGATAATGCGCAAGCTGTAATAGGGGATAAGCCAACCAACGGATGGTAAAAACAATTAAAGCGGTCATGCATAATTTCAGACGCAGGGAATACAACGTCTTCAGATAAATCAAATAGCCGATCCTTTCGCACTTGATAAAACACATTGCCATGAGGATCTACCAATGGCTTAGTACGTTCAGGATTCAGTATTTGCAACTTCCATACATCGCCATATATATTACGGACCTTCCAAACATATACATTACCGCTGGTGGCTTTACTTGTCGCCCATGCTTCTACAAACTGTTGCCAGTTTTGAAACTCGTTGGGTTTGGCCAAAAGCTTTTTTACATTGCTGTCACAGGTTTGACTGACGCCGTTAATATTTTTTTTAGTCTTGATTTTTAACTTGCCAATGTCGCAGGTAATTAGAGAGATACAGGCAAACACAGCATGGTGGCGCATCTGGTCGTTTTTACTAACTTCAATCTCTTGATTGCGTTGCCATGCGCCGGTGCTCGGCTCATGTATCGTGTGCCAAACATCGCCACCAGTGACTGGTTGGGCAGTGCTTGCTGATTTTTTGCCAGTCATCCAATCAATAAACTTGCCCATAGTTTTTACTCGTTATCGGTTTTAGTCGTTGCTTTAGCCTTTGATTTGGTTTTAGGCTTTGGCTCGGTTGGCTCGGTTGGCTCGGTTGGCTCGGTTGGCTCGGTTGGCTCAAACACCTGCTTAGAATTAACCAACGATCTTGATTCAGTCACCAGCGTAAACTGTGATTGGTCATCGAAATAAATCGTGTTATCTAATTCAGCATAGCCAGTTAGGATTAAGATATTGCCATGAAAGTCACTGACATCATCAGTCATACCGGCAGGGCCATTGGGCGCGTTTTTGATATATTTAATTTTCATAGTGACCTCGTATTTTTTAGGAGTAGATACTAATAGCGAAGGAAGGGCGCTACTAATACCTACTCATAAAAAACCCCAACACATGGTTGAGGTTTTGGTCTGTCTTTAGCTAGATGATATTTAAGATTATGGGATTAGTGAGTAGTCAATATATGCAGCGGCGGTAGTACGGCGTGGTGCCCAAGTGATATGACGCTCGGCACGAATAGCCGTCATATTCTGTTGCCACAAATTGACTAAAGTAGTAGCGCCCATATCGATAGTGGCTTGGTCACTGAAGGCAACTTCGACATCGCCATCGTCTGCAAGGTATAGCTCAGAAGGTTTGACCAAAGCGATGATTTCACCGGCATTTTCCGATTCAATGACAGGAATGCCGTCTAAGCTTTTTGCACCAGAGCCATTAGCCATGTCGGGATAATAGCGACCGCCTAGAGCATCACGTAAGCGACCCATCGCACTAGCGCGGGTGGCGCTCATGACGTAATGAGCGTCCGTTAAAGATAAGTTTTTGGAGATGAAGTTATCGGTTAACGCTGCAATATCGGCATCATATGCAGCAGCAGTGATGCCAGTAGCGACTATCTTAATAGCGCCATTCAATACACCTGCGGGTCGCGCAGCAGTTTGGGCTGCATCATCCATAAACGTCGTATCAATGAGCGTAGCAGATGCTTCGACTAAATCATTAAGTAGCATTTGGTCAGTACTAGGCGATGATAGTTTAAGCAAATCATCAGTACGGACCACGATACCAGCCAATTTATGATGCTTGATTTCGACAGTATTAAACGTTGGATTGGTAGCAGGTTTCGCAGCGCCTTCGCCTACCCAAGCAGCGATTGCGCCAGTTGCCATACCTGGGATAGTTGCGTTAAATGGTGCAGCACGCATAAATGAAGCTAGCTTATCCACGATAGTCTCAGCACGTAATAGCTCAACAAACTCACCTGCGAGTTGATTTTCAACGATTAAGGCGCTTGAGTTTGACGTATCAAGCACCACAGCTTTTTCAAGTGCTTGGATGACACGTGGGTCCATACCTTGCGACTTTGCAACATCAAGCGGAGTGATGTAGTTGCCGTTCTTTTGCTGGAGTACTGCCAGTGCTTTTGCTTTTGCAAGCTGCGCAAAGCCGATACCTTTTTTAGCTTGGTTTGGCTTCACAGTAATGCCTTTAGCCGCTTTCTCAGGCTCAGGCTCGCCGTCAGCACTAGCGCCAGCCTCATCAGGGTTGCCACCAGCGGCAGGAGTAGCTGAAGATGCAGCTGTTGCGATGTCAGCGATAATGCCTTCTACGCGTAATAGATTTTCGGTGAGCTTAGCAAGGTCATCTTCGACTGTTTTGATTGCAGCGTCTTCGGTATCGTCAGTCGTGCGACCTTCTTCCGCAGATTTTGTCATCAAGGTTTTTAACTGACCTTTTTTAGATTGGATCGTCGCAAGTAGTTGCGCGCGTTGTTTTTCCCACATGGTTTAATCTCCGGATAGTAATTGTATGCTGCCTTGGTTGGTGGCAACTAAGGTAATAGTTTGTGGTGGTGGGTTTGGAACGCTAGTAGTGCTAGGAGCTTTTGTTTGTGTGGCTGGTACTGCTGGGTCGGGCGCTGCGTTTGAAGGCGTGGGCGCGGGGTTTTGAGCGTCCGAAAATGCTTGCTTGATTTTTTTGACGCTGGTTATTTGACCATCAGGGTTTGCTGGTACTGTGACAGCGGATAACTCGTACCATTCCCACTCTTTGATATGCAGACCGTAGCTATCTTCAAGGTAGTTGTACTCAAGCAATCTAAAGCCAATTGATAAGCCTTTGACCAGTCCAGACTTTATAGACTGCCAAGCCTCATCAATGCGGGTTTTGAGTGCGCCTTCTTCTTCAATCTTTACGATGGTCGCAGTGATTTCGATACCGTCTTCAGTGACAGTGGCATTCGTAACTTCGCCAATCGGTTGATTATGATTGTGTTGCCATAGCAGCGGCATTGGCAGGGCGAACCTAGCACCAGCCATATCCATGATATCGTCGTCACGGTCTTGCTTGGGTGTTGATGCAGTGCCAGTGATGGTGCGACTGCCATCGTCCTCATTGATAGCTTTGACTTTTAGTACGCTATAGGCTTTGGTCATAGTGATTCTCGATTGGCTATATATAAAATTTGGGCAAAATAAAACCGCCTAGTTGGCGGCGTTAAATTCGTAATTCGTTTGGCTTAATTCTGTGGAGGTCTAGCACGGGTCTTGACTCCATTACTACTTATATCAAGCTCGAGCGTAGATACCTCGATATCATCTTTTTTACGTCGCTTTGAGTAAATTACAATTGCTATGTCAATCGCCAACAAAACGGCTCTGAGTAAACGTGATTTCTTTGTCATGGCATCTGCTCACTTATGAGGATTATGTAGTGGTTTTGGTGGCGACTTTTTATGAGATAGTTCATATTTACTTATAGCAGCCTCAAGCTTTAATTGACTAAGCTCGTATCGCTCATGGTCACTAATACCAAGTATATTTCTTATGATTATTCGAGTAATAATAGAACCGATGAGCAATCCGATAATAAAAATAATAATGTGGATAGCGTTATCACTTAGATAGATGCACATAGTTAAATCCTAGATAATAAAAAGCCCCATCGGATGACGGGGCTTTTTTAGCACATAAAGTATTATGCGTTATTTGCATATTCCTTGCATCAGCTCATAAGATAGGCTGTCAGGGTCGCGAGTATAAAGTGCCGCTTCAGTACTGCTCATGCTTTCACCACCAATAACTTTGCCATTCTTGTCTAATTCTATGTAATGACTGATACCAATCTTTTTGAATTTACAATCAAATACATATAATGTTTTTAACGTCTTAATGTTTTTAAGTGGCTTTTCATTGACAGCTTTAAGCCATACTAATCGATTACCTATCTCATCTTCAGTGATGGTGCTGGGCAGCATATAGACCTTACCGTTAGGATCGTCGCTGATTAACACCCACTGATCAACTTCATCAGTAAAGTTATCAACAGTGACTGCCGCCAATGAAGCGAAAGAGAGTAGTAAGGTCGCAGCTAACAATGGCCATTTCATTTTTATAGTTATCCCTAATAAACAAACAAAGATATAACTATAAGCCATCAACAATAATTCAGCAAATTCTTAAACAAAAAACATAGTAGGTGCACCGGTCTTCGGTGGCTCTGGATTTAGGCTCATTAGAGCGACAGCGTTCAACATGCCAATCACAGGGTCAATCTTGGCGGTGCCAGACTCAGCCTTACTAATCATCGTGCCGCTGCCTCGTACTATGGTGCGCGAGTTACCAACACACCATGCCATCAATGGCTGACTTGCATGTATCAAGTGCTTACGCGCAATCTTATTTTCAGCAGTTTTGATGTAGCCTGACATTTTGAAACCTTGACTGACGCCGATGATTTTATCACTGGGTATCTCTACCGCATCCAGCTCTTCTATCAGTGTGCCGATGCCGAGTGGGTCGAGTCCGATTTGGTCAAGCTTGCCGCTGTCAAATACTTGCTTGCACAACTGAGCGACTTGCTCTGATTCATCGCCGATGTTTTTTACAATGATAAGGTCGCCATCTTTCGCAAACCCTTCTAGCGTGGGAGCGATAGACATGCGGCGTTCTAATGCAATTGTGTGGCACCAAGCGCGCGTCCAGACCCACCACGGTTTAATTTGTACCTTCTGTTTTGTGATGCTGTCTTCATACTCTCTTAGTACCACGGGTAATCGACCAACCACTGCAAATCCTAATAGATCGTCAAGCCCACCACCATCGATGCCGATTGTGATGACCTCTGACGCCTCAATCAGCTCTTCTAAAGTAAATGGTATGGGAGCCGCTGCGGGTTCCCAAAAGTCCACTGCCGCCCAGCGGTTAGCTCTCATCGATATACCGATTTGCACGTTAAGATGCTTGGCGGTAAAATCTTGCAGCTCCTCTTTACCTTCGTCTGCTGCTTTTTTAAACTCACGTTCCAAAAACTTAACACTGACAGACGCGCCAAGATTGGGATTGGTTATATACCAATTGTCTGGGTTTAGATAAAGCTCATCGTCGATGTACTTTTGTGGGAACTCATAGAGTAAACCTAAAAACTGAGGGTCGATAATCTTGCCGTCACGCACACCACGAGCATAGTCTAGTTTTTGTTTAAAGATACCAGCAGGCTGCTCATCGGGCATCGTACTTAGATATACGACAAAACCTTCTGGTCGCGATGCTAGACCGCCTGTTGCTTCACGTAGCATTGAGGCGGCATTGGCGCGTTTGCCAAATAGCCATAGCTCATCGATGAGCACATAGCTGAATTTACTACCGCCAAGAGTGTCAGATTCAGCAGCATAGACTTTTAGAGTAGCGTTGGTACCTAAATGAGTAATAGTTCGTGTATGTGGCGATACGTTAAACATGGCTGACAATTCAGGGTCTGCGCTAATCATGTCGCTTGCGGGGCCATAACTAGCATTGGCGACTTCTTTGGTCGGTGCAATAATAGCCAAGCTTGCACTAAATCGCTCATTGAGCACTAGCGCAATCATCATGATTCCAGCAGCGAGCGTCGATTTCGTGTTCTTTTTGCTAATCAATAAAAAGAACTCAGTGATTAAGCGTTCTTGATTCTCGGTGTCGTAAGCGCCAAAGATAGCGGCGATAAACTCACGAGCCCATTCACGGGTTACGTCCCCAGCAGCAGGGCTGCCAATCATATCTACCAATATCAATTGATCGAATATCTTAAGCGCAATATCAGCCACATCTTGATTGAGCGGCTTGCATGGCATGAGAGACTCACCAGCGACGATGCGCTTTTCCCAGTCAGGCAAGGCTGTTGACCAGGTGTCTATCATGGCGGACTCTTATTGAGTAGTTTTTGAAGTGTATAGATCCGGTTGGTTATTAAGCGTTGCAAATTTACCGGAGTTGGTAGCTGTTTTGGCGTCGATTTTGCCTTGTTCTTTTTTGCCGATTGGTGCAGGCTTCGGCTCTTCGTATTGGATAGCAATGGTGGCGCAGCTAATACGGTCTTTCATTGACTTGGCTGGGTTCTTATAAACGGTTTGAAAAAAGTGCAGCGCATTAACCAGCTCGGTGACTTCAGCAGTTTCGCCCTCAGGACTTTCACCTGATTCTAAAAGCTTGATTGCCCTGAGTTCGATGATACGACTTTGAATAGCTTCGTTGTCTTTTAGATTCTTCAGCGAGCGTTCTGCGTTCGCCTGATTCTTAGCTTTGTAACCAGCGTCTGACATTGCCTCTAAGTCATCGAGACCTTCAGCGACATTTTGACAATACGCCTCTTGTCTTTTAGTTAGAGACATAATGAGAACCTTTCTCAATTAAATGTATTCGGAAAAATGGAAAAATAAATTTGATATAGGATTTTTTTTGCGCATTTAATGGGGAGTGGTGTCCGCTGGGATTGCCCAGAAATAAAAATACCTCCCCCCGCCTTTTTTTCAAGAAAATATCTTAAATTTCTTGGCTTTCGGCATGTGTTTTCGCAGAATGACAGGGTGATTTGCAAAGAGTCTGCAAGTTGCTATCGTCATCAGTGCCACCACGGGCGACGTTGATGATGTGATCAAGCTCAAGCTCACCACCAACACGGCCACAAACTTGGCAAGTATATTTATCGCGCAAAAATATCTCATCGCGCTTACGCCGCCAAGGTCTACCACCGCGTCCGTGACCCCATCTTGATTTTGGCTGATGAGTATCATTGACTGCTTTAGTGCCGATGGTTAGGAGACGTGGGCGGAGTGTTTTTAATACCATGCTTTATTACCTCCAAAAATAAAGCCCACTGCTGGGGGGCAATGGGCTTAACTGGTAAAGATGGATGTGAGTCTTGTCGATTTACGGTTTAGTGGCTCACCTTACGCCGATAGTCTGTAAAGAATCCAAATGCTTTGTGATTAGGCAGGAACTTCGAATATGAGAAATACTATGTGAATCTGTCCGAAAAATCAAGAAGCCTCTGAGTAGCCTAGTAATTGTAATCTTATCTCAGCCCTTACTGTGTTTGCGTTCTGCGTCATATCATTTAGCATAAAATTAACATGATCTGATAGTTTGTTGTCCGACCAAGTTTGTTTCGCGATACCAGCAAATGCTGAGCGTTCAATATCACTCCAAGCATAGCCAGTTACTTCATTGATTGGGTACTGGCATTCAGCCAATGCTGTGCGAACAACCTTATCGATATATTTGATTCTTATAGCTTTATTAGCAAGTTGGGATGTATAGGTTGCAGATAGACGCTCTTGAATTATTGTATCAAAGCCATCGTTCAAATAGTGATAGCAATCAGCCTGCGTTGGTGTGATGTTTGCAAAAGCTTCAGCAGCTGCTCTTAAGTATTCTTGGCGCATGATAAATATCCCCCGTTATTTATAGCCAATATATATATAGGTTCAGGGTTGTGTCAAAGGTTCAGGGTTGTTCTTTAAACCCTGAACCTCTAAACCTCTTTATTTGCAATACTTGTAGGCGAAAGTTTAAGGGTTTAAGGGGTTTAAGGGTTATATTTACGCACGGGATAAAAAATTATATATTGATTAATATTAGATATATTTAAGTTATTTATTTATTTCCGCGCGCGCACAAGAAAAAACCCTGCAACGTCTGCTACAGGGTCTTGTATCACTTGGTATTATTGGCTTGTAGAGGTTAAGGGTTTGTTTTCAACTATGAACCTAACCCTTAAACCCTGCACCTAATTATTGTTTTGGGTCGTAAACACTGTTGATTGCGAGCTTAAATCGGTGAATCTGTCCGCCGATCCAATCTTGTTGAGTGTCAAACCTATCAGCTGGATAAGTTGACGGCAAGGCTATAGCTAAGACCATGGCTTGTTTTGCGGTATTCATGTTGGGCGTTTTGTATTTTAGCCGTGATTTCGCTTCGCGTCTACCAATATATGTCATAACTTTGGTTTCGGTAGTTGGGCGTTCACCGCCTCTTTGGCACCACTGACGATAAACGAAATACAAATCGCCACTAAGGCAGCAGCAGTAAGGTATCTCTAGGTTATTTTTTGACCAATCATCGTAAAAAACCTCCCAGTTTGGCTGGCTTAATCTAATCACCTCTCTCTTGCTTTGGGTCATGATCGCTGGTGTATGCGCTGTCTGGTCTTTTAAGTCTGTCATTAGAAGCAAAGTATAAAAAGCGCGCAGTATCTTGTCGTCGGTATCAGATAGTGCAGCCGCGACTTTATTTAGAATGGGTTCGGGAATCTTTTGTTGTGGATAGCAGACTACATGCCGTCTGTCATTCTGCTCAAGAGCTAAGGGTTTCATGTTGTTCGATAAGAATATTGCATTAACAAAGTTATCTTGCTGCCAACCGCTCATAAACTTCTTACTGATATAAATTGTATTACCTGTTACCAATTGCTTGACCATACCCATTTGTGAGTAGCTATCGCTTCCGCTAAATATTTCTTCAAACAGTGCATAGAGCTTATTAGATACCCAATCGTTGTATTGAGAGTCAAGCTGACCTTGACCAAGCGTTACAGAATAGTCGCCATAGATACGGGACATGATGCGGTCAAAGAAGAGCGACTTACCAGCACCTTGTACTTCGCCATGAAATATCAATGCCGTATCGAGCTTGGTACCAGGCTGCTGTAAAGGTATAGCTAGCCATCTAAGCACCCATTCGTATACTTCTTTATTGCCTTCGCATAGATGTAGTAATAGGTCGGTGATAGGTTTGCACATTGTTGCTGCATCGTCATATGTGGTTTCAATAGGCTTAAGCGGCAAACCATCAAATGTATTGATAGCGATATCTTTGTCGTGCTTGGGTGACTTGGTGCGGGTAGGGTCAAACCAGATATTATCTGCCTTGATGGTAATGCGTGCCTCGGACTTGAGCCAAATTTCATACTCATTAGGGCGTGCTAGCTTGATAGTATCGACTGGCAAACGAATGCGTTCCACATCGTCCCATACTTCTTTGGTGCCATATATAAGAAAGTAACGCTGAAACATCGACTGTGCCTCGACAGCAAGCATGACATCAAGGTCTTTTGCGACTTCAGACTTAGCAATCTTACGGTGTGGCGTCTTCCACCACAGATCCGCTAGCTTCTTATTACCAATCTCATTGGCAAATTGGGTCTTGGTATATTCAATCTTTTGTTCAGTGTCATAGGCTTTATTGGTTACTTTGCCAATGTCAGTGATTTGAGCATAGCGCTTAAGCATATTAGCAAGACGCATCTCTTGTTCGACGTCAGCGGGTATATTGCCATTGTGCTGACCCGTTGGAGTAGTCGATGCACTGTGATCGTCATTTGCAGCTTGCGTCACTATTGACTGATTTGCTAGTGCATGCTTGATTTGCCGTGCTACTTCGTTGAGTCCTGCCGCAGCGTGTAGGTCATTAAAGTCTGTATGTTGTTTACCTTGCATTACGCTGCGTCCTTATCTATGTCTAATAACTCAAAACTAGGTATAACCACCTCACCGCCAACTGCCAATGCGGCAGCAGTGCTGTCACGAATACCTGCGTTGTACTCAACAAGTGGTTTCGGTTCCTTGCCCTCTGATATGTCCTTATTGCGCATCTTATGAGCGGTCGCGGTATCGTCATCAGCGCAAATGATAATGCGGTGATCGGGGTATTGAGCACGTATAGATTGAGCGACTGGGATTAGATTGTGCGCATTAAATGCGACAATCACAGGCAAACTATAGCTCATTGCATCAAATACAGTTGCGCCAGTGGCATAACCCTCGCAGATTAATATGATGCCGCCTGCAAACATAGAGGTATTGCCAATCGTGAAGTAAGCACCACTGACCAAGCCTCCTTTCAAAAATAGCTTTTCGCTATCAGGTGCAATGGTTTGTACATTAACCAGTGTGATTTGTTGTTTATCAGGGTTGTAGTAATACATAGGGATAATGAGGTTGTCGTTAGCATCTTTACTCAGCCCGATAGCGTTGACATTTTTACGTAACAGGTAAGGGTGATCGTCAGTAGCAGGTTTTGAGTTGTTCCAAATGCTTTGAGCACGACTGGCGGCATCGATACGTGCTTGGCGCTTCTCAGCTTTTTCAACCGCTTCACGCTCGACTTGCTGTGATTGCCACTGAGCGCGTTGCTCATCAGTCACTTCGCTAGTCGCATCAAGTCCAATTGCACCTGCGATAAGCTTGTTAGTTTCATAAGCGTCGAGTCCAGTAAACTCCTTGACCAATGTAAAACCTTTACCAGCACCGCACTGTGAACATATCCATGTGCCTTCGCCGCGCTTGTCATCACAACGAAATCTATCAGAGCCGCCACACATCGGGCAAGCTTGATGCTGATGTGCTGGTTGGCTAAAAGAAATGCCCGCAGCAGGAAAGATGGTATTGACATACTTGCCGACCGCAGCATTAGCGATAGCATCAAAGTTAAGTGGGGTGCGTTTATCTGTCATTATTCTTCTGCGTATTTATCCGCGCATTTTCTAATATCGTTTGAATATGGCGTAATAAAGCTTGCCCGTCTTTTTGCATACGCGCGTATTCATCAGGTTCGATAACTTTGTCTGCATAAGCGTCAATAGCAGTGCTATTTAAGTCAGCAAACTTTTGACCCAGCATGGCAATATCAAACATATCATCGCACTGATTATCCGCATCAGGCAGCCGAAACCATCCAGCACTACCATGAGCGCAGCATATAGCATCCATGATTAACGACGACTGGGTTGCGCTTAACACTTGCTCTATCAGAATTGGGGAGAGCGTGTGGCAGGTGCGCTTTGGATTAACTTGCAGCACTGCTGTGTTATACGTCAGACCAAATGTCTCACAGATACCGCCAAGTGTGCCGCGTGGTTTCATCGCAGCTTGATAGACCGCTGCTTCCAAATCTAATACGCAGTTTTCAGCACGCTCTGCGGCTGTGTATTTTTGCTTCGACATATTGCCCCCGTTATTGTCGTTCTTTTATTGCAGTGGTGTTGCTATGCTATTGATTGTTGATTACTTGAATCGTTGGCTGGTTCGGGAGCTGGGAATATATCTGGACGTAATTCATGACATGGGACGCCAGTAGCTTCGCTAATTTTTGCAACATACTTAGCACTAGCTTTTTTATCCCTAGAAACCATAACACCAACATTTGACGATGTACGAACAAGACCTATTTTTACTGATAATTCTGCTTGACCACCTGCGATCTCGATTGCTTTTTGTAGAGCTATCAGTGTAGGCGGTAGCTGTTTAAAGTGTGTCATGAAATTACCTTTGTCTTTATAAGTTAGCAATATAATTACATTTGTAATTCATATTGTCAATTACTTTTGTAAGTAGCTTATCATTTCATTTGTAATTATTATGTTTATATTTATGGGAGGTATATATGGAATCAGCTACAGAGACATTAGATACATTGGCCAAACGTGTGAAGTTTGTGCGGCAAGAAAAAAAGCTAACTCAAGCCCAACTGGGTGAGATGATAGGAGCTGATCCATCTGTCATAGGTAATTTAGAGCGTCGCAATGGTAAAAGCAGCAGTTACACTGAGGCATTAGCAACCGCTCTCGGTGTTAACTTATCTTGGCTGATGTCAGGGTTGGGTAATAAGCATAATGAGGAAGGGCAAGAGGTCGAAGACAGTCAGGTCAAACAACCTGAGTACGTAGTAATTGGTGGCAAGACTGACTATAAGCTAGTCGATGTGCCTTATAGAGATTTAAAGGCTAGCTGCGGTGATGGATATGTCAACTTAGAACATCCAGAACAGAACGGGATGATTGCCTTTACAGTTGAGTTTTTGCGTGAGAATGACTTACCTATAGATGGCAAAGGCTTGATGCTGATGCATGCATGTGGAGATAGCATGGGTTATACAATCCCTCATGGCACACTGATGTTGGTCAATACCAACGAGAGCGAATATGACAATTTTATCAGTAATAAAATTTATGTCTTTAATGCGGATGGTGAATCGATATGTAAGCGCGCCTTCAAAAATCTAGATGGTACAGTGACGTTGGTATCTGATAATGCTGATAAGAGTAGATATCCAGATCAGATTATTGATAAAAATAAATTCGATGATTTCAAACTTGAAGCGAGAGTAAGACATACCTTTACTAAGCATTGATACATCTACAAACAATTACAGAAAATATCGTATAGAAATAGATGGATTGTAATTAATAAAAATACATATTTCCATTTTAAATTACAAAAGTAATTGACAGTACGAATTACAAATGTAATTATATACCCGTAACCAACAAAACGGGTATAACGTCATGTCTCAGAATCAATCAACAGCCCCTGTCCATTTATCACGTGCCGAAGCTGAGCTTGAGCTCACATGCGCCGTTTTGGATATGCGGAATCAGCAACTCCATCAAACTGAGCAACGACTCAGCCAATCCGAACAGCAACTAAAAATCAAAGTACGTGGCTATCGTCAAGTGCTTGGCATCGTCGTGGGCGCTTTACTTGTGCTCATCGCTATTTTAGTGATGGGAGGTGCAGCGTGAGCAATCAAAATAAGCCAGTTAAAGTAATCGGTCGGTTTACGATAGGCTTTGACGACGAAACAAAAGCCTCTATTGCTGATTTAAAGAACAAGTTAGATGCAGTACCACTCCGCTTTGGGTTTGGCAATGTTATGCCGGTTGGCGGATTATTGGCAGCTACGCAAGACACCGCAGCAAATGATGCGCCACAGCCCGCGCTTAAACAGATGGGGCAGTGGGTGTTTGAAGGGCAGGATAATAAGTGGGTAAGTGCTCATGTAGATTGGAATGGGGTTGGCTATTTTTGCTCTCTAAATAAAATTAAATTAGTGCCTAAAAAAAAGCATTGGGGTACTTCTTATGGTGATATTGGTTTTTACACCCAACGAATAGGTGAGGGTTTTGATGCCACAAACTGGGAAAACAGCGCCATCGATCGCGAAACGGTCAATGATGTCGATTACCTAAGCGAATATGTACCTGAAATACAAGGCATGGATGCCCGCGAAATTATCATTGATGAGCTGTGGCCAGATAAACCAGTACCACAAATCACCCAAGCTGATATGCAGCTTATCTTTATCAAAAACCTATCTGAATGCCTAATCCAGCGCATGCATAGCATGGACCGCTTTAGTGAAGCCGACAATGCGATTGGTGGTGCTGAGTTGATGCCTTGGGATATTGTTTTTGATAGAGGCGTCAAAGCATTTGGAGTGATTACTAATACTCATACTAACAGTACAGTTAGTGCTGTGTTTTTCCCAAAACGTGAGTGCGGCTTGGGAAACAATAATTTTCATGTCGATAGTTTAAAAGGCAAGGTTACTCAAACAATCACCGAAGCACAATTGACCGAGTTTCGTGCTGCACTGGAGGCTTGCTATGCGTAATATCGCCAACATCAAGCCGAGTGCTATCTTAGTATCGCTCATTCAAAACGCCAAGCTCAGCAACACTGTTAGCCGTATTGCCCTCCGTGATGCAAACAAACAGTGGTGCGCTCACATCACTAAGCCAAGATGTATCCGCGACCAGCAAACACTGCTCAATGTCGCTGAACAATTGCGGCTAATCATCGTGCAAGTGTCTCAGCGTCGTTGTCGCATTACCCCAACACATTGGGCAGCATTGGTGCATTTAGAGGCTGACTTACGCAATGCGTTTGCTCAAAACATCAACCTTGAGCCGCTACTTGACACCGTAGCCGCCAACAGCGAACACAGTGAGGTGGCGTAATGTCATTGACTCAATCAACTAAAAATCATCCCTTATTAGTCAATATCAATGGCGCATCGCACATTGGCGTGACTACGGCATGTCATCGTGTGGCGATGTGTTTGAACGCTCAAGCAATCATGACCGATGTGATCAACGTACCGCGTGGTATCAATGCTGTTGAGTTTGAAGATGATTACATACTCGATAAATATAAGCATCTCGATGTGATCTTGTTAGACCGTCATCACTATACAGCGTCTGCTATCAAGCGTCGGCTGCATCATCCGCTTTGGGTTTGGCAAGAAGATAGCGTAATACCTAGCCTTAGCGTACTGCTTAGCTGTCATAGCAATGTGTACAAACGCTTTATCAGGTCAAATGAAGATGAGCGCACAGCACTAGGACATCACGAAGCATATCTGTCATGCGTTAAATCGCACTACGGCACGTCTAATCATCACGTGCTGGATGTAGACGGGAAACATGGCCATCTGTATGCAGCAGGTGCAATTAAGAGTTTGATATTGAAGGAGTTGAAACGATGAGAGTCTCTTTTGTATTAAATGCTGATCAAAACATTGGTCAGGTTATGGAAGATCGCATTCGTGTGTTAGAGCATAACTTTGATATGGAAGTGCAAGGTTTTGCTATTAAGCAGATAAGTAAAGCTGATTTTAACTGCAATTATGAGTCTTTAGGCTCAGAAGAGGTCAAACAGGCTTTATCTGGTTGGGAGTGTGAGTTGCAATTCGAAATTCAGCTTGAGTTTAAGGAGTTAGTTAGCGATGAGTAAAACATTATCCCTTAGCCGCCGTACACATCTATTTATCAAAGACGGTCAGCTATTTATTAAGTTGCAGCGTCAAAACCAAAGAGACCCAAAGCGCGATGATTATTACATCGTTAAAAAATTTGGGTTAGAACGCTTAAAAGATATCCGCGACTGGATCGATAAGATGATTAAAGAGAGTGAGACGAGTAATGGCAAAGCAGATTAAAAGAATAACCTTTGCAGCAAACGGCTATGGTTTCAGTTGGTTGGAAGTAGACACGCGCAGCTGGGAAATTGTAGGCGCTTGCGGTACTGGCAGCCACTTAATCGGTCGGGCGTGTCGCCTGGCTGACCGTGGCAATAAAATTGAATATCGCTACGGTATCGGCTACAAGCGTATAGAAGCGAATGTTGAGAAGATGGGGTAAATGATGGGAGATGCTAATTGTCCTGAATGTGGCGGTGGTTATACCTGCCAAGATTCAGTTGAGGATCAAGAAGTAGTAACAGCTACTTGCCGCAACTGCCAAACTGAGTTTGATGTTGAAGCAAGTGTTTCTTTTAATATGGCTTGATGGGAAATAATTATGGCTGATGATGCTGATCGCGCAAACGACTATGTTGATTTAACACTGGCTCACTGCCTAAGTCGCGCGCCAAAATTTGATAAACCGTCACTGACAGAATGTTTGGAATGTGGCGAAGATATACCGACTAGACGCCAAGCAGTGGGTGGGGTAACGCTCTGTGTAGACTGCCAAAGCGTGTTTGAGAGAAGGGGACGGTGATGCTAACCAATAATGAGCAATTACTAGTAATTACCGGCATGGCTATCTTGCTTGGTATGTTGGTAGTGGCAGTGGTTTGGTTGTTGTCGATTGAATTAAGCAAGGGAGAGTGAGTGTGAGTGATGTCAAATGTCCTTATTGCGACGCTGTGCAAGATACAGATGATTGGCTTGAGTATGGCGGCCATGATGGTGATGATTTTGAGCATGAATGTGATGAATGTGAAGAAGTATTTGAAGCGGTAACCAGAATCGATGTTGCTTACCGTGTTTTAGATAAGCGAGGTGAGGAGAATAGCTGTGGACGTTATTGAAATTATCAAATCAAATGTTCCGTTAGACTGGGTAACACTTCCGCAATTTGGTAAACTTATTGGTCTACCACACGAACGCTTATACATGGCAAAAGATAAATGGCCTGAGGGTGTGGTGTGGAAAAAGATTGATAATAAGATTTACTTTAGTCTAAACGGGTGGAATGAATGGCTGGACCAACAGGGTATCCAAAAGGCGTTAGAGTGCGAAGCGGCAGCGTCGAAATTAATATCCCAATCAAAGGAGAAGGGCGCAGGTACTTCGTCCTCCCGTACACGGCGACGCCAAAAAATATTGCCCAAGCGGGAAAGCTACGAGCTAGTTTGATGGCTCGTAGAAAGTGGGAGAATTTGACGGTAAAAGATATTGAGTTGGCTTGTAATATTATCGATGAGACGGCAGCAGATGATAGACCACTTTTTGCAGACTATGCGCAGCTTTATCTTGATAGCTTAGATAGCGGAAATACAGGCACTAGACGTAAATATAAAGGCATCCTCAAAAATAAGTGGATGCCTTTTTTTGCATCTATGGCAATTGCAGATATAACCCCGGCAATGGTACGAACTGCACTCGCACAGAATGATTTTAGCAGCGCTAAAACTGCTAATGACGCACTCACGCCACTGCGCGGAGTGTTTGATTTAGCGTTTATTGATGAAATTATTGAAGAGTTACCCACTAAACGTATACGTAATAAGAAAACCCAAAAGGATGAGCCAGATCCTTTTTTGCCTAATGAGCGTTTGGCCATACTTGATTATATGCAAAGCCATTGGAGGGATGATAAAGAGATTTGGTATTTGTATTTCGTTTGGCAGTTTTGGACCGGTTGTCGCCCTGGCGAATCATTGGCCATAGACTGGGCTGACATAGATATAACCAATCGATTAGCGAAAATAAGCAAGACGTTGAGCAGTGGTAAAGTTCAGCTATCAACTAAGACTAATGAGATCCGTAATATCTATCTCAATGATAAGATATTGGTCGTATTGGATAGACTCAAGCAACTAACTGGCCACCAGTCGCGGCTGTTTATCAGCTTGCATACCGATGAGCCATGGACAAGACCGGACAAATTGTCTGAGAAGTTTCAGGAAGTGCTACCAGTGATCGGTATAAGAATGCGACCTGCTTATAATTGTCGTCATACTTACGCGACTACAATGCTCAATAGTATGATCGATGTTTCTGCAGCAGCTTATCAGATGGGCCATGATATTATTACGTTCACCAAAATCTATGCAAAGTGGATTAATACCGAGCGTATGCAAGCTGAGATGATGAAACTTGATTATGGTGACTAACTGCCGAGGGTTGCTCGGTAGTTGAATGGCAGAAACTGCGACAAAACTGCGACAACAATACCTTTAATAAATAGTTGTCAAATTTTAGGCAATAAAAAAACCTGCCCGAAGGCAGGTTTAGTATAGGTTTGAGACTATTTATTCACTATCCGAAAATGGTGGGGCTGGAGAGACTCGAACTCTCACACCTTGCGGCGCCAGAACCTAAATCTGGTGCGTCTACCAATTCCGCCACAGCCCCATTTTCCGTTACTCTATCATTATTAGCGTTTAAACTCAAACACAATATAGACAGTTAACTGATTCGGTAGTGCGTCTCAGTGGTTGGCTATTATATAGAGTTTGAAACGTTTGGCAACCCCTATTTGCAATTATTTTTAAATATTTATCATTTATTTTCACTTATTTTTATAAGCTATTGATATGAATGGTATTCATGTTTATGAGTTTGCGCCTTTAATAACGATTATTTTGCCCTTCTGCTGAAGAAATATCTAATTGCTGTAATTTACGTGTCAGGGTATTGCGCCCCCAACCGAGTAAATTAGCAGCAGCGATCTTTTTGCCACCACTATGGTTGAGCGCTGCCGTCAATAAAACGCGTTCAAACTCAGGGGTTGCCGTCTGCAAGATATCGGTTTCTCCTGTTTGTAGAGATTGCTCAGCCCAAGCAGCCAATGCTTGTTGCCAACTTGAACTGTGGGAATGAGGGCGTATTTGCTCATTGTGAGTCATAGCTTGTGTAGGCTGACTTTGCTCTTGATACGCTTCTAAATCAGACGAGATATTTTCAAGCAGCTCTGGTGGCAAATCATCCACCATCACGGTGTCGCCTGTGGCCATCACCGTCAACCAAAGGCAGACATTCTCAAGTTGGCGGACATTGCCACGCCACTCAAAAGCCTGCATGATGTGTAGCGCTGTCGGATGCAGCTGTTTCTCTGCACTGTTCATCTGTTCAGCAGCCCGCTGCATAAAGTAATGGGCTAATGCTGGAATGTCTTCAGGTCGTGTCCGTAATGGCGGCAACGGCAAGCGAATTACATTGAGGCGATAAAACAGATCTTCACGGAATTTGCCTTGTTTGACCAGTTCTTCTAAGTTTTGATGAGTAGCGGCAATGATGCGTACATTCACTTTGACCGGCTGCTGTCCACCGACGCGAAAAAACTCACCATTGGCCAGTACTCGTAGCAGCCGAGTTTGGGTGCTATAAGGCATATCGCCAATTTCATCTAGAAATAATGTCCCACCATCCGCTTGCTCAAAACGCCCTTGTCGCGTCGTCGTCGCACCAGTAAACGCCCCTTTTTCGTGACCGAATAATTCAGATTCAATCAAATCATGTGGAATGGCGGCCATATTTAGGGCAATAAAAGGTTGCTGGTGACGCGGTGAATGCTGGTGCAACGCACTGGCGACCAATTCTTTACCCGTACCTGATTCACCAGTAATCAGGACAGTAATGGGTGAGTGTGCCAGTCTGCCAATGGCACGAAACACCGTCTGCATCGCTTGAGATTGTCCAATGATGCCACTTGGATTGTCATTGGCGCTGATGGCAGGTTTAACTTTGATTTTAGGGCTGGATGTTTTATTGGTTTTGCTGACCAGAGTAGCCTTGCTAGCAAGCTTGGGTCTGGTATCAGGTTTTACCTGCATATTGGGCAAAGTACTTGATGAATTTTTGGTAACGGTCTTCGGAGTAGGTTCAGGAGTAGAGTTTGCTGCCGCCGCTGCCAGCATATTGGGCTGATAATTAATGGCTTTATAAATCGTGACGACTGCATCATCTAAGTCAAAAGGTTTTGGCAGATATTCAAAAGCACCTGTTTGATAGCTATTAATAGCAGAGGTGAGGTCAGAATGCGCCGTCATAATGACAATAGGCAGCTTAGGGAAATGCTCATGTACCCAGTCACTAAAAGACAACCCGTCCATCATGGGCATACGAATATCAGTCAATATCACATCGGGCAACTGAGCGGCTGATTCCTGCTGTTGCAAAATATCGTTGAGGCGTGTCCACGCCGCTTGCGCTTGGGTAAAGCTGATAACCGTCAATCCTGCGTCTTCAAAAGTATCTGCCAACACCAAACGCAGGGCTGCATCGTCATCGATGAGCCATAACGTTGCAGGGTTAGTATTAGGTGCATTATTGACCGTTACTTTTGTAGCTTGGTTATCAGGTTCTCGTTTATCAGACTCTCGGTTACTAGACTCTTGATTGTCTGATGTTTGGGCAGAGCCTTGATTGTCGCTGTTAGATGTGGCGTGGTCATTATATGCAGTCATTTATCAGGCCTAATAAGCAAGTGATTCAGGGTGATTGTTTCATAGGTTAGGTCATGGTTTCTAAGCCTTGGGTACTGGCTATTTTAAGCATGGTGCGCTGGCTGATTGAAAGGCAAGTACAGCGTAAAACTGGTGTGTTGGTGGTTGTAGTCATTTTTGACACTGTCGTTAAGGTTTTTTGATTGTTGGGAGCTCACGTCAATCATACCATGGTGATGACTGATGATATCTTGCACGATAGACAATCCTAGCCCCGTCCCTGCGGCACGGCTGGTCACCATTGGGAAAAATATCTGTCCGATCAATGCTGGATCAATGCCTGAACCGTTATCGGTAATGTTGATTTGTAGCACTTGCTTGTGCTGTTGCCCAGCAATGGTATGTTGAAAGGCAATGCGGGTTTGAATGTGCAGTGTTGGCTTATAACTGGTGCTGTCCTTATTACTCGTTTGTGAAGTGACAGGTTGTTGCACCTTAGTAGGCTCGGACAACTCTCTTTGCTGCAGCGTTTGCTCAAACTCAGTCATCGATTCACAGGCATTATTAATCAGATTTAAAAACACTTGTATCAGCTGATCTTTATCAGCGCATAACTCAGGCAATGACAAGTCATAATCGCGCTGTAGCGTCACTTGCGGATATTGATTGACGACCAAAGATAAAACATGCTCCAGTGGCTCATGGATATTTAGCGTTTGCCAATTTGGTAATTGATTGGAGCCAAGGAATTTCCCAATAAGATGGGTTAGACGGTCCGTTTCTGAGATGATGATATCAGTATAAGTGCGCAGTTTTTCAGCCGTTTTTTGCAGATGGCTATTCGGGTTTACCATAGGGTTTGTGCCAAGAATAGCAGGAGGAGCACTATTAAGAGGCGAGGCGTCACTGAATTTGATGAATTGCCGCTGTAATAATTGCGCCGCCCCGCGAATACCGGCAAGCGGATTTTTGATTTCATGAGCGACCGAGCGCAGCATATGACGGGCAACATTATATTGTTGCTGCTGGCGTTGTTCCTCTGATATGCGACTTTGGCGATCCTTGCCCCACATCTCAATAATAAAATAAGGTTGCTGCTCATAAATGACAGGGGTCACGCTATAATCGACTGAGAATGATAAATTACCATTTAGCGGTGTGCTGATAAGGTGATCATGATCGATAAAGGGTTGTTGATACTGCTTTGCTTGCTGAAATCGTTCTTTTAAAGAGCAAGTTTGTTCATGGATATCTTCACCACTACTTTTATCGACAGTTATATGGTTATCACTGTCATGATTGCTATCGGCTGATTTCAATGCTTTGGATGCAAGCAGTGTCAATATAGACTGACCCAGTAAGCGTCCACTACTAATAGCAAGTAGTTGTTCGGCTTGGGCATTTAGCCAAGTGATCGATAAATCATCATTGATCCATAAAATAGCGGTGAACAAATGCTGTGACATGAATGCTAAGTCAGGTGTCGGTTTTACGGTTGTCAAATGGGTTGTCATGGCTATTGCCTAGAATAAAAAAAGACGCGATATAATATTTAACCATAAATCAACACTATAGAGCGGCAAAACTGGCGATTTTTGCAAAAAAAACGTACAATGCGCACAGCCAATTTATCTCTAGCAAGGTCAGCCATGCCCAACACTTCTACCGAGTCGGTTAATACGACTGTTACTACCTCACCGTCAACTTCTACGCCAACAGATTCTATGTTAAAAGACACTGCCACCGTTTTTAATCCTGCCAAACCAAATATAGCACAAGACAATCAGGCAGATGTTAGTCAAGCAAACACTAACCAACCTTACCATCATAAAGCCAATCACAATCAAAACCGTAGCATTGAGCAAAGCAGCGATGTGACTTCAGGTGCTTTATCGACTGAAAATGCGCCAGTGAACGCAGCGCCAAAGATTGGGTTTGTGTCACTAGGTTGCCCAAAAGCCTTGGTCGATAGTGAGCGCATCATCACTGAGCTTAGCCGTGATGGTTATCAAGTGGCGAGTGATTACGAAGGTGCAGATTTAGTTGTCGTTAATACTTGCGGTTTTATTGAGTCAGCAGTACAAGAGTCGCTTGATGCCATCGGCGAAGCGATTAGCAAAAACGGTAAAGTAATCGTTACTGGTTGCTTGGGTAAAGAAGCGGACAAAATCCGTGAAATGCACCCAGCCGTGCTAGCTGTAACTGGCGCTCATGCTTATGAAGAAGTCATTAGAGCCGTTGCGTTGCATGTGCCCAAGCCTGACCGCAGTCAGGACGCTGGTTATGATCCAAAGATAGATTTGATTAATGAGGCGGGTATCAAATTGACGCCAAGCCATTATGCTTATCTAAAAATATCAGAAGGTTGCAACCATCGTTGTACTTTCTGCATCATTCCAAGCTTACGTGGAGACTTGGTTTCACGTCCGATTGACAGTGTGATGAATGAAGCGCTGGCGCTGAAAAATGCTGGCGTGAAAGAATTGCTTATTATTTCGCAAGATACCTCTGCTTATGGACTGGATTTGAAATATAAGACCAGTTTTTGGAATGGCATGCCGCTGAAGTCGAAGTTTTATGACTTGTGCCAAGCCTTAAATGATTTAGGCATTTGGGTGCGCTTGCATTATGTCTATCCATATCCGCATGTCGATAAAGTGGTTGAGCTAATGGGCGAGAAGAAGCTACTGCCTTATCTCGACATTCCGTTTCAACATGCCAGCCATCGCATCCTAAAAGCGATGAAACGCCCAGCGCATAGCGAAAACACCTTGGCGCGTATCCATGCATGGCGTGAGATTTGCCCTGATATCGTCATTCGCTCAACCTTTGTGGTGGGCTTCCCTGGCGAGACAGAAGAAGATTTCCAATGCTTGCTTGATTGGTTAGTAGAAGCTCGCCTTGATCGTGTTGGTGCGTTTACCTATTCAGAAGTCGAAGGCGCAGTGGCTAATGACCTGCCAAATCATGTGCCAGAAGAGATCAAGCAAGAACGCTATGAGCGTTTGATGACGCTGCAACAAGACATCTCAGCGCAAAAGCTACAAGAGAAAGTCGGTAAAACCTTGATGGTATTGGTCGACGAAATTGATAGTGAAGAGGGCGTTGCGATTTGTCGTAGCTATGCTGACGCACCAGAGATTGACGGTCATGTCTATGTCGATGACATTACTGCTCAAGTTAAAGTCGGACAATTCCTAACGGTTACGATTGACGACGCTAGCGAGTATGATTTGTTTGCCAGTTACAAAGGCTAAGCAGTCACTGTAGCTGATTAGTCACTACAATATACGAGTGAAAATTGCCCAATCGCGGGCAGTTTTTGCTACAATTAGCGCAATTTAGCCTTTTTACACGTTTGTCATCAGTTACGGTGCTTCCTATATAGTACCTCGGTGATGACACTTCGAGTAAATTCGAAGGCAAACTCTATTTGTGTTTTACCGCTCATTTTAATTATAATTTAATGCTAACAAGGTGACCTCATGTCTGACAAAAACCCGCGTTACTCTCGTATCTTGCTGAAACTCTCTGGTGAAGCCTTAGCTGGTGGCAAAGAGATGGGAATTGATAGCGAAGTGCTCGATAAGATGAGCTTGTCTATCGCCCATTTGCGTGGTCTTGGTGTTCAAGTCGGTATCGTGGTCGGCGGCGGTAACTTATATCGCGGCGCGCAGTTGCAACAAGAAGGCTTAGTCGGCCGTGTGACTGGTGATCAAATGGGTATGTTAGCAACCGTTATGAATGGTCTGGCGATGCGTGATGCGCTTGAGCGCCGCAATATTAAAACTCGCCTGATGTCAGCCTTGCCAATTGGTGAAGTGACCGAAAGCTATAGCAGTCGCAATGCCATTCGCTATCTCAAAAATGGCGAAGTATGTATCTTTGTTGCTGGTACGGGCAACCCTTTCTTTACCACTGATACTGCTGCTTGCTTACGTGGTATTGAAATTGAAGCGGGCTTAATTCTAAAAGCCACCAAAGTTGATGGCGTTTATGACAAAGACCCAAGCTTACATGACGATGCAGTTAAATATGATGGTTTAACTTTTGATGAAGTATTAGAGCAAAAACTTGGCGTAATGGATTTAACTGCCATTGCATTATGCCGTGAGCACAACGTGCCGCTACAAGTGTTTGATATGACCAAGCCTAATGCGTTATTAAACGTCATCATGGGCGAAAATGAAGGCACACGCGTTTATCACTGATTTGCCTAAATACTCTAAATATTAATACGAGAATACCAGTCATTAAACTTAGATTGGTCGTTAATAACTACCAGTCGCTAATAATTAATAGTGAACAACCGTATATTTACTAACAAATGAATGATTTATCGATAGCGATAAATAAGGATATCTAATGATCAAAGAGATTAAGCAAGACGGCGAAGCGCGTATGCAAAAAACCTTGGAAGCGCTTGAGAGCACCTTTAGCAAAGTCCGTACAGGGCGCGCACATCCGGGTATGTTGTCAGGCGTGATGGTTAGCTACTACGGGTCGCCTACACCTTTGAATCAAGTGGCGAGTGTCAACGTTGAAGACTCACGTACGCTCATGGTTCAGCCGTTTGACCGTACCATGGTACAAGCAATTGACAAGGCCATTCGCGAAGCAGATTTGGGTCTCAACCCAGTGACCGCCGATGTGATTCGTGTGCCAATGCCTGCATTGACAGAAGAAACACGCCGCGACATGCAAAAGCTTGCGCGTGGAGAAGCAGAAAGTAGCCGTGTTTCTATCCGTAATATTCGCCGTGACATGATGAATGACATCAAAGAATTGGCCAAAGAAAAAGAGATCTCAGAAGACGACGAGCGCCGTGCTAGTGATGACATTCAAAAAATCACTGACAAGTATATCGAAACCATCGATAAACGTTTGAGCAAAAAAGAAACTGACTTGATGGACGTGTAAAGCACTGGTTTTTCGATCGTGTAAGACAAAAATCCGTTATGTCATATCCTTATAATAAGCAGCCAATCTGTCAATACTATTGGCTGCTTATTATTGTGTAGACGGTACCGATAATAGCGTCAATGTTATATCAATCGGATACGGCAATAGGCTTGCTCAGATTTGTAAACTGTATTTTATAAGCGCTATCTTGCAAACTAAATCATGCCTATAGATGGGTTTATGATAAGTTTGTGAATTGTGGTTATGACGCTTTCTAATCGTTATCGCAGCCGTTATTATTATTATTTTACCTTAACAATAAGCACTTTCGCCTATGTCCACTTCAGCCGTTTTGGCTCCTGATCTTCTTCCACGCCATATCGCTATCATCATGGATGGCAATAATCGTTATGGTAAAGCCAATGATTTGGGCAAAGGCCAAGGGCATGTGGCTGGCAAAGATGCACTCGATCCTATCGTCGAGTATTGCGTCAATACGGGTATCGAAGTATTAACGGTATTTGCATTTTCTAGTGAGAATTGGCAACGCCCGCCCAGTGAGGTGGCACTACTCATGCAACTGTTAGCCTCCACCATTCATGAGCAAATACCACGCATGAATGAGTATCGTATTCGTCTGCGTTTTATTGGTGACCGCAGTCAGCTGAGTAATGATTTGCAAGCATTAATGGCGGACGCTGAAGCAAAAACAGCAGACTTTAAAGCCATGACGCTAGTCATCGCTATCAGTTATGGTGGGCAATGGGATATTGCCCATGCGGCAAAACAGCTGGCGCAGCAAGTAGAGGCTGGTCAGTTACGTGCTGATGATATTAATAAAGAATTGCTCGGTAACTATGTGCAATTAGCAGATGCACCAGCAGTCGATATGTTGATACGCACAGGCGGTGAATACCGAATTTCTAACTTTTTATTGTGGCAGTCAGCCTATGCTGAGCTATTTTTTACCCAGACATTATGGCCGAATTTTGCAGCCGATGAGCTGGCAGCAATGGTAAAAGAGTTCGCTCAGCGGCAGCGCCGTTTTGGCAAAACCAGTGAGCAGATAGTGATAGAGCAAGCAAGTCGTTAATGGTGTTAAGCATTTACCTGTTATTTTGTAAAGGAAAAAGCTCTTACAAAGCCGCTATCGTATAAGTAGTTAATATTGCTTGTTTGTGAAATAATAAACCGCGTCAATAAGCGTCAACTGCTATTAGTGGGCTATTGTAGATTAGCTGCTATAATGCATGTTTTGACCATGCGTTTTTCATTATTATAAGGCTCAATAAGTATGTGGCAACGAATTAAGACGGCAGTTGTTCTCGTTATTATCGTTGGTATTGCAATGTTTGCGAGCCAAACCCCTATTTTATTTGCACCGCTGTTAGCGATTGGCGTCATTATCGCCGCTCACGAATGGACTAAGCTGATGCCCAAGTGGCGTCATCCTGCGCTGTTTGTGCTATTGGTTTTGGTGCTGACCCTAGTATCACTCATGTTTAAAGTGACATGGTTATTTTGGTGGGTGGCTTCACTGGCTATATGGTTAATGGCGCTGTCTTGGGTGCGAGTGTTCCCGACTCATACCAATTGGTATGGCAAAAAACTGGCATTGATGGGTGCGGTGATATTGACCGCATCGATTACGGCGATGTTTTATTTGTGGCAATTGTCAGCATGGTGGTTGCTCTATGTGTTCCTTTTGGTCTGGTGCGCAGATAGTGGCGCTTATTTTGTGGGGCGTAAGCTTGGTCGCCGCAAAATGGCGCCAAATGTCTCACCCAATAAAAGCATGGAAGGGCTGGCAGGTGGCCTTGTTACCGGTCTGCTCGTGGTCATTGCCATCAGTGTATTTAAGTTGCAATTGACGGGTGTACCGTTAGTCGCATTTGTAGCATTATCAGCCTTGACCATTTTAGCCTCGGTACTTGGTGATTTATTTGAGTCGATGCTTAAGCGCCGCGCTGATGTCAAAGATTCAGGAACGATTTTACCGGGGCATGGCGGCGTGCTTGACCGTATCGACTCACTGCTCTCTGCCACACCGATATTTGCGCTTGGTTTTTGGGCGATACAGCAGTTAGGTTTGATAGTGGTTTAGGACTGAAAAAATAATTCATAGACGATGATACGCCCTAAATATAGTAGTTAAGATGAGTGACTAGTCAATACACTGGATATTGTCTATCTCTTATTTATCAGACGTTTTATCGATTTCTTATTTAATTTTTTAGAGTATCATTTACAGGCACCGATGGTTATGACGCAACGCATCGCCGTACTAGGCGCGACAGGTTCGATTGGCGATAGCACGTTAGCAATATTAGCGGCGCAACCACAGCTTTACACGGTCTATGCTCTGTCAGGCTATCACCGTTTAGACAAACTGTTTGCACTTTGCCAGCAGTTTTTGCCAAAGCGCGTGAGCGTACCGACCGCTGCAGTCGATGATTTTGCCCAGCGACTCCGTGCGGCAGGTCTTGACATCGATGTGGTAGGCGGCGAAGCAGGGCTGGTTGATATTGCCACTGATTCGCAGACGGATACCGTTGTCGCTGCGATCGTAGGCGCAGCTGGTCTGCCTTCTACTTTAGCCGCTGCTCGTGCAGGTAAGCGTATTTTACTGGCGAATAAAGAAGCGCTGGTGATGGCAGGGCAAGTGATGATTAATACGGTCAAAACGCATAACGCTACTTTGCTGCCGCTTGACTCTGAGCACAATGCTATTTTTCAGTGTTTACCACTGGCTATTCAGCAGGACAATACTCAAATTCATCAGCCAAATCACGGCGTGCGCAAGTTATGGTTAACGGCCTCTGGTGGACCGTTTTTGCAAAAATCGTTTGCGCAGATGCAGCAAGCGAGCGTCGCTGAAGCGGTCAAACATCCAAATTGGTCAATGGGTCAAAAGATATCTGTCGACTCAGCTACGATGATGAATAAGGGTTTAGAGTTAATCGAAGCCTGCCATTTGTTTGATTTGCCTGAAAATAAGATAAATGTGGTGATTCATCCACAAAGTATCATTCACTCAATGGTAGAATATAGCGATGGTAGCTTTTTGGCGCAGCTCGGCAGTCCCGATATGAAAACGCCCATTGCCCATGCGCTCAGTTATCCTGATCGTATTGAGAGTGGCTCGCAGCCTTTGGATTTATTTGCGCTCAGCGGCTTAGAGTTTATTGAGCCTGACTTGCAAAAATTTGCGTGTTTGCGTTTGGCAAGACAGGCGATGCAAGCGGGCACACAAGCGACGATTGTCTTAAATGCGGCGAATGAAATTGCTGTGGCGGCGTTTTTGGCTGGGGAAATTCGCCTGACCGACATTGCTGATATCAATGAGCAAGCATTAAATGACATACAGCTGCCACCGTTAAACGAAACGGCTGACATAGAAGATATACTAGCAATTGATAAAATAGCACGTCACCTTACAGAAAAACTTGTGGCAAAGTTGGTGTAAATGTATCAACAACTGCGTCGTTAAAAAACGATGTTAATAAAAGATGCAAAGAAAGAATGCTGAGAAATCATACTGAGAAAAGATCATGACGTTTTTATTAACGCTCCTTGCGGCAATATTTGTCTTAGGTCCGCTTATTGCCTTACATGAGTGGGGACACTATATCGTCGCTCGTCTTTGCGGCGTTAAAGTCTTGACCTATTCTATCGGGTTTGGTCCCAAACTCTTTGGTTGGACGAGCAAAAAAAGCGGTATTGATTATCGTATTTCTGCTTTGCCACTTGGTGGTTATGTCAAAATGCTCGATGAGCGCGAAGGCGAGGTAGCAAAAGCTGAGCAACATTTGGCGTTTAATCGTCAGCATCCGCTAAAAAAGATTGCGATTGTTGCCGCTGGCCCTATCATGAACTTTATCATTGCTATTGCGCTGTTTTGGGTGTTGTTTATGACACCATCAGAGCAGCTGGCGACGAAGATTGGGCAGGTATTACCTGATACGCCTGCTGCTATGGCACAGTTGCCAGTTGGTGATAAAATCGTTGCGATTGATGGGCATGAGGTACAAACGTGGGAAGGCATCAACTATCGGCTTGCTGGACGGATGGGCGAGACGGACAATGTCAGTATTACTCTGCAATCAGAGGCACAAGCTGATAATGCGATCAAAACTTATCAAGCGCCCGTAACTCAGTTTATGCAAGGCAGCGCGCAAGGTAAAGATGCGTTGACCAGCTTTGGCATGCTGCCATGGCAACCAGATATTGCACCGATAGTAGGTGACTTGACCGCTGATGGTGCCGCCAGTCGCCAAGGACTAAAAGTAGGCGATCGTATTATTGCTATCAATGATCAACCAATTAAAGATTGGCTCAGTGCTACTCGTATCATCCGCGACAGTCCTGAAACTTTGCTTAACTTCACAGTATTGCGTGATGGTAAAACCGTACAGCTTCAGATTATGCCGCAAGGTAAAAAAGACAATTTGGGTAACGATTATGGGCAAATTGGTGCTATGGTGGCACAGTCCGAAATTGTTATTCCTGACGCTTACAAGACCACTGTAGTCTATGGCCCTGGTGAGTCATTGGTGAAATCATTTGAGAAAACTGAACAGCTTGCAGTGATGACTGTCAGCTCAATGGGTAAGATGCTATCAGGCATGATTGGTTTGGACAATTTGTCAGGTCCGATTACCATCGCCAAAGTGGCCAAACAGAGTTTTGATATCAGTTGGCAGATGGTGTTATCGACGGCGGCTTTGATTAGTTTGAGTCTTGCTGTACTCAATCTTTTACCCATTCCTGTATTGGATGGCGGTCATATTGTGTATTATCTTATTGAATTGATTCGTGGTAAGCCACTCTCGGAAGGGGTGCAAATGATTGGACTAAATATCGGCTTACTCTTGCTGGCAGGTTTCATGGTGTTAGCAATTGGTAATGATATCAGTCGGCTGTTTTGACCAGCGAATCGCTAATATGATCGATAAGGCACGAGATACTAATGGTTTTACGCCTATTATGGGATGATTATGACCATGATAGGTAGCATGCTTTGTATCATGGCCTCTGTACTAATCGTAATTTTTAGTTTATTTTGTGATGCATTTTATATAAAGTGTTCTGAGTCTGCTGCGTATGCGCTTAAATTTCATGCGAGATGCGCTAGACAATATGGGCTTTTTAACTTAACTTAAGCAAGTTTTTTATTGACGGATAGTGTTTATGCGTACGCCTTTATTTATGAGCGCGGCAGGGTTGCCGTTAGTTGTAGCGATGATGAGTATGCCAGTACAGGCTGCAGAATTTGTAGTCACTGACATCGGTTTCAATGGTTTGCAACGTTTAACCCCCGATAGCCTCTATCCGGTTCTACCTATTTCGGTAGGGGATACGGTAAATGACAGTAGTTTAGCAGCCAGTATTAAGGCGCTTTATGCGACCGAAAATTTTGCTGATATTCAAAGCCGTATCGAAGGTGGACAGCTACGGTTTGATGTCGTTGAGCGCCCAACGATTGCTGAAGTCAATTTTGAGGGCAATAAGCTCATTCCAAAAGAAGGGCTAGAGCAAGGTCTAGACAATGCTGGTCTGTCTGCCGGTAATGTGCTGAAACAAGCCACGCTACAAGGCGTCGCCAATGAGCTACAGCAGCAATATATCAGCCAAGGCTATTACAACAGCAATATTGAGGTTGATCAAACGTTACTTGATGGCAATCGCGTCAAGCTCGACGTGCGTTTTGTCGAAGGCAAACCTGCCAAAGTGGTCGATATTAATATCATTGGCAATAAACACTTTAGTGATGAAGAAATCAAAGACGTTTTTGCGGTAAAAGAGTCTTCGTGGACGCGCCTGTTATCTAAATCTGATCGTTATGCCAAAGAAAAGCTGGCTGCCAGTTTAGAGAATTTAAAAGCGCTTTACCAAAACGATGGTTATGTGCGTTTTGCAGTAGATAATGCGGTGCTCAACATCAGTGAAGATAAGAGCAGCGTGTTTATCGAAGTGAGTCTAAGCGAAGGCGAGCAATATCAGTTTGGTGAAGTGAATTTCTTAGGTAAGCCGACTTTTGAGAACAATGAACTAACAGAGTTGGTGACTTTTGCACCCAATGAAAAATACTCGCAAGCCAAGCTCGATGAAACCACCGCAGCACTTAAGAGTCGTTACGGTAATGAAGGCTATTATTTGGCGCAGGTGAGACCAGTACCACGTATCAATGACGAGACCAAAGTAGTAGATATCGATTATTTCATCGACCCTGCACGTCCTATTTACGTTCGTCGTATTAATTTTACTGGTAACATCAAAACTCAAGACGAAGTACTGCGCCGAGAAATGCGTCAATTAGAAGGCGCATTGGCAACTAGTGACAAAATCCAGTTGTCACGGACACGTCTGATGCGTACAGGCTTCTTTAAAGCTGTCAACGTTGATGTAAAACCAGTACCGAACCAACCAGACCAAGTAGACATCAATTATACGGTTGAAGAGCAGCCTTCTGGTAGCTCAACGATTGCCGCGGGTTACTCACAAAGCGGCGGTGTGACTTTCCAGTTAGATCTAACACAAAACAACTTTATGGGTACAGGTAACCGTGTGAAAGCGGCACTATCACGCTCAGAAACCCGTGATTCTTATAGCTTGGGTTATACCGATCCGTACTTTACCGAAAACGGCGTCTCACAAGGTCTTAGTGCCTATTATCGTGAAACGAAATACGATGATAGAAACGTCAGTAACTATGTCACCGATTCTTATGGTGCTACGCTGAACTATAGTTATCCTGTTGACGAAACCAAACGCGTTAGTGCCGGTTTGAACGTTGATAACACTTCAGTACGTGGTGGTCGCTTCTTGGGTGTATCAAACGTTCAGCAAATTATTGATGATGGCGGTACGTTTGAGAACTTTGTCAATGATGAAAATGAAGCTTCTGGACGCACAGGCTTCAAAAATGATTACAATACTTATAACCTACTATTCGGCTGGGACTATAGCACCTTAGATCGTCCAGTGTTCCCGACCAAAGGTATGAGCCATACGGTCGATGCCACCATTGGCTTGGGTGATACCAACTATCAAAAACTTGTTTATAGCGGCAACATCTATTATCCCTTCTACAAAGACTGGGTAGCACGCGGTTATACTAAGCTTGGCTATGGTAATGATTTGCCATTTTATGAAAACTTTTATGCTGGGGGCTATGGCTCTGTACGTGGTTATGAGGCCTCAACACTTGGGCCAAAATCACAAACGTATTATGATGCCATAAATGATGATGTGCGTTACAAAGACGAAGACATCGGTGGTAATGCGTTAGTCAGCTTCGGTAGTGAGCTAATTTTGCCAATGCCGTTTAAGGGCGATTGGGCAGATCAAGTGCGTCCCGTATTGTTTGCTGAAGGTGGTCAAGTATTTGATACGACTGATAAGGAAGATCGCACTTTTATCAATCCTAATGACGGTACTGATACGGGCGTACCACTGTTGACGCAAGACAATAGTATGCGCTTTAGTGCGGGTGCAGGTATAACCTGGTATACACCAATTGGTCCAATTTCATTAAGTTATGCTGTACCTATTGGTGATAAAGAAGGCGATGAAACTGAAAAAGTTCAGTTCCAGATTGGTAATACGTTCTAACGTAGCATGATTGTTTGCGTTCATGTCGTTAACCATAGCAGTTACTTAAATGAACGCAGCATCTGTTAGATATTAGTAGATCGCCAAGGTGATTGTTCAGCTTGGCGATTGTCTTATTCATAATAATATTTATATTAATAGTCACTATGATAACGATTGAGCAACTTATCACTCGGATTGAGCAGCGTCAGCCCGTCACCAATAAGGCTGAAATCAGCGCTGAACAGTTACGTCAAAAATTCAGCAGTATTGGTAGTTTGACCACGGCGGGTCATAATCAGTTAAGCTTTTTGGCCGATCCTCATTATATTTCTAGTCTGGCTATCAGCGAGGCAGGGGCTGTATTGGTTACTGCAGAATATCGCGACCAAGTGCCCGCCACAGCGATAGCGTTAGTCGTCGCAAGCCCATACTTAGCTTATGCTGGTGCTAGCCAGTTGTTTGCTCGTGAGTCACTGTCTGGTGGTATTCATCCTAGCGCTGTGATTGCTGATAGTGCTGTCATTGGTGAGCAGGTGAATATCGGACCTTTTTGTGTGATTGCCGATTATGTGCAAATTGGTGCGCGTAGCTCACTTGCGGCGCATGTAGTGATCGAAGAAAATACGACTATTGGTACTGATGGCGTTATCAAATCACAAGTGGTGATTGGGCATGATTGTGTCATTGGTGATCATGTGAGGCTACACGCGGGTGTCAGTGTGGGTGCAGAAGGTTTTGGTTTTGCACCAACCAAAGATCCTAGTACCACTGGCTGGGAGCGTATTGCTCAGTTAGGACGGGTCGTAATTGGCAACCATGTGCGAATTGGTAGTCAAACTTGCATTGACCGAGGTGCCATTGATGATACGGTCATTGGCAATCACGTTATTATTGACAATTTGGTACAAGTTGCTCATAACGTGCGTATCGGTGATGGCACAGCCATCGCGGCTCAAACGGGTATCGCAGGCAGCACTAGTATCGGCAAGCGCTGTATTATCGGCGGTGCCGTCGGTATCACAGGTCATATCGAGATTACAGATGATGTCACTTTATCTGGGATGACCATGGTAACCAAATCTATCAAAACCGCTGGTTCATACTCCTCTGGAACGGCTGCTATGCCGACCGCTAACTGGCGACGGGCAGCTGTACGCTTCCGTCAGCTTGGGCGTGATTAGCGCAAATATCAATGCATATATACAAACACAGTAAAATCATAGCGATTTGAAACATAGCAAGGAAGCACCATTATGAGCAGCACCGATATCGATATTTTGAATGATAAAGAAATGAAAAGCTTAGCTGAGCAAGGTCTTACGCTGCCATTAACCTATCATACGTTAAAGCATTATTTGCCACACCGTTATCCTTTTCTTTTAGTGGATAAGATTATTGATTGCACACCTGGTGAGTGCATTATGGGTATTAAGAATGTGACTATCAATGAAGAGTTTTTCAATGGTCATTTTCCTGATGAGCCGATTATGCCAGGGGTACTTATGGTTGAGTGCATGGCTCAGGTCTCAGGCGTGCTCGGATTTATCAGTGCCGGTCTAACCGCAGAAGATGGTTATTTATATCTGTTTGCAGGTGTTGATAAAGTCCGTTTTAAGCGTCGAGTGATTCCTGGTGATCAGCTGACTATTCGTGCTAAAACAGTGATGCAGAAGCGCGGTATTTATAAATTTGACTGCACTGTACATGTTGACGATGAGTTAGCTGCCAGTGCGCAAATAATGATTGCTCGCCAAGAACAATAACGTTTACTAATAGCCATTGTGCCTCGTAGCCGCCCTAATTCTTTAAACAAAGCGTCTAAAGAATTAGGTCAAAGCGGGTCATAAGCATTATAATTGACACTCGCATTTAACAGCAGAGCCATGCTTAGGTTTTCTCATAAAACTAAATTGGCTGTATTTGTTTTACCATTTACTCGCATCAGATCATACAAAGGCCCACATTATGAGTCAGATCCATCCAACAGCACTCATCTCACCGTCCGCCCAAATTGATGAGACTGCTATCATTGGTCCGTATTGTATCGTCGGTGATGAGGTCACTATTGGCGCTCACACGGTTCTGCATCGCCATGTAGTTGTTACCAAATTGACTCGTATTGGTCAACACAATGAGTTTTATCAATTTGCGAGCATTGGCGAAGATCCTCAGGATTTGAAGTATGCTGGTGAGCGTACTTGGCTTGAGATTGGCGATCATAATACTATTCGAGAAGCCTGTAGTTTACACCGCGGCACCGCACAAGATAGTGAGCTAACTAAGATAGGCAGCCATAATCTACTGATGGTGAACACTCATGTGGCTCATGATTGTGTGATTGGCGATCATAATGTATTGGCCAACAATGTTGGCGTTGCAGGGCATGTGACTATTGGTAATCACACGATCATTGGCGGTAATTCAGGTATTCATCAGTTTTGTACGGTTGATGACTATAGCTTGATTGGAGGCGCAAGTCTGATCCTAAAAGATGTAGCAGCCTTTACCATGGTATCTGGCAATCCAGCAACGACTCATGGTCTCAATGTGGAAGGCATGCGTCGTAAAGGATGGTCAAAAGAGACAATTGAGGTATTGCGTCAAGCTTACCGTATGATTTTTAGATCTGGTCTGACGACCGTGCAAGCGCTTGAAGTTTTGAATAATGAGCTGCTACCAAAAGAGCCGAAAATCCAGTTGCTCATTGATTCACTACAAAAAAGCCGTCGTGGTGTGGTGCGCTAGAACGGCGATTGGCTTTTGCTGAAAATCATATATAGTATGCCTTTTTTAATTAGCCAAACTCTTGTCAGTTATAGATGAAATTACCAGAAGCCATAACCAATTGTTATGGCTTTTTATGTTTATGAGCGCTTGACTTTTTTGGTGGCTTAGCAGAAACTGAGCCTTTACGATATTGTAAACAATTCTTTCTTAATGTTGCTGGACGCCTCACATTGAGGTGTTTATTGAATAGCCTGATATTTCTCATGGCTATTTATGATAATCAAGGAAGATTATCAGTGATGTTAATTGAAGCACGAGGACGGAAAAAATGGCTATTAATAAACAAGAACATGCACAGTGGAGCTCAAGTTTTGGCTTCGTATTGGCAGCGGTTGGTTCAGCAGTTGGTTTGGGAAACATATGGAAGTTTCCTTATATGGTCGGTGAAAGCGGTGGTTCAGCTTTCGTTATTGCTTATTTATTCTGTATCGCGCTGGTAGGTTTTCCGATTCTAGTCGCTGAATGGCTGATTGGTCGCCGTGGGCAAAAGAACCCAGTCAACACTTTTGCGGATGTTGCAGCAAGTGAAGGTAAGTCGCGCAGTTGGGGCATCATTGGCGCGTCAGGTATTTTAGGTGGTTTCTTAATTCTATCGTTTTATAGTGTGATTGGCGGTTGGGCACTCAACTATATTACTAAAGCAGGTACAGGCAGTTTTATTGGTCAAGACAGTGATTCTATTGCTGCGACCTTTGATGCTATGTTGGCTTCAGCAGGGACGTTGACGATTTGGCATACCGTTTTTATGGCTATTACTGCTTTGATTGTCGGTATTGGTGTGACCAAAGGTATCGAAACCACGGCTAAAGTCTTAATGCCACTACTAGGCGTGATTTTGTTCGTCATCGTTGGTTATAACGTGATAAACGGTGGTTTTGGCGAAGCAGTGGCTTATCTATTCACACCAGATCTTAGCAAGTTGACTGGCGATGTGATGCTTGCAGCATTGGGTCATGCCTTCTTCACTCTATCTATTGGTATGGGTATTATGATTGCTTATGGCTCATATTTGGGTCGTGAAGTGAACTTACTAAAAACCGCCCGTACCGTTGTAATTTTAGATACGGTTATTGCCTTGGCTGCTGGTCTAGCAATCTTCCCAATCATCTTTAGCAATGGTCTAGACCCTGCTTCAGGCCCTGGTCTTATCTTTGTCAGCCTACCGATCGCTTTTGGTAGCATGGGTGCAGGGACGATCATTGGTACATTGTTCTTCTTACTTATTACTTTTGCTGCTATTACCTCATCAATCTCATTGCTTGAGCCAACCGTTGAGTTTTTAGAAGAACGTACACCGATGAGTCGTACGGTATCAACCATCGTTGCCAGTACGGTGATTTGGCTATTAGGTGTTGCTGCATTATTATCATTTAACCTATGGTCTGACTTTACTATCATGGGTAATGGCATCTTTGATGCATTGGATAAAATTACTAGTAAATTTCTTCTCCCGCTAACTGGTCTTGCTGCAATTATTTTCGTTGGTTGGCAAATGGATCAACGCAGTATTCAGCAAGAGCTTGGTCTGTCTAATGGTGCATGGCAATTATGGCAAATCGTTGCTAAGTTTGTAGCACCAATTGCCGTGCTCGTGGTATTTGTAACCTCGTTAATGGGCTAGTACTGATTAACTAGAAATAATAAAAGCAACACATTAAAAAGGGCTTAAGATAATTCTTAAGCCCTTTTTATAGCTATGACAATTGCAAAAATATGATTAGCGTAGATTTAACTCAGGTACTGTTTGTCCACGTTTGTTATAAAATTCGCTGACAAACTCATCAAATTTGTCTTGTTCAATGGCATCACGAATACCTTGCATCAAACGCTGATAATAGCGCAAGTTATGGATAGTCGCTAATTGAGCGCCCAGCATCTCTTTACACTTATTAAGATGGTAGAGATAAGCACGGCTAAAATTTTGGCAAGTATAGCAGTCGCACTCAGGATCTAGTGGACCTTCGTCATTGCGATATTGGCTGTTACGGATACGTACCACACCAGCATTGTCTGCATCGCCTGTGACGAAGTAGTGACCGTTACGCGCGTTACGCGTCGGCATCACACAGTCGAACATATCGACACCGCGACGTACACCTTCAACTAAATCCTCAGGCTTACCAACGCCCATTAGATAGCGTGGCTTATCTGCTGGCATATCATCAGGGAGGTAGTCTAGGACATCTATCATTTCATCTTTTGGTTCACCAACCGACAGACCGCCGATAGCATAACCATCAAAGCCGATATCGAGCAGGCCTTCAAGTGATTGCTGACGCAAATCAGGATACATACTGCCTTGAATAATGCCAAATAATGCGTTGGTGCTGCCCAGTCTGTTGTGCTCATCAACACAGCGCTGTCCCCAACGTAATGACAGCTCTAACGATTTTTTTGCTTCGTCGTGAGTCGCAGGATAGGGCGTACACTCATCGAACTGCATGACGATGTCTGAGTTCAAGCTGTACTGAATCTGCATCGATTTTTCTGGAGACAGAAAAACTTTCGCACCATCGATAGGAGATTTAAAGTCGACCCCTTCTTCGGTGATTTTACGCATGGCACCCAGACTGAATACTTGGAAACCACCTGAATCAGTCAGGATAGGCTTGTCCCAATGCATGAACTTATGCAAGCCACCAAACTTATCAATCACCTCGGTACCTGGGCGTAACCATAAATGAAAGGTATTGCCCAAAATGATATCAGCACCAATGGCTTCAATATCACGTGGCAGCATGCCCTTGACCGTACCATAAGTGCCAACAGGCATAAACGCTGGTGTTTGCACGTCGCCATGATTGAGATGAACCGTACCACGGCGCGCACGCGTGTCACCGCTGGCCGTTTTATGTAAGACAAATTGCATATGATAACCGCTATGTAAGCTATGAAAATGGTGATAATTATAGCATTGTTAGCAGTTTTTTTGGACATGGATGTTTATGTGGTATTGATATATCTGACAAATGGGTCTTTTGGTTAATAGTATTTTGTCATAACCAAAAGACACAGACAGTACTTATGAGTAATTGGTAAAGTGGAAATCATAATGGCGAGACAGTAACTATTGCTAAGCGATGTTTCAACTGCTGGAGACATACTATGAAAAAGGTAACCTACTTATTATTAAGTGGTTCATTATTAACCTCAGGAGCAGCTATGGCGACCGAAGAGCCGAATTATACAGTGTTGTCGCAAATAGATGACTTTGAGCTGCGTCGTTACGATAAGCAGCTAGTGTCACAAACGTTGGTAAGTGGTGACCAAGACTCAGCGAGTCGCGAAGGGTTTAAAGTATTAGCCGACTATATCTTTGGCAATAATACAGCGCCAACTGGCGGTAGTAGTAAAATTAGCATGACTGCGCCCGTTACAATGCAGCCTAATAACAAAAAGAGTGATAGCGAATCACAAAAAATTGCGATGACAGCACCAGTAAGTATGCAGCAAGACGATGGTAAGTGGCGTGTACAATTTACTATGCCCAGTCAATATACGATGCAAACACTGCCAAAGCCTAATAATCCAAACATCACGATTACCGAGGTGCCAGCACAGACGTACGGTGTGATTAAGTTCTCAGGGTTGGCAGGCAGTAAAAAAGTAGCGACTAAAACGGAAGAGCTACAATCTTGGATGCAAACCCAAAATTTGACTATAACGGGCGAGCCTGAACTGGCACGTTATAATCCGCCTTGGACGCTGCCTTTTTTGCGCCGTAATGAAGTGATGATTGCTTACAAGCCAAAGTAATTCTAGCCTCAAAGTATAAGATGAGCGTTGTCATATTTTCTGAGCTTGTTATAAGTAAGACTTGCATTTGTTTGCCGTGCTATTCAAATTTTTGGAAATGATATGCCTATAAAAAAAGACAGCAAATGCTGTCTTTTTTGTACTGACTTTTAAGAAAATAAACTTAGTCTTTTTGCTCACGGATGATATTCAGCATACGACGTAGCGGCTCGGCTGCGCCCCATAATAGTTGATCACCAACGGTAAATGCGCCTAGATACTCAGGGCCCATATTGAGCTTACGCAAGCGACCTAGTGCAACTGTCAATGTACCAGTCACGGCTACTGGCGTTAAGCGGTTCATAGTCGCTTCTTTGTCGTCTTCGACCAAGTCCAACCATTCATTGCCGCTGTTTTTAAGTGCTGCTTCGATTTCTTCTAGCGGAATGTCTTTTTTGAGCTTGATGGTAAGGCCTTGCGCATGACAGCGCATCGCGCCAACGCGCACACACATGCCGTCGATAGCAATCTTATCGGCTTCTGCGTTACCAAGGATTTTATTGGTCTCGACGCCGCCTTTCCATTCTTCCTTGGATTGCTTGTTTTCTAACTGAACATCGATATAGGGGATCAAGCTACCTGCTAGTGGTACACCAAAGTACTGTTTAGGAAAATCATCTGAGCGCTGAGTCTGAGCGATTTTTTTATCAATCTCAAGGATGGCGCTGGCAGGATCAGCCAATTCGTCTTTGACCGCATCGTGTAGCACGCCCATGCCAGCGATTAATTCGCGCATGTTGTTAGCACCAGAACCACTAGCAGCCTGATAAGTCATGGCGCTGACCCATTCTACCCAGCCTTTATTAAACAGCTCACCAATCGCCATAAGCATCAATGACACGGTACAGTTACCACCGATAAAGTCTTTTTTGCCATTGGCTAGGGCGCTGTCAATAACGGCGCGATTGACTGGATCGAGAATGATGATGCTGTCATCTTCCATTCGCAAGGTGCTTGCCGCATCAATCCAGTAGCCATTCCAGCCACTATCACGTAGCGGTTGATGGACTTGCGAGGTATAGTCGCCGCCTTGGCAGGTAATGATGACATCACAAGCTGCTAGCGCGTCAATATCATGAGCATCTTTTAATTGGCCGGTATGAATACCATCAAGGCTTGGGGCATCACCACCTGCGTTGCTGGTTGAGAAAAACACGGGTGTAATACCGTCAAAATCTTTTTCCTCAGTCATACGTTGTATTAATACTGAACCGACCATGCCGCGCCAGCCTACCAAGCCTACTGTTAAATTACTCATGAAACTCAATCCTTTTTACCATAAATTGTTGCATTGCCAGCCGATAACAATGCCGTGAATAGCCATAAAAAGCAAGGCGTTTTGGCCGTTTTTAGTGGTTTTTCATACACTATTAATGATGTTCAGTATAACTTTAAGTTATTAACCTAATGGCGATAGTAGCGATGTCTCACTCGCCACAAGTAGATGGCCCTAAAAATAAAGTTTGTCCGTAGTACTCGTTATGGTGGGCGAATTAAAAGTGTAATGTTTTATAGCGGTTAACGAATAATCCATGCTCATCAGTAGGCGATAACCTTCTGAAATGCTAAAGTAAACAGCTAACGTCAGTTCAGTTAAAACCATGGCGATATTCATCATTTAATAGACGGCTAATACATACTATGGATCTCTCACTATTATATTACAGCATACAGTGGCTAGCAGGGTTCATCGCATTTGTGACGATTTGGGGCTGGATACCACTGGATAATTGGTGGGTGCGCGGTGTTGAATTTCCGCGTATTCAGATCATGGTGTTGGGTGTCATCGCTTGGATTGGTATGCTGATTTTTTGGTCAGAGTGGCAGCTGGGACAATGGCTGTTATTTACCGTTTTAAGCATTACATTAGCCTTTCAGCTCAGGATGGTATTGCCTTATACCAAGCTATGGAAAAAAGAAGTTCAAAAGGCAAAAGACAAGCCAGAAGGGCAGGTGCATCAACTAAAAATAATGGTATCAAACGTACTAACGCCCAATGATGACACCCAAAAATTGGTGGATTTGGTGAAGCAAAGACAGCCTGATATTTTAATTACGCTAGAGAGTGATGAAAAATGGGAAAAAGCGCTGCATCAAATCGAGGCTGATTATCCTTACACCGTAAAAGTGCCACTAGACAATCTGTATGGGATGCATCTTTATTCTAAGCTTGAGTTGATTGATCCTGAAGTTAAGTACTTGATGATTGATGACATACCTTCTATTCATGCCCAACTGCGCCTGCAAAGTGGTCGCGTGATTTGGTTGTATTGCTTGCATCCCATGCCGCCGAGTCCGACGGAAGCGGATAAGTCTACTACCCGCGATGCTGAGCTATTGATGGTTGGCAAGCACATCAAAGAAAACAAGCAAACGGCGATATTGGCAGGCGACCTCAATGATGTAGCATGGTCAAAGACCACGCGACGCTTTCAACGTATCTCGGGATTGTTGGATCCGCGTATTGGTCGACATTTTATCAATACGTTTCATGTCAGCTATCCATTTTTACGTTGGGCGCTGGATCATATTTTCCATAGTGCTTGCTTTACGGTGGTAGATATTCGGCGTATGCCGTCGATAGGTTCGGATCACTTTCCTGTTATGACGACTTTACAATACGAACCAGAAGAGGAGAGCAATCAAGCGCAAAATGCCCCTACTGCAGAAGCGGAAGATATAAAAGAGACTGATAATAAAATAGTAGAAGGTAAAAAAGAAGGTGAAAAAGTCTCAAAGGAACATGCAGAAGAGCAGAGAAGTTAGGGTTGATAGCCTGCCAATACTATAGCCATCGTATGATGCAATGTTAAAAGAGGCTGTAAGCATATGCTTACGTTAAATAAGGTCTTTAGCCTCTAGTCGCATTAAACTGATTACCCTACAATACCTGCATCAACACAAGGATACGCATGGATGCAGTGTTGAGACAGTATCAATAAAACACAGGTCAGCCCGCTGTCTTATAGGATACTGTTTATGACTTAGGATGAGTCAGCATGGAAGAAATAATAACAACAATATGAAGCGCCATAGCCCCGAACCAATCGCCCTAGGTTCGGGGCTTTTCTTTGTGTGCGTAATGCTTACATTTATTTTATTCGATATTCTTGTGTTTGGATATGCTGCAATATATTTAAGATGACCTTCTGATTATTTTTAGCGCATAAATAAATGTCAATAAAGAAAGGGTACATGCATTAGCATATACCCTTTTTGACAAAGCATTATTAGATTTGACTTATCGATGCCTATATCAGTTAGCCAAGTACTTGGATGTAAGCACCTGCGCGTAGCTCTTGTAGCCAGTCTTCTTTGGCTTGCGGTGCTAAGCGCTGATAAAGCGCTTGACGTGCCATGTTGCGACGATATTGATCGCTAATATCTTGTTGGCGTTTGCCGTCTATTTTCAATATATGCCAGCCAAACTGGGTTTTGAAAGGAGCAGAGTAGTCACCAACCGCCGTATTTTTCATCATGGCTTCGAATGGACCAATCATATCTTCTTCGCTCACCCAATCAAGATCGCCACCGCGGCCAGCGGAACCGGGATCATCTGAATAGGTCGATGCTAAACCAGCAAAATCAGCGCCGCTGCGTAGCTGTTCATACAAATCATTAATCTTTTGCTCAGCAAGCGCGTCTGTCTGTAGCTCATCAACTTTTACCAATATGTGACGAGTACGCCACTGTGGTATCAGCATAGTGTCGCTGGCTTTTTTGTCAGCAAGTTTGATGATGTCGATGCCTTCAGGCGTTATTAGTGGTGCGCTGACCGCACCAACCTCAAGTTTGGTAATCTCACTTGATAGCTCTGTAGGTAGAGAAGCGGCTTTATGAAAGCCCATATCGCCACCTTGTAGCGGAATAGGATAGTTGCCTTGGCTGGCAGCGACCGCTTCAGCGACATCAACGTTTGGTGCAAGCAGGCGAGTACGCAGAGCTTCTGCTACCTTTAAAGCCTCATTGCGTTGGGCTTCTGAGAGTCGGCTGTAGTCATCCATGTAAGGCACTCGTACATGAATCGTTTGATACTCACTCTGGTTTAAGCGCTTGGCTTCAGGCGAGGCCAAAAATGCATCAATATCTTGTTCGCTAATGCGCACGCGGTTACCGATTTGGCGCTGTTGCAAGGCTTGAATGGCTGCGTCTTCGATTAATTGCGCACGTAGCGCCGCATAGCTACCAGGTTTTGCTGCGTCCAAACGCTGTTGCAAAGCTGAGATGCTCGTCAGCCCTTCTGCTTGCGCGATTTGACCAAGGCGTTGATTAATAGCCGCTTCATCAGGGTTTAAACCGACTCGCTTAACCATGGACAGTTGTAACTCACGCAATATGAGCGCATTTAACACCTCAGACTGTAGTTGTGCTGAGTTTGCTATTGGTTCACCAGCCGCTTGTGCACGTGCTTGTGCTTGGGTAGTAGCATCGATCAAATCGCTCTTTAAGATAGCATTTTCATTGACTAAAGCAATAATGCCATCGGTGCTATTGGCTGGCGTCAAACGATTGACGTTATTCTGCGCGGTCACGGCATTTGCCTGAGGCGCTTGTGATTTTGCAGGTTTAACGGTGGCAGCTTGGGCGCTCAATGTAAGCGCAAGGCTGGCACTCATAGCTAGCAATACAGCACGGCTGGTTTGACGTAAAGAAAAAAATCTCATGATGCTCCTCATCAATGTCATCGCATCGGATGGTAGTTGGTCAACACTGTTTAATACTTTTAACAGTCAAATATTAGACAGGATTGACCATAATAGGGTTACAAACAGGGTTATGAAATATATAGCAAAAATATTTATACAAGCACGGTCTTAATCTTTCCAAGCAGTCTGGACAGGTTCAAAGCCCAAGATTTTATCAGAGAGTAAGCGAGTCAGGCGGCTGCTACCACTACCCAAACCATTCAATCTAATCTCTGCCATAATAGCTTGCGTTGGTTTGTCTTTGACATTTAAGTCATTATAGTAACGACGACCATAAACTGCAAAACCAAAGCAGCAATCTTCGTAATCAACGCCGACCAACGAATCAAGGACTTTATCACGATTGTAATCGTATTGACCTTGAGCCAAGATTCGCCAGCTGTTATTGATTGGAAAGACAGCCGATGCGGTAAAAGCAGAGAGTGGCAGCTGATCGGTGTTTTCATCACGTTGACGTTTGACAAATCCAACATTAAACAAGCTGTTGTCAGACGGCTGATAACGCAGCTCAGTCGTAATATAATTTAAATCATAATCATTGGTCAGTGCGCCACTAACATCAACCCAAAAGTTGTTGTAAGGTTGCGTGCTGGTATCCCAAACCATCCCTGAAGATGAAGAGGTGAAGACAGGTTGCTGATCATCAAGCGTAACACGTCCATTATCGATATAAAACTGCTCTGCAATGCTACCATCAAAACGTGTCACACCCGTTGCGTCGATGTAACGATAATTGATACCAGGAGTAATCGAATGCAAATCTTGCAAGCGATCATGCCCTAAGAACCAACTGTCAGAAAACAGCTGTTCATAGTTAATAGAGGCAATACGCGTATTAAAGTTCGGAATATCGTTTTGGTCTTCATATGGCGAGTAGGTGTATTTCAATCGTGGGCTTAGCAAGCGATAGCCACCCATGGTATCGTCGAATGCGCCAAAAGGCGAGCCTGCTTGATAGAAATTCAGACCTGCATCGATACTGGCTTGAGGTACAAATACCGACTGGCTACCGTCTTTATCACTCAACTGGTTGTCGGCTAAGCTGTCCTCGTCATAAGAAGTATAGAGATGTTGTAAGCTCAGTTTGGGCTTGATATAACCCCAAGATTTTTCCATTGGATAAACGGCGCTGAGTTTATTATAAATTCGCCCGCCACTTTTTTCATTCTCAGAGCCATCGTCGATGGATTTTTTGAAATAAGCGGAATCATGTACACCAGTGATATCGAAGCTCTTCGCCCAAGGCAGTCGATAATCGAGCTTGAGCTGCGGCAATCTTGAATAAGGTTTATCTTTGTCTTCTAAGGGTTTACCATTACTGGTAAAAGCGTCTAGAGTTTGAAAGGTTTCTACCTTTAATTCACCATCAACATAGTCATTATAATAATTGACACGCGCACGGCGTGGTAAGTTTATGGTGCTGTCTGATAGACCCAGCGTGTCAAAATCATTGAGGTAATCTGAATCTGACACATAGCTGTATTTTGCATCACCGCTTAAGCGTGGAATGCTCTTAGATGACCAATAATGATCATAAAAGAAGCTAGAGCGGTCTTCGTCATTGTACTCTTTGTCATTAGGCAAATATGAACCATTAAAAATACCTTCGCCATAACTTTCGGTCAGATAGCGAAACTCGCCTGACACCATAGGATTACGATCGGTATAAATATGGGTATTGAGCGTGGCATCATAATTGGGTGCCAAATTGAAATAGTAGGGTATATCAACCTCAAGACCGCTTTCACTACTGATACTGGCATTCGGCAATAAAAAACCACTGGTGCGACGATTATCAATCGGGAAGTTGAAATAAGGCAAATAGAACACAGGCACGTCAGCGATACGGAAAGTAGTGTTATAGGCTTCGCCGCGACCTGTATCGGTATCCAAATCAATGCTTTTGGCATCAAACTGCCATTTACGATTGGTTGGTGGACAGGTACTAAACATGACGTCATCTAGCTCATATTGACTGTCATTCGGTCTGTTCAAGCGCTTGGCATAACCATGAGCTTGCAGTTCTACACTAGCAAAAGCCACATCATTGGCTGTCGACTGTCCAGTTTCAGTATTATAATTTAAACTATCGGCGACCCCAATAAGCCCGTCTTTTGATGCTTTCTCAGTGAAATTGGCTTGGGGGTTATTCGATGAGCGGTTTGTTGCATTGCTATCTAGTGCGTTGCTGCGTAATACTTGCTGACCTGTCGCTTGGTCAGTAAACATGACTTTGCCTTGAGCGGCGGCAACGCCATTGCTCAAATCTAACAAGACTTTTTCTGCTTCTATCTGCTGGGTACCCTGATTGATGATGACATTGCCCGACAGCTCTGCATAGTCGACATTGTCATAATAACCATAATCTGATTCTGAAAACAGCGGCGCTTGATTATTCGGGAGACCATTTAAGTTTGGCGCAGGCTGCCCATTGGTTGCTCCTGCCTCATTGACCGCGCGTTGATAGTTGGGGTTGCTCTTTGGATAAACCCATTGACCTTCGCAGCGTTGGGCGCTATCTACAGCATTCGGTAATAACTGTAAGTTTTTACCCACTTTTGGAATGGTTTGCGGGGTAGGTGTTAGCTCGTTTTGAATGACATTTTGGTTAGCATTATCACCATTGTTTAACGTTGAGGCATCTGTATCAGGTGTCAGCTCATAAAATTCTGCTAAACGCATCAGACTATCTTGAATACTTTCATCACTCACATCAACTTTACCAGTCTTCTGTGCGGCTTTAGGTGCAGTGGTTTCAGCAAGCTGGGCAGTGCTATTGTTCTGAGTGGTCGCAATCGTATCTGATGCTGGTACAAAACCTTTATCATCACTCTCGTTGATGGCGGTAATTTCTAGAGGGCGGTTGTCTAAAGGACTTTCATTAGTAGCATTCTCATTAGAGATGCTGTCGTTGAAGGTGCTTTCATTAAAAGCGCTTTCATTAAAAGTATTGTCAAAACTATTGTCTGACGCATTGTCATCAGTAGCAGCCTTTTGAGACGTATTACGCTGAAAGTCAGTCTTTTGATTATTGCTATTTTGATAGCGGATATCATTATAGTCGCTGTCTTTTTGGACGCTACTGCGATTGGCATCAGGTGTAACATCAGAGATATAGCGGGTGCTACTGTCAGTGATTAGCGACTCAGTTTGCTGTGTGTTAGCATTGCTGGGCGCAGCACTAACGGTTAGGCTGGACAAGCCTAAGGCACCAAATAAGATCAAACGGATGCTTTGGTAAAGCGGAGAATATAACAAGGGCACACCTATGATTGCAGAGCCTATTGAATTGCGATACTGAATTTAGTAACCATATTATTAATCATGTATGGCGGTTAATAAACGACTAAAAAATCACTGATTGATAATGCTATCTTAAGAATTTGGCTGTTTTACATATAATGACGACTAATCATAGTCAAAAAAAACCAAATCAGCTACACTATTTACCAAAATTTATAATATAGCCAAGCTGTTTTTTGAATGGTTGCTGAGGTTATGCTCAGCGCTAGATGTCGAATGATATCCCAATACGCCTGCTATCGCAGTTTTTTTGGCTCAAGACGTTGCTATTTTAACAAGGTTTTGCCTGACTTATCACTACTTTAATTGTTTATGACTTATATTTAACCTGCGATGCCCATTATGACTGATAAAATACTTTTAGAGCCTAATATGATCGATACCAAACTCAATAGCCGTCTACAACAATTAGAGAGCTGGTTGCAGCAAGTATTTGCTGGTCAAACGTTCCAACTCGATAGTCTACCCGGTGACGCAAGTGCTCGCCAATACCATAGAATCCAGCTGTCAGACAGTAATGACACGACAGTCGCACATTATATTGTCATGGATTCAGCGGACGAACAAGACGCCATGCGCCAGTTTATCAATGTGACTAAGCTGATGGCACCGGCGATCAATGTGCCGACGCTCATCGCGCAAGACGTGACGAAAGGATTTTTGGTGTTACAGGATTTTGGTGCGGTAGAGTTCGCCCATCTGCTCGTTGATGCGACGCCTGCGCAGATAGATGAGCATTATCAGTTGGCAATGCAGACGTTGGTCGCGCTACAGACCGTGCCAGTTGAAACAGCCAAGTCGCAACATCAACTGCCAGATTATGATACCGAGTTATTAGATCGTGAGATGGATTTATTCAGCGATTGGTTTATACCTTATATCGGTGTCGAGCTTGATAAAGCATTATGGAATACTTTAAAAGAAGCCTTAATAAAAGAGATTTTGCAGCAACCACAAGTCATCGTCCATCGTGATTATCACAGTCGCAATTTGATGCAGGACCAAGCGGATCGCTCGCGCTTAGGCGTGATTGACTTTCAAGACGCCGTCATCGGCTCTTATACCTATGATTTGGTGTCATTGCTGCGAGATGCTTATGTAGAATGGCCAGAGAGTCAAGTCTCTGCATGGATTAATGATTTTTGGCAGTTGCAAAAGCAGACGAGCTTGACTACGGTAGATAGCATAGATCAGCTCGAAAACGATATGAATGTCATGGGTGTACAGCGACATTTAAAAGTGTTGGGAATTTTTATTCGCTTGTCTGAGCGAGATGGCAAAGACCGCTATTTGGCGGATATTCCTAAGGTGATGCGTGATTTAATGTTCGAGTTAGAATGGTTAGAGGCGCACGGTAGACCGCATATGCAACGAGCAGTAGCGCCGTTTAATGAGAGTCTTAGGGATAATATACTGCCAGCTTATCAAAGTAAGTTTGTACAGCAATATATTTAGGGTGAATCACTTGCGAGCTTCATTTGACGCGAATGCTCATCTGATAAGTAATGCTCATTTGATAAGTTACGTTAAAACATTAGCAAATTTTAATCTGAATGTATAATCCAATAAAATAAAAAAAGGAGCGCACATGTCTGAGATTGACCGAGCAATGATTACCCAAGCAATGATTTTGGCTGCTGGTAAGGGCACGCGTCTGCGTCCGTTAACACTGGATACACCCAAACCTCTGGTGGAGGTGGGTGGGCAACCGCTTATCGTCTGGCACATTAAAGCGCTACAAGCAGCTGGTATCACTGATATCACCATTAATGCGTCATGGCTGGCTGATAAGCTGATGGATACACTGGGTGATGGCAGTCAATACGGTGTTAAATTACATTGGTCAGTAGAGGATGATGAGCCTCTAGAGACCGCAGGCGGTATTTTTCAAGCGTTACAAACTGGCAAGCTGCGCGACGAGCCATTTATCTTAGTGAACTCAGATGTATGGACGACCTATGATTTTGCGCAGTTGCGAGATTATAAGCTTGGCGCTGATCAGCGCGCACATCTGTTATTGATTGACAATCCAGAGCATAATAACGGCGGTGATTTTGCCATCAATAATGGTTTAGCCAGCGAGCAGCCGATTGGTGATGCAGACAAAGACACCTTTGCTGGCATTAGTGTGATGTCACCACGATTGGTCGATGGGCTGGTATCAGGTCAGCCAGCGGCGTTGGCACCATTGCTCAAGCAAGCGATGATAAAGTTCCAAATCACGGCTGAAATCATTTCTGATAATTGGATAGATGTGGGCACGCCTGAACGCTTGGCGCAGGTAAATGAATTTATCAAAAGCAACGGTGTTGATCACCATAAAGGCGCTTAGATTAAGATGCCTAATTCTTATTAATCTTATATAAGTAATCACATAAAAAAGCAGCGTCGATGAATCGGCGCTGCTTTTTTATGTGATATAGCCATGGCTAAGTGGGCTGCAAATGATTGCTAGATGCCCATAGCCAACTTGATCAATTGAGCAATCGTAAAAATAACTGCAAACCCTGCTATATATAGCCCAATGAACCATGCCCATTGTGACTGTTTCTTACTGAGCTTCTTCATGCTCGCCTCCTACTACGTGTTAATGCGCTTTAAAAAGTGTAGCCACTGCTAATATTTGCAGTCGCCACATTTTTATATCCTTTGTTTACCCTTAGTACATATGCTCATGTCCAGTTTTACCCTTAAAGGTGTAATAGGCAAAAGCGGTATAACTCAGGATAATTGGTAGCATTATGACGGCACCAACTAACATAAAGGATAGTGAGGTGTCAGCTGCGGCTGCCTCATAAATCGTCATCTGATACGGTACGATGTATGGGAACATGGCAAAACAAACCCCGATATAGCCCATCAAAAACAGTGCCACAGTCAACAAGAAAGGACGATATTCGCGCTCGCCACCTAAGTCTTTACGCATCAAGAAAAATAATAGTAAAACTATAATTGGCATAGGTGCTAGATATAATAGACCTGGGAAACCAAACCAGCCTTCGAGAGCATTAATGTCTGAAAAATACATAAACGCTGTGACGACGATCATTGCCACTACCAAAGCAGACAGCATCCAGCCAGACACTTTGCGTGCCCAGACTTGTAAGGTATGCTCAGTTTTGATAATGAGCCATGTAGAGCCAAGCAAGGCGTAACCGATAATCATGGCAAAGCCGCAGACAATCGAGAAAGGTGTGAGCCAGTCAAATGGCCCACCAGTATAGAGACGGTTGCTTGCCTCAAGACCTTGTACAAGCGCCCCAAGCATAATACCTTGAGAGAATGTAGCAACGACTGAACCAACAAAAAAGAAAGTGTCCCATACGTGACGACGTGACGATGCTTTGAAGCGAAATTCAAATGCCACACCGCGCATTATTAGACCGAATAGCATAAAAGTAACAGGCAGATAAAGCCCCGTCATAATGATGCCATAAGCCACTGGGAAAGCAGCGAACAAGCCGCCACCGCCCAATACTAGCCAAGTCTCGTTACCATCCCAAAACGGGGCAATAGAGTTCATAATGCGGCTACGGTTTTTATCTGAGCCAGCAAAGGGAAACAAAATGCCACAGCCCAAATCAAAGCCATCAAGCAATACATAGATAAAGACGGATAGAGCGATCAGTCCGCCCCAAATTAAAGGTAAGTCTAATACATCACCGTAGTTAAACATTAGCGTAACCCTCCATCATCGACGTCGTTTGCAGGAGTATCTATATCTTCTTCAGTACTCTTAGCAGGATTGCTATCGCCACTGAGCGCACGACCTTGGCTTTCGGTCACTGAGTGCTCATAGAAATTATCATTGGCAGGATCTTCGTACGGTTTTGGCCCCTGAGCGATCAAGCGTAGAATATAAAAACTGCCTGCACCGAAGACAAATATATAGAGGACAATAAAACCAATCAACGTAGTTGCCACTTGCTGTGCTGCAAGCGGTGACATACTTTCTGCGGTTCGTATCACACCATATACAGTCCACGGTTGACGTCCTGTCTCGGTCACAAACCAGCCCGCCAGTAATGCGATAAAGCCAAGTGGCGTCATCATCATCCAAGCACGGTGGAACCAGACACTTTCGGGATTATACTGCTGCTTTTTAAAGTATTTATAGAGACTAAATAAGCCGACCAGCACCATTAACATGCCAATACCAACCATGATGCGAAATGCCCAGAATACAATCATGACCGGTGGTTGGTCTTCAGGTGCCCAGTTTTTTAGACCTTTTACTTCGCCATCTAACGAATGGGTAAGAATCAAGCCTGAAACATAGGGAATGCTTATCTCATATTTATTGGTCTGGTTTTCTTGGTCAGGAATAGCAAATAGGCGTAACGCTGCACCGCGCTCATCCTCCCAAATACCTTCCATCGCTGCGACTTTGGCTGGCTGATGCTCTAAAGTATTTAGACCATGCTCATCGCCAATCAATACTTGAGCGGGTGCGACGAATATCGCCATAATCATGGCCATACCTAGCATGACACGACCATGTTGACGGTGTTCGGTGTGTTTTTTGGATTGAATATAATAAGCACCAACCCCGCCAATGACAAAGGCAGTCGTCAAGAATGCCGCTGTCATCATGTGAGCATAGCGGTAAGGGAATGAAGGGCTAAAAATGATCTCAAGCCAGTTGGTAGGATATAAAAGACCATCTGCGCCCATCATAAAGCCTTGCGGCGTCTGCATAAAGCTGTTGGCGGCTAAAATCCAAAAGCCTGAAATCAGTGTACCAATGGCGACAATGGCAGTGGAAGCGAAATGCATACGTTTGCTCACGCGCCCCCAACCAAATAGCATAATACCTAAAAAGGACGCTTCTAAGAAAAACGCGGTCAATACTTCGTAGGCGAGTAGTGGGCCCAACACGTTACCGGCTTTGTCAGAAAAGACCGCCCAGTTAGTACCGAACTGGTAGGACATTACTACACCGGATACCACGCCCATACCGAATACCACGGCAAATATTTTGACCCAATGCTTGTAGACTTCAGCATAGATAGGCTCGCCTGTTTTGAGCCAACGGAATTCAAGCACCGTTAACCAGCTGGCAAGTCCGATAGAAAAGGCGGGAAAAACAATATGAAACGAGATAACAAAAGCGAATTGGATACGCGCGAGCATCAGCGCATCGAGCTGGTCAATCATAAACGTAGCGAACATAAACGGTTACCCTTATCTGTTAGCTGAATAGCGCTGGCTTCCATAAAACGCTCAAGTAACTGCCCGCAATCGTCTATAGATTAAGGTAAAAAGTAGTACGGGCAATGGCTCAGTGTTGATTAGCGAGCAATCTTAGGGATAGAGTGCGGCTAAGCTAACGACTGTTTAGCTGAATTAAGTAATTTATATCCCTATAAATTAATACATTACTGTCAGGTGCTGTCAATATATTATGCGCTTCCCTCGATACACACGCAAGCTGCGCAACAGATTGGTCGCATACCTGATAGTCATTAAAAACTGCTGAGATAAACCCAGATATATCAGACTAATCGCTTGGGAAAACAAGGTGTTATCAAGTTTACCTTAATAACAGTAATGTTTTATTTTTGTCCTAGTATAGGCACAAATATCCAACAGAGTACAAAGTTGCAAAGCCATCTGCTTTACTCTTAATTTTAAAGTGCAAAGACCAGTGCAGTGCTATATGACATAAGCAATCATTATTCCTGCAATTGTTTATGTAAAATCTGGCGTAATGTCAAAATAGTTTGCGGGTTAGTTTGAATGCTATGACCACCGCTGATAATCGTCTCAGAAGCTGCGCCATCGAGATGAGCGCTGGTATAAGGAACAATACCATCTGATAAACGTTCAGTTAGTGCCTGGCTGATATCTTCATTGACAGTGACGGCTGCAACCAGTGGTTGGGCAGAGAGCTTTGAGCTATCAGAAGGGCTACTGGTACCGACTGTTTCATTTTCAATGTCTTCTTCTACTGCTTGTGACAAATCAACCTTTGCACCAGCTGGCTGCATTTGCGCCAGTCCTTTGGTAATGTCGGCATCATTATTGGCAATGATAGAGTGATAGGTCACACGATCATTGATGGTGATGTCTTTCGTCAGCTGTATAAAAGAGGATTTGTCGCTCAGTTGACTTGCGCCATTTTGTAAATATAATGCACCCAAAGGATTTTGTGCCAAATCGCCCTGCGTGGCAATAGTTGCTAAATTGTCCGTGACAGTTTTTACCAAACCGACTGGCAAATAGACAATACGGCGCAGTGCCCGAGTGAACCAGCGATCTGCATAGTCAGTTCCGCGAAAAGGCGCTGATAAAAAGACAGCCGTATCTACTTGTGGTAAGGCTTTTAGCTCAAAGCGTTCTTTTAGCTGATCTTCGCCAAATGATGCTTTAAGTGCGTCACGAATCTTACGTTTTTCACTATCAGACAGCACATTTTGATCGTCTAATCGATCTAGGTCATCGACCAAGTTTTCATCAGATAGCATCATGCGGGCGATAATGGCACCCATACTATGACTGATAATCACGCTGTTTTTGCTGGCACGATTTTGTCCTTTAGGATCAGTTTGCTGGTAGGTGCTGTTGATTAACTGTTGTATTTGATAACGGTTTTCTAAAATGGGCAAATTGGTTGGATAGAATATCTGCCACACTTGATAGTTATCACGCAACTTATCGTCGTTGAGAATATCGTTGGTTAAATTGACCCAAGTGGCAGGGCTAGAAGCCAAACCATGCAGCATAATCAGGACGCGCTTATTGGGATCATAAGGCTCAAGCATGAATGATTTGGGCAGTCTGGCCTCTGGCTGGCGAGTGATTAAATTGAGATAACCGACGCCATCCAGTTGGTTCTCTGACAGCCACAAGCCATAACCTGCAGAAAAGTTAGCCGCCAGTGGATAGTCACTATTAAGGATATTGACGCTTTCGCTTTGGTATGGGTTGTATAAATGAATATCGAGCTTGCGACTGCTTAGTACATCCAATACGCTATCGCCGCTTGGTTCAATCAATCCTGTTAATAGCAAATGTCCAGTAGGGTAGATACGCGAACTTGGCTTGCTCTCATCTGTGTCTCCATCTTTCTCATTGGCCAATCGACCTGACAATGATGACACTAATAATTGGCGAATCGTGGTGGTATAACGGTCATCTAGTGAGGCCACCAAGCTGATACCTAAGCCTGGACGTTTGCTAATTGAGTTAAGCCCAGAGAGGCGTAATTCGTAAGTGGAAACCAAGTCTGCTAGTGCAGAGGTCTGCTTATGTGCATTTTGCAAATAGTTATTTTCATTAGGCAAATAAACACCAAGATCATAATCATCAATTTGTATTTTCATGACGTTGACTTGATCAGTAGGTTTACCTTTGAGCGGTGAATAATTGGCAATCGCGGCTTGGCTACTGTCATTAAGATTACTAGCGGATGTGGGCAAATAATCTACTTTGGTGCCGCCCATCAATTTATTTGAGCCGTTGGTTGATCTATAAAGCTGGGTTATCACATCATTACTGGCGGCATTATAGATGTCTTGGGTTTGAATATCGGTGTCATTTGGAATACGGTTCTGTGCCTGAGAGGGACTTTTATCTTGATCTGCGCCCTCAAAATCATGCGTCAAACTGTCATAAAATAAATAGGTATAACTGGATTTGATAGCATCGAATAGCCGCTCTTGATAACCTGTTAGACAGCGATTGGTGTTTTCTTGCTGGACTTTAGCTTCTGTATCTTCTAAAGGTGCGTTGGCATAATAAGGATCAAGTGGCGGGCGAGCCAGCGCATTGCGGCAGTCTTGAGAGGCAGAAAGCTGTCGCGCTTTTGCGTAGTGTAACTCTGCAAAAACTGCCAAAGCAGGACGGTAGTGTTCATTCAAAATACTGTCAGTAAGCTGAGTGAGGCATAAATCAAACTGCTGCATACAGGCTTGCTCATTGAGCCCTGCCGATAAGAGCGCTGATGCCGTGTCACTGCTGAGTTTTTTGGTGGTGACGATATTACCGCGCTGCGCAGTAATCGTCTTCGCTGACGCTTGCTTATTCACTGATACCGTACTGCACGCAGGTAGTAATGCTACCGCGGCTATCAAGGCGACTGATGTGATCGAAAATGGGGTTTTCTTAGCATGCGTCACCATATTTTTGATAGGGCTAGCGAAAGTCATAGGTGAGTCCAGTTAGTCGTAAAAGCATGATTGAGTCAGTAATTTATAAGAAGAAGTGTAGCGTAACTTTTCGCATTAAACTATTTTATTTAAATTTCAAAAATACGGTTTAAACTTGGATAATCGAATCGAACACGCATTTAATTAAGGTAGACAGCAAGTTGGGTTCAATGGAGTTTTGCTAGACATAAAAAAGCCCCTGACTCTATATTGAAGTAATTTCCATATAAAGTCAGGGGCTTAGTCGAGTCAATCTAGCTTATGGAGCAATCATAGTATTTGGTGAACTTACTTAATGACATTTAAACACCTAATCAATGTTAAGCACTAGGCTTAACATTGATGTCAGGCGCAGGTATATCCCAAATGTAGAATTTACCCTCTTCAATAAGTTTGATTTGCTGACGAATGATGTCATTGTTAGGGTTTTTCTGTTCAAGACGACGTAAGCGCTCTAGTGCGTTATCGCGGCGATCACTTAACAAGTCTGACTGTGCCAAGCTTTGCTCTGCTTCGGTATAGCCAAGAGACACTGCGCGGTCTAGGTATTTTTGACCTTCTTTGAAGCCGCCGCCTTCTGACAACATCATGCCATATAAGAAGTTGGCTTCGCCGCTATCAGGTTGCAGTTTAATGGCACGGTCAACATATTTTCCACCACGTATCGTATAGTCTGACCCCAAATCTAAGTTACGTCCCATGCCATTAAGTTTAGCAGCACGAATCAGTACATCATAAGAGGCATTTGGTGATTCAGCATAAGGCTGTATCCATTCAGCCAATACTTTGATTTTTTCACGCGTATAATGGCGCTGTGAGCGGTTAGGGAAGTTTGGTGGGTAATGACGGGCATTAGGTGAGACGTCTTCGATGAAATCATCAAGCAAGCTCACATCTAGCTGATCGTTGTTATTACCGTTTTGCTGAGGAATCAACACGGTCGGTACAAAGCTTACGTCTGACAATTGCACTTGCGGCGTTGGTATATTGGCAAGCTGACCACTACGCAGGTCGACACCAGTAGCGGTCAAAGGACCAGGCTCATAAACTCGAGTGGTGCCAGTGAACTCAGGTATTTTTGGTGCTGGTACAACATCTTGTGGTTGCAATGTACTCATTGGCGCACGATACGGCTGAGCATTATTTGGTAAAGGAGCACTTTGTGGAACGCTAGTGCTTTGAAGGTCAGTTGGTTGAGTATTGGCTGTCACCGCCGCAGTCGGTAAAGTACCCTCTTGTGCTGTACTAGCCGCAGTCGGTCGAGCAAGGCGAATCACACGTTTGCTAGAATCCATGGCACTAGGCACCGATGTGGCAGTAGTATCGGTCTTTGCAGCATCTGTTGCCGCATTGGTTTCAGCCGCATTGACAGGCGCTGATAATAGCATGGCACAAGCTGTTGCCAGTGCTGTCAGAGTTGCCAGTTTAGGCGACTTGCTAGACGAACGGGCAGAGAGAGTCGATTGGTTGATGGCTTTCATAAAAATCGTTACCTTAATTTATTTAGTTGTTATTTAGCAATTGAATGGTTATTAGCTCATGTCTTTGCGGCAAAATCATACAAATTTTTAATACCCTAACAAATTCAACTGAGCGCTATCAGTAGTAGGATTGTTAATAGTAACGCGATAGCGTGTACGTCATGCCAGCGACAGCAGGGTAAATGAAAGCAATATCAATAATAAAGCGCACTGTAATTACCCTCACAACGAACTTACCATCACAACCTATCGCTCAAAATCTGCTATCAAAGATGGCAATTACAAGTGATATGCCGTGGCTTTCATGCGATTGGCCATCCAGCGCATAGTATGACGTACAGGTGGTGATAACGCTGCGCCGCCATTTGCTAATGCTAGCTCACGATGATGCAACTCTTCAATATCCATTTGTGCCAGTATCTCTTTTGAGCGTTTATCGTGCTCTGGTAATTGGGTGATATGGTCTTGTAAATGTTCGCTGACTTGAGCTTCTGTCTCTGCGACGAATCCCAAACTAAATTCATTAGAGATGGCACCCGCGACTGCGCCAAGACCGAAAGACATGCCATACCATAATGGCGTAAAGACACTGGCATGACTGCCAAGCTCGTTTAATCGCGTCTCGCACCAGACCAAATGATCGACCTCTTCTTCGGCTGATTGCTGCATGGCTTGCTTGACGCCACTGTCTTTGGCGGCAAATGCTTGACCATGATACAGACCTTGCGCGCATACTTCACCAGTATGATTGATACGCATCAATCCTGCGACATGTCGCGCCTCGGTGATAGTGAGCTCAGGAATCTCGTCACTGCTGACTGGTAGTGGACGAGTGCTAGGGTTTGAATGTGGTACGACAGCTCGTAATGCCTTATCGACCCCAAGTAATAATTGGTCGACTTTGGATAAGGGACGCAGGGCCATGATTCACTCCTGATGGCTTAAATACGATCAAAAAATTAAACTTATCTGTTCTTCTAAAAACATTGTCTGTTTTTCTAAAATAATGATAGTGATTAACGCATAGACATTACTATAGCAAACAATCTAAATTATCAGCACCAATATTATCCATTTGATAACACACCGATTGCTATAGCAGCATGTCAATCTTACTTATGGAGCCACTTCATCATGCGTTTGGATGACCGCATTTTTAATATGTTTATTGAGTTTACTGTATAAAAAGGCACCGAAGGCAATGTTTATGAGTCCTGTCACCAAAAATAACTGAGGTAAATTGAATCCCAAAGCGTTCAAGATCACGATAGAGAAAATCGCTGAGGTGACCATAAATATCGCGTTAAAGATATTGTTGGCACCAACGACGCGCGCGCGGTGGCTCTTGGGTGCATAGGCTTGCATAGAGGCATACAACGGTACGATGTATAAACCGCCGCTAAAGCCCAAAAAGAATAAATCAGCAAACACGCGCCAGCTGCCACTCATCCCAAATAAATCGCTAATACCAAGTAACGCCTCACTAGTAACGTTAATATTCAATCCTGACAGCGAAAAGTATAAGTCAATCGCAAAAATACTTAAGCCGGCGATACCAAAGGGCAAAAGACGTAAGCTGACTTGGTTTTTGGTTAGTGATTTGCATAATAATGAGCCAATCGACACACCAACAGAAAACAAGGTTAATAGGAAAATAACCACTGATTCATCACCATGTAAGATGACCTTGCTGAATTCTGGCGTTTGGGTCAAAAACGTCGCGCCATAAAACCAAAACCAGCTATTACCAAGGATGACAAAGAACAAAAAAGGCAATGAATATAAGTAGCGCACCGTCGCCACACTAGTGGTCACAATGTTCCAGTTGATTTTTAGGTTTGGCTGCATCGCTGGCATGTGGGGTATCAATCGTGCGACAAAATAACCCAATACGGCGATGACCAATACGGTCACACTTATCCAATAGAGCGGCTGCGCTATCTGAGTTAAAACACCCGCGATAATCATACCGAGCAAGATCGCTAACGATGTTCCCATTTGAAACAAACCATTAGCACCAACCAATTCATCTTCTTTCATCGCTTGTGGTAAGTAGGCGTATTTAATAGGCCCGAAAAAAGTAGATTGAGTACCCATGAGAAACAACGCAACAAATAACAATGCATACCATTCAAACACGAACCCTACTGCCGCAATCACCATAATTACGAACTCAAGCAGCTTAATCAATCGTGTGAGTTTTGATTTTTCGAATTTATCCGCGATTTGTCCTGCCAGCGCAGAAAACAAAAAATAAGGCAAAATAAACAACATCGCGGCCAAGTTATTCAAAATACTGACTTCCATGCCCAACTGACTCGCAGCGGTGTAAGTCAAAACCAGTATGAGCGCTTGCTTAAAAATATTGTCATTAAACGCGCCCAAAAACTGGGTAAAAAACATGGCGCTAAAACGGCGGTGCTTAAATAATTGAAACTGATTGGCCATGAACATTCCTACAGACGGGTCGCGGTTGCTAGATCAAAGAAAAGCGCTGAATACCGCTTTTAAAGTGAAAGTAATTATCGATATAATTATTAACAGTATCAAAAACTTATCGAAATATAGCATAGGTTTTATCAATATTAAGCCGTATAATAGCAAGGCTTTGGTAAAAATACATGCGCTCGACGCTATGATTTCATAATTATCTAAGTTATGATTTGTAAATTTTGCATGGTTGCGTCGCGAGGTGTGAGTAATGGCAAAGGCTTGCTACCACTTATGCATGTCTATTTTTTGATAAAAACATGGTGCTAATCTGACACCAAGGTTTGCGTTATAAATGGTCATTATCCAAAGCAAGACAGTAAACCATAATTCAGCCAACTGCTATAAGTTTATTCACCGGTAAGACTAGGCGATTGTTATCGTTCATAATATTGTGCCGCGTGAGGTGATAGGAAATACACATGAAACACCAGCCTTCAACGCTCGCGCGCAATGTATCGATGATGCAGTGTGATACAGATAATGTTCAAGAGGATATTGAAATTCAAGATTTTCAGAGTGACCGTTTTCAAAAAACACGTCGTACAGCAGCTATGGCAACTCATGGCAATACGCCGCGCATTCATTTTACGCGTTCAGCACTTTTCACTGCGCTAGCGACCAGCCTGGTGGGTTTCGGTCTGGCACCTGCTGCATTGGCTGATACCACAAATAATATCAGTTCTCCTAAACAACCTACGAGCAATCAAATAGCTGTCGATCAATCAAATATTCAACCAACCAGTACTCAATCAACAAACACTCAATCGACCACACTGTCAGATGATGATACTCAGCTCGATATCGCTTTGGATGCATTGCGCCTAAAAAAGGCAGTAGAGCAGGGCATTATCGATCAGTCAGTATTGGATGAGTACAGCGAACAAAGCCTAGGCATTAAGAAGTCTGATGCGCAAGATAAAAGCGCTAAAAAACCAGCTGCTCAGCCTCAGGGTATGGCTAATGCTCAGGCAAATGCCATGGATAATATGGCTGGCGCAAATGATGCTCAGCTCGATCTTTCCGATAGCGCCAGTGATGACTTGTTGCAACAAGCCGCAGCCATACAGCAGCAGGGTTATCAGATGATGACGCCTGAGGAGATTGATCGTGAGCTGGCTGCGATGGACATGCAGAATGCCAAAGATATTGATGACATCAATAATAGTACGGACGTTAATAGCAGTACTGACGTTAATAGCAGTACTGACGTTAATAGTACCAACGTTAATAACGATCGCGATTTTGATGCGCCAATTGCTACATTAGATGATGCAACCCCGCCTATTGGTTTAGATGTGGATTTGGATGCGACCAATCTGCCAGCTCCTAACAATCTTGAGACATTAGGTAGGAATGAGAGCGCTGCTGAAAGTGCACAGACGGCTGAAGTTATGTCGCGTCCGATCGATGTTAGCGACTCTGTCAGTAGTGGACGCGTGGATGGAACCGGTACTTTCGATAATGAGATTGTTGCCAATGCCAGTGATGAGACCAATGAAGATGGTACAACGTCAGATATCATCAATCCTGATGACTACTTGCCAGACTATCAAGCGGACTCTCAGGGAATAAACCAGAGTATCGAACAAGCCAGTAAGCCCAAGCCAATGGCGCGTAATAAAGGCAATATCGTGAAACGCCTTTATAACCGTTTATTCAATGCAGGTGTGATGGCATTACCACATGTAGATACCACAATTTATCTACGGCAGGCGACCGCTGAAGGTACTGTCAATGGTAAGCCAAAGCTCACCAAAGCGGATAATGACGTTCAGCCCATGAAAAACATCAAGGCTGCCCTTGATGATACGACGGTTCAGTCAGTTACCGACTTTACGGCCGCCTTGCCACGCCTACGCCAAACAGCATTAGAGGCAGCCCAAGCAGTGGGTTACTATGATATTACGTTACGCCTACGTCAGCGCAATGCTGATACGATCGATGTCATTATTGAAGAGCTGGGCGAGCCGGTACGTGTGGATAGCCGTATTGTTGAGATTCGCGGTGAAGGCGGTGAACAACCAGAATATATAGCACTTGAAAAAGACTTGCCGCCACAAGTCGGTGATATCTTCAATCACCGTGTTTATAAAGATAGCAAGGCGGCCCTTGAGTCGCTGAGTAATACTTATGGCTATTTTGATCAATATTGGCTCAACAAATCCGTTGATATTATCTTGCCAGATAATACAGCGGATGTGTCGCTGGTCTACAACACTGGTGATCGTTATGAGTTTGATGACGTTGTGTTTTTTACATACGATGAAGAAACCAACACCTTAACCCAAGATCCTGACAAGCTACCTGTTGAGTTGTCACTATTACAACAGTTGTTCGACTTTAAGTCCGGCGATCCTTTTTATCGTCCAGCGGTGACCGAGTTTAGCAATGACTTATCAGCGACTCGTTATTTTAATACGGTCAACGTTGAGTCGATATTGCCGCCAGATGAACGCAGTGAAGCCAGTACTTTGGCTTTTGATAACACGCCTACCAATAATAGCGGCACACTCGACGACGATATTAATAGTGATGGCGCCTTAGACATTGCGGGCAATAATGGTGCTGAAAGCTCAGCTGCTTCTAATAGTAGCCGTGTTAATCAAGACAATAACGCTGATGACGGTAATGAAAATAACGCAGAGAGTGAGGGTAATACGACTGCCAATAGCGGTGAAACAGTCAATCCCGCCGACATTGCGGCGATCGATTTTGAAGCTGATGCAGCAACACTTGATAAACTACAAGCTATCAAACAAAAAGCAGAGCGTTTGAGCCGCTTACCAAATGACCGTGTATTGGATGAAAAAGACCAAGAGGCGGACAATCTTTTGGGTAAAATAAGCGACGGCATCAGTAATATTGCGCAAAAAATATTCCCTGATGAAGAAAGCTTAATCACTGATGAAAACTTTGTACCACCAACGCTGGCTGGTCGAAAAACCCCGCAACAAGTGGCAGAAAGTAAAAAAGTACCGTTGTATGTTTTTGTCTCTTCAAGTAAGCCGCGCGATGCCCAAGTAGGTCTTGGTTACGGCACAGATACGGGCGTGCGAGCGACGGCAAAAATAGATTATAATTTGCTCAATCGTAAAGGCTATCAAGCTGGTGCAGAGACCGAAGTTTCCAGAATTACTAAAAACGTCGCTGTTTATGCCAGTCGACCTTGGAAACATCCACTTAACGATAAATTAGATGCGCGTCTTACCTATGAAGAAGAGGTCATCGACCAAGGTGAAGGCAACTTCGACTTATCTACTACGACGCTAAAAGCGGCATTGGCGCGTAATATTCGCCGTGACAGTGGCTGGAATCGCAGCTACTCTGTGAATTACCGTTTAGATGAGCTAGAGACTGGAGTTGATGAGACAGAGTTGGACGATCTACCTATTCGCTTTACTTCCTCTAAGCCTAAGCAGCAAGCGCTGCTATTTGGTTATGGTATGAACAAAACCGATGTAGACAGTGTGACCAATCCGACTCGCGGTATGCGTCAGTATTACTCGCTTGAAGCAGGGGCTGATAAAGCCCTTAGCGACACTAATATGGCAATCATTCGCGCGGGTGTCAGCGGCATTTATAGTTTTGGCGATGAGCAAAAGCATCAAGTGCTGGGCAGTCTGAATACAGGCTACATCTGGGCAGATGATTTTTATGATGTGCCTTATAAATTACGCTTCTTTGCGGGTGGCGATCAAAGTATTCGTGGTTATGACTATGAGAGCTTGTCACCGCTCGACAAGGGCTATTTGACTGGTGGGCAAGTGCTTGCGGTTGGTAGTGCAGAGTATAACTATGAATTTAAACCAGGATTCCGCGGGGCATTCTTCACTGATGTGGGTAATGCTTACGACAAAAACTTCGATACTGAGACAAAGGTCGGCGTCGGTGTTGGTATCCGCTGGGCATCGCCAGTCGGTGTGGTAAGAGTTGATGTGGCTGCTGGCGTGACAGAAGAAAGCATACCCGTTAGACTGCACTTCTTTATTGGCTCGCCTTTATAGCCATTCAATCCAGTAGTGACATCATTTAGCGCGTATTGAACATTCTTAAGTCGTCTCAGTTAGTGACATAGAGACAGGTTCAACACGCGCTATTAGCAATATCCGTTGTATTTCTTATTTATCGTGCCGATTGCCGGTGACCATTCTTTAACGTAGTTGAGTGTCATGCTGACAAAAAATACCCCGCCTAATAACGCCCCAGATGAAGATCCAGCACAGCGAGACGCTCGTGCCGTCAGACGTTGGTATCCGCTGTCATTTTTGCTCAAATTACTGGTGCTTATTTTAATTGTGCTGGCCATCATGTTTGCCGTGTTTTTTTACGCAATGGGCACAGAGTCGGGTACGAAGTTTATATTAGAGAAAGTCAGTGCTGAGACGGGCATTGATTTTAAATATGGTCGCGGTAATTTACGTGATGGTATCTGGGTCACTGATATCGATATCAAGGCGACTGAAGACCTTGAAGTATTGGTTGATAAAGCTTACGTCAAGATAGGCTGGCGTGCCATATTTGCCAAAGAAGTGCATCTGCGTGATGCAGACATACAAACCATTGAGATTATCAATAACAAGCCACCAACGGGTGAGCCGTTCGATTATAAAACGTTACAGCTACCAGTGAACTTACGCTTTGATCACGCTAAAATAAAAAATATTACTTATAAACAAGTGACCAAAGAGCCCATCGTTGTGCAGGATATTGTTGCCCGTGATTTGACATGGGTCGGTAGCACGGTAACGGTTGGTCGCGGCGATTTACAATATGCTGATATCGTCAAAATCAGTGCCTTACAAGGTGAAATTGATTTACAAGGCGACTATCCGCTAGATTTAAGCGCGATTGCAGAAGTCAGTGCGCTAGAAAAAGCCTATGTTGACCCATTGAATATCACAGCAACAGGGACGCTAAAACGTACGGTTGGTAAGGTTCGTAGTCGTTACAATGACAGCGATGTGAGCGGTGATTTTGTTGTACAAGGTTTAGATCAGGATTCGCCATTTCAGGCAAAATTGCAATGGGATGATATTTTGATCCCTTATGCTGACAGTCAAAAAATTCGTTTAAAAAGTGGTACTGCTACCGCGACAGGGGTTATCTCTGAAATACGTCTGCGTATCAATACTGAGCTGACGGCTAAAGACATTCCGTCTGGTCACTATCAAGGTCGCGCCGTTATTGCAAACAGTCAGATGCGTATTGATCGCTTAGATGCTCAGGTGCCAGCTGGAAATTTAATTCTGCAAGGTATTTTAGATTGGCAAGACAGTTTTGATGCAAAAGTACGAGCGACAGGTAGCAATTTTGATATTCGCCGCGTTATTCCTAATGACTATGTTGATTTCAAAGCATATGCACCGCAAAAGCTGAATGGTCGATTGTCACTACATTATCAGCAGAAAAACAGCACTGGTAACATAGAGCTTGATGCAGATTTGCGTCAACGTGATGGTGAGCATGTGAATGCTAATATCGTTCAAGGCAAAACGTCAGCGAAGTCGACACAGGTAGCGCCTTGGTATATCGATGCTAAATGGCAAAACCTAATCCGCCGCGATGTGCCCAATATCGGTAATATTGATAGTCCGCGTGGACAGGCGGATGTCATCATTCGTGGCTCACGGTTATCAGTAGATGCCAATGCGGTCATTAATGAATTGAATGCCGCTCCTAAAGGCAACTATGACGTGAGCGTGCGCAAAGCTGGGGATGTCATTGACATCAATCGCCTGAATTATAAAGGAGTCGTGGGCGACTTATCAGGTACTGGGCAGATTCAATTGGCAAATAAAAAGCGTCCGCTCACATGGCAGATAGATGCGCGTACCAATGGATTATTACCCAAACAGTATCGCAGTGATTTGCCGATTGAGCGCCTAACAGGTAGTGTCAGCGCGCGTGGTCGTTTATTGACTATTACTAAAGGTGGCGTTAGTGGTCAGCGTCATATTATCACCTTAAACAAGACCGACTTGCAGGCGCAACTTGATGCGACTCAAGATGGCCGTGCTATTGGTATAACGGGTGCGGGTGATGCCAAAATCGATATCGTTGGTGGCGAGCTATCTATGTTCGATGCGCGCTTCAATGGACAAGTCGATACTGCAGATGTACCAAAAGGACGCCTATCTATTGATGCGGCTGGCACGCCAAAGTTTATCAGTATTCGTAAGCTCAATTACAACGGTGAAGCGGGCGCAGTGAATGCCAAGGGCGTCATCGATTTGCGTAAAAATATCGGCTGGACGATAGATGGTCGCTTTGATAAATTTAATTTGGGTTATTTCTTGCCCAATAATCCAGCGATTATCACAGGTGATCTAAAAACCAGTGGCGAGTGGCAAACTGCGCCTAAGAATAGTAAAAATGCCGCAGGCAAACTGCAACGTTTTGCGGTGAATTTCGATGGAGTGCTAGATGCTGAGCAACTGCCAGCGGGCAAGCTAACCATTGATGCCAGTGGCGATGACCAGCTGATTCGTATCAAGCGTTTCCGTCATGTGGGCGCGGCAGGCAGTATTGATGCTAAAGGGACGGTTGATGTGCGTCAAGGCATTGCGTGGGATATTGACGCAGTGATGGATCGTTTTAATATTGGTTATTTCCTCAAAGATACTCCAAGCCTTATCACCGGCACTATCGATACGGATGGGCGCTGGAGTGACTCGCAGCAAATCATTAATATCAAAAAAATTGATTTAAGAGGTATGCTAAAGGGTCAACCGCTTAGTGCCAAAGGTAGCTTAGCAGCGAAGATGCGTCTGCCAAAAGATTTGGCAAGCTATTTCAAGCGTCTACAAACGCAAGATGCACAGGCGCAATATAAGCAAGTAAATGCCTTGATAGACAGCTTAAACGCGGATAATTTAGTGCTACGTTGGGGTGATAATTATGTCACTGCTAATGGCAATGCTAAGCAATTACAAACCAAAATTAATATTACCAGTCTGGATCAGTTGTCAGATAAATTGGCTGGCAAAGTCACTGGCGGTGCGACCTTATCACAGCCAGTAGGACAAGCGCTGCCAACTATTTATATCGATTTGGTTGGTGAGCGGATTGCACTGCCGGGCTTTATTTTGCGCCAAGGTCGCGTGCGCGGTAAGCTGGTCAATTTAGCAAACAGCCCAAGTCAGCTTATTATCACCGCTGAAGGCTTAGATGCAGCTGGACAGAGTTTTAAAAGCGTTAAAGCAACATTTAATGGTACTGAGCAGGCGCATGTGGTCAATCTTGACGTTGCCAATGAGCAGCTCACGATTGGCGCAAGGCTTAAAGGCGGCTTCAATCGGGATAAATTAAGCTGGTCTGGCGTCATCGGTAAAGGCCGTGTTCAATCCAAATATGCGACCTTAAATCAGTTACAGCCAGCGCAGTTGATTGTTGATTTACCCAACAATCAAAATGGCAATAATAACGATTTAAAAGTACAGTTGGCAGCGCACTGCTGGCAAGCCACCGATCAAACGGGCAAGGTGTGCTTACGTGAAAACTTAATCGCGTCACCTGATAAAGGTGAGGTGAATATCGCCTTGCAAAATCTAGATACGTCATTACTCTCGGTCTTTTTACCTAAAGATATCGACTGGCATGGCAAAATTAATGGTAAGGCGATTGTTGGCTGGCAACGTGGTCGTCCACCGACGATTAATACCACACTGTATTCCGACAACGGCAAAATTGGCTTGATTCAAGATGGTGATAGTTTACCCGTCACTCTGCCTTATAAGCGGGTCTCACTAATTGCATTGTCCGTCCCTGAGGGCATCAAACTACGTACCGATATTAACACTGGTGGCGGTGCGCGTGGCTATGCTGAAGTGGTCGTTGATCCTTATAAGACGCCTAAGCCAATTTCGGGCGCTTTGGTATTGAATGAGCTTAACCTTGCGATATTCAAGCCTTTCTTCCCAGGTATGCGAGTGCTAGAGGGCAATGTCACGATGGCAGGAGGATTGGGCGGTACATTAGATAAGCCGCAATTCTATGGCGATGTGAAACTTGCTAATGGCCGTATTGCGATGCTTGATTTGCCCATTAATTTAACCAATGTAAATACTGACGCCAAAATTCGTGGCACGCAAGCGACTATTGATGGAACCTTTAGCAGTGGTACGGGTAAAGGGGTTTTGACTGGGACCGTTAATTGGCAACAAAAACTCCAAGCGAAGCTTAGCGTCAGCGGCGAGCGTTTGGTAATTACTCAGCCACCATTGTTAGTGGCAGAAATCAATCCTGATATTGATATCATCGTGCGTCCAGGCGATCGTTATGTTGATATTAAAGGAGCGGTCAGCGTACCGTCAGCGACCATTCGTCCGCCAGAAGCCAGCGAAGATATCATTACTCAAACTGAAGATGCAGTGGTTCTTGATCGTCGTCTCATTGGCAATATTGACGAGGTATTGGCAATATCGAAACCTTGGTCAATCAATGCGGATATCGGTGTCGACTTGGGTGATGATATCAACTTCCGTGGTTTTGGTGCCGTTATTCCTTTAGCTGGTGCGATTAATATCACTCAAACTGGCACGGGTGTCATGCGTGCAAAAGGGGTGGTGCAAGTATCACGTCGTACCAATATCAACGCTTTTGGTCAGAACCTAGAGCTTAACTACGGACAAGTGCGCTTCAACGGTGATGTGATGAAACCTAACCTCAGTATTGAGGCGGTTAAAACGATCAGTGGCAAAACGGTAGGTGTGCGTGTCAAAGGCAATACAGAAAGCCCCAATATTATTGTCTTTAATAATGCAGGTTTGACCCAACAGCAGGCGATGAATGCTCTGGTGACAGGTCGAATTAATAACAAGGGCGCCACCCAAATCAGTGAGCAAGGCTTTAAATCGCAAGTGACGAATAACCTAGCCGCCGCGGGCTTAAGCTTTGGACTGAGTGGCACGCGCAATCTAACCAATCAAATTGGTCAGATTTTTGGTTTTCAGAGTTTGACCGTTGATGCCTCAGGCAGTAGTGAAGACACCAACGTCAACGTCACCGGTTACGTGACGCCTGACTTGTATATACGCTACGGAGTAGGGGTGTTTAATGCTCAAAATAGCTTATCTATTCGTTATCAGTTAACTCGACGTATTTATGTAGAGGCAACCTCAGCGGCAGAAAACGCGGTGGATGTGGTTTACAGCTGGCAGTTCTAAATCGCATTGTTTTATCCAATAAAAAACGCCTTTGAATGAAGGCGTTTTTTTATAGGTAGGTTAGGAGGTGTCCTCAATTCAATTGATAGTCATCTAAATGGGTTAAAAATGGCCAAATCTTGCCAAACGGCGTCAAATAGCTGACTAATATCTCGATATTATCGGCGCTATTTTCCTTGTTTGACGGCAATTTATCTCATTTTTATCACCATTTTTAAAATGAGGACACGCCCTAATATTGATGATGAATGATATTAATCTATTTGGTCAGGATTAAGCGATTATTACGTGTCAAACGTAGTCGATACTCTTCACCCTCATGCTCAATACGCACTTCTTTAGTGAGTGCAAATAAGTGTTGTGATTGCAAAGTTGGTAAACGGTTTTCGCGGCAATTCAAGTAACGAGAGATAACCATGCTCATAGTAAATTCCTTTTGATAATAAATGGCTGAATAGTAATGGCGATACAGTAACTATCTTTAACGATAATAATTATCATTTACATTGAAAGATTTTGCAAGGTAATTGATAAAATAAAATGCAGTCATTGTGTAAACTTATCTAAAGCAATTTTCGTAAATGAGATTTAAATAAATAAAAATTAGCTAATTATTATTATAAATCAATAGGTTGGCTATAAATTGACTTGGTTTTTTGAAAATATAAACCAATCAAATCACACTTTAAAAAAACAGTAATAAAGGAGACGCCGATGCCAAATGAAGCAGATAACCACACTGATAGCTCATTTAACAGCGAAAAAGTACTTATCGTAAACGTGGCAGTTGCGGTCATTCATCATAAAGCCCAATATTTACTTGGATTTAGAAACGCCGCCCAGCATCAAGGCAATCGCTATGAATTTGTAGGTGGCAAAATAGAAACCAATGAAAACGCCGAGCAGGCATTGATTCGGGAAGTCGCTGAAGAAACAGGCATTGAGATTTGTGACAATACGATGGTCAAGCTTGGACGTCTGCATCATGATTATGGTGATAAGCAGGTCAATTTACAGATTTACAAAGTTGAGCTGACTGCGCAGCAGTATGAGCAGCATAAGCATCGCCAATATGGGCTAGAAGGTCAGGCGCTAACGTGGGTAGATAAGGCAGATTTATTAGCAGGAAAGTATCATTTACCCGCTGCTAACCAGACAATTCTCGAATGGCTGAGTGTGCCAACAACGATAGCAATTACCTATCCATTGACGCATTTTGATGCCACTCCTGATCCAATGGCCGCATGGCTGACTTTTCATCAAAACAAACTAACAGCCAATGCTTGGGTATATATTCGAATAAAGGCAGCTGGCTCAGCAAGTATAGCAGCGCAGTTGATGCACATGCGTCCAGATATTAAGGCGATTGTCCCTTGTGATGTCAATGGACAGACCCTAACCACTGAAGCGCCGCTAGCAATGAAAGATATAACTACTGCCAATTCAATCGTTGCCAATCAGCTGTCTCATACCGCATTGTTGCAATGGTCGGAGGATACACAAGATAGAGTGCTGTCTAAAAATTATCCGTTAATAGTCAGTTGTCATGATGCCGCCAGTATTGATGCTGCCAATAAACTGGCTCATGCTCGGTTACAACAGCAATTATCACCCGTCATTGGCGCCTTTTTGTCTCCTGTACTAGTCACCCATACACATCCTGATACTGTGCCACTTGGTTGGGAATCATGGTCAGCATTGGCACAATTGGCTGACATGCCGATTATCGGTTTGGGTGGTTTATCACCTGTGTTGATTCATCAAGTATCAGAGCATGGTGGTATCAGTGTTGCTGGTATTCGACAGTTCTTTGAATAGTAAAAAACTAATAGAAGGAGTGTTGGCACCAATGCTGATCAGTTCTGAACCAGAATTGCCATTAATTGGCATCTATCAGGGCAAATAATTGATTTTTAATATATTTATCCAATCAGTAACTATGTGTTTATTCGGTATTTATTCTACTGCATAAACGCATAGTTACTTACAAACCGTTGCTTTTTCCTACATTGCAACACTGTTTTAATAGTCGAGCTGCCATTAATATATATCACCTAAACAAAGAGTATTTACTCTATATTCTTATAAGCGAATTGATTATCAATATATCTCTTAACTGCTCTCATAATATTTGGTTTTTGCAGCGCCAGCTTTTACATTCAATATATTTTTAAAAGTTGAAGACGCACAGAAGATGAGAGTACATATAGGGCATATAAGAAGAATAGTTAACAGTCACTATCAATAATGGTACCTCTATGAAAACCAATAAGTTACCTCAATCAGCATGGTCTGATACAAAGGAAGCTGGTTCTCAATCTAAGCAGACTACCCAGTCGCGCCACTATCATCTGAATGAGGATAGTACACGGCAGACAGGTCACGCCAGCAACGATGCTAGCTACAACCATGATAATCTAAATGACCAATATTCTACCCATTTGGCAAAAAAAACGTCTTCGCAAGATCACTATTTTGGATATAAAAGCGCCGATAAGAGCCCACTACAGGCAAAAGAGTCTGCTATGATTAACAGCAACAATAACAAAGACGGCGATTCAAAACATAGCGAAAGCAGTGATTTCGTTAGTGATTACTGTACCAAGGATAGTGGTCACTGCACTAACGATTATAAATGGTCACAAGAGTTGAGCGAAAAAGAATCTGGACAGAATCATCATTCAACGCAAAATGCTGATTCATCATCAACCTCTACTTACTCATCATACAAAGAAATACCGGAGCGTATATTTATGAATGGACTTATCAAGCATACGGGTATAGCCCTAGCTATTATCATACCATTAGCTGCATTTTCAGCGTATGCGGCGACGCCACCAGTCAATGCTAACGCTGACATGACTGCTAACGCCACTACTGATAGAACCACTACAGAGACATTGTCAATCAAGCCAAGCGCCATCATTCATAAGTCTGCAAGTACACCGACCACAGTCGATAGCGTTGATCTAAAAAAGTATGCAGGAACATGGTATGAGATAGGTCGTTTGCCCATGTATTTTCAGCGCAATTGTGCCAGTGATGTCACCGCCAATTATACGGAAAAAACCGACGGTTCAGGTATCATAGTCACTAATAAATGCGTACAGAAAGACGGTTCTGGTATTACTTCTGAGGGTATCGCTAAGCCTGTTGATGAGTCAGGCAGTAAGTTAAAGGTCACATTTTTACCATCGTGGATTCGTTGGTTGCCAGTTGGTCGTGCCGATTATTGGGTACTAGCACGTGATGCTGATTACAAGACTGCTTTAGTAGGAACACCTGATAAAAAATATTTATGGTTATTGGCGCGTTCGCCAAACGTCACTCAAGAAACCTATGCCAAATATCGTCAAATCGCTCAACAGCAAGGCTATGACTTAAAGGAATTTAAGTTAACCTCGCAGACCAATCAAACGGTTAGTCTCGTTCCATAACGAGCATCACTTACTAGATACTGGGTTAAATAGTAGTGTTACTTCATCATCCACTATTTGATACTGGCAATAATAAACAATAAGGCAGCATAATTGGCTGCCTTTATTTTTATAATAACCTGCATAACTCAATAAAATGCTTTATAAGCGCTAGCAGATCGGTTATCACTGGCAAAATAGGCCGTTTTAGGCTAAAATCTAGGCGATCTCAATACTCTATATCAATAACTGACACCGATATCGTGCGGTTGCCATACTAGAGTGATTGCGTAGACCACACATAATCTATCTAATCTGTATTCTCTATCATTTACTGATCACACATTACTGACCATAAGGATGTTTCTCGTGAGCAACGCTGATACCTTACGCCAATTACATCAAGACCACTTAAGCAACTACAACAATCAAGAGCAACAAGCGATTGAGCTGATGGGGCTATTGAATAAGCTCTATAATGAGCAAGACGTACAAGTAACCTTGTTCGGTGACACGTTAAATACGACGTCAGTTGGTCAAATATTGGCATTGCATCAAAAAGTAGCCTTGCGTAACCAAGAGGCTAAATCTATTGATATCGCTGACACTTTAGCCATGGTTAAAGCGCTAGCGGCTAATGATAAGCTTCAGTCTGCACAGGTTGATGTTGGTCAATTAATCGCTAATGACAGTGATTTACAAGCAGCACTTCAAGCCGTTAATAGTGATGACACTACGGTTAATCCTGCGACTGATGTTGTGCTATACGGTTTTGGTCGTATCGGTCGTATTTTAACTCGCCTGCTATTATCACAAGCGTCAAGTGCTAAAGGTATGCAGTTAAAAGCCATAGTTGTACGTCCTGCGGCATCTGGCGATTTGGCCAAGCGCGCCTCATTGCTAGAGCGTGATTCGATTCATGGTAGCTTTGCTGGTGGCGTGGTGGTTGATGATGAAAACAACGGCTTGATTATCAATGGCCGCTTTGTTCAGGTCATCTACGCCAAAGATCCAAGCGAGATCGATTATACGGCTTACGGTATTAATGATGCGTTAGTGATTGACAATACGGGCATTTGGAAAGATGAAGCGGGTCTTGGTAAGCACTTGCAATCGACTGGTGTGAAAAAAGTCCTATTAACAGCCCCAGCTGGCGGTGAGATTAAAAACGTTGTTTATGGTGTAAATAACGATACAGTCGGTGAAGATACAATCGTCAGTGCGGCGAGCTGTACCACCAACGCAATCACCCCAACGTTAAAAGTATTGAACGATGAATACGGTATCGAAAACGGTCACGTTGAAACGATTCACTCATTCACTAACGATCAGAACTTGATTGATAATTATCATAAAGCGGATCGCCGTGGTCGTAGTGCTGTATTGAATATGGTTATTACCAGTACGGGTGCTGCTAAAGCGGTTGGTAAAGCACTGCCAGAGCTTAGTGGTAAACTAACGGGTAATGCCATCCGTGTACCAACGCCAAACGTCAGCTTAGCGATTTTAAACTTGAATCTTAAAACAGCACCAGAAAATGCTGATGCGTTAAATGAATTCATGCGTAAAATCTCTAATAGCAGTCAGTGGCAAACACAGATTGCTTATACAGATTCTACTGAAGCGGTATCGACGGATTTTGTTGGTGATACCCATGTAGGTATTGTCGATGCCCAAGCGACTATTTTGACCGACAATCATGCCATTGTTTATATCTGGTATGACAATGAAGTTGGCTATAGTACGCAAGTATTACGTTTAGCCACACAAATGGCAGGCATCAGTTATACACAGATTCCAGCTTAATACATTTGTACAGCAGTAGTGAGTTTTTAATATTGAGGTACTCTTTATAAGAAAGTATTTTAATAGTCACTTTTAGCATGGACAAATAGATGTGATTTTTTAAGTTAATATATACCGCACCCGATAGTCCAATTGGTTATCGGGTGTTATTGTCATAAATAAAGCAATGATATATAGCAACATAGACGTAAGTCTCCTATTTTTTAAAAGATACCTATAGGCAAAAGAAGCAGTATATGACTGCTATTGAGTCTATAAACTAGAGTGTAAATAAAGGAACGTAAGATGCGATTTATTGATGAAGCCGTCGTAACGGTAAAAGCAGGTGACGGTGGTAACGGAATCGCCAGTTTTCGCCGAGAAAAGTATGTCCCACGTGGTGGACCTGATGGTGGAGATGGTGGCAAGGGCGGAGATATTTACGTCATTGCAGAGGATAACACCAACACCCTAGTGGACTATCGTTATACCCGTCGTCATGATGCTATGCGAGCAGAGAATGGCCACAGTAGAAACTGTTCAGGCAAGGGCTCTGATGATTTGTTTTTACCAGTACCTATCGGTACCACGGTAGTTGATACCGAAACTGACGAAGTGTTGGGTGACTTGATTGAACTTGGTCAGACGCTACTGATTGCCAAAGGTGGTGATGGTGGTTTGGGCAATACCCATTTTAAGAGCTCTACCAACCAAGCACCGCGTAAATCGACGTCTGGTTTTGAAGGTGAGTTAAAAGTTCTTAAGTTTGAGCTAAAAGTTGTGGCTGATGTTGGCTTGATTGGTTTGCCTAATGCTGGTAAATCTACCTTTATTCGTCAAGTCTCTGCTGCTAGACCAAAAGTTGCTGACTATCCGTTTACCACCCTCGTTCCGAATCTAGGTGTGGTTGATATCGGTCGTCATCGCTCATTTGTGATGGCAGATATTCCAGGTTTGATCGAAGGTGCTTCAGAAGGTGCTGGACTTGGCATTCGTTTCTTAAAACATGTGGCTCGTACTCGTCGTCTGTTACATGTAGTTGATGTAAAGCCAATTGATGGCAGCGATCCGGTAGCCAACGCTCGTGTTATTTTGAATGAACTTGAGCGTTTTTCGCCTGAGTTATCCAACTTGCCCCAGATTTTGATATTAAACAAAATTGATCAGGTGCCTGACGAAGAGTTAGATGAGCTTTGTACTCATATTGTCGCCGAGCTTGATTGGACAGGCGATGTATTTCGCACGTCAACCTTAATGGGTGAAGGGACTGATGCAGTTAAATATCATTTAATGAATGAGATTGAACTAGAGCGTGAGCGTGAACTAGAAGATCCTATCTTCGCTGAAGCACAAAGAACCCGTTTTGAGCGCTTAGAAGTAGAAGTCCGTCTAAACACTGAGGCGCAGCGTGAAGCCTATCGTGCGGCTCGTAAAGCGGCTCGCGAAGGTGTAGATTTAAGCGACAACGATGCTGATTTTGACGATGACGACGAAGATGGTGTTGAGGTCATTTATGTTCCTTAAGCTAACAGGCTTGAGCTGATATACTTGAATTTTTTAGATCAATCCCCGTAATCAATTCACATGAGAGACAGGAGTTTATATGGCAGGTGACATAGAAAACACGACCGAAGAAGCAAGGTTTATTAAACAAACTCGCAACTTTGATATTCAACGCGTTATTGTCAAGATTGGCTCATCGTTGTTAACCAATAACGGTCGAGGGCTGGATCGAACTGCCATATACGAGTGGGCAAAGCAGATCGCTAAATTGCACAAGCAAGGCGTCGAAGTACTGCTAGTATCGTCAGGTGCTGTTGCCGAAGGTGTGGTACGAATGAACCTTGAGGAGCGCCCGAAGAAACTAGCAGCACTACAGGCCTGTGCTTCTATTGGTCAAATGGGTTTGATTGAAACGTGGTGGTCAGCATTAATTCAGCATGGTATTCAAAGCTCGCAGCTACTACTAACACATGATGATTTGTCTAATCGTAGCCGTTACTTGAATACGACGGGTGCGTTGACACAATTACTAGAGTGGCGCGTGCTACCAGTCATCAATGAAAATGATACCATTACCATTGATGAAATTAAATTTGGTGATAACGATACTTTGGGCGCGATGGCAGCGGCGATGGTCAATGCCGATTTATATATCATTTTAACTGATCAAGATGGGGTGTTTACGGACAATCCGCGCGACAATCCTAATGCAAAAATGATTCGCCAAGAGCGTGCGATGGCGGATTACTTATTTGATATTGCAGGGGATGGTGGCAAGCTTGGTCGCGGCGGTATGCTGACCAAAATTCGTGCTGGTCGTCTTGCAGCGATGGGTGGTTGTCCAACCGTTATCGTGAGCGGTGCTATCGATGATGTTATTACTCGTGTGGTATCAGGCGAAGCGGTTGGTACTTTATTGACCACCAATGATCAAGACAAAATCATTGCACGCAAACAATGGCTTGCCGCGCATTTACGTATGTCAGGCACTCTAATAGTCGATGCAGGCGCAGCAAAAGCAGTAGTTGAGCATCACAAGAGCTTACTACCAGTCGGTGTGGTAGAAGTACGCGGTGATTTCGACGAAGGCGACGTGGTTGAGGTGGTGCATCAAGATACGGGCGAGCGTTTAGCGGTTGGACAAGTGAATTTTTCATCTCGTGATGCTTGCCGAGTGGCTCGTGAGCGTACTGAGCAGTTTGATAGAATTCTTGGTAATAATGAAGAGCGTGTGGTCATGGTACACCGTGATAATTTAGCGCTGACCATGTAGACCATTCATGGTATTCATCCAATTTCAAATATGAGCACGATATTATTGATTAAAGACTAACGGCAAATGACGCTCTAAAAAATACAAATACTTTTAATGATTATTATTCTTATGATTGTTAACACGAGAGATATTAACCAATAAATTGTTATTAACTAATATCTCATTATTTGTGGTTTTTTAGAATAGATTGTCGCTATCTAAACGTTTTAATATTCTTTTATTCAACTTATTTTATCCAGCACCGTATTCATTGATGATCATGAATGCGGTGTTGTTTTGGAGATTTGTACATGAGTGCTTCAGACAATAGTAACTCGATCCAGCAAGAATTTGCGCCTTTAAAGAACGACAGATTGTTACGGGCATTACGCTTTGAATCAATAGACACCACGCCAGTCTGGATGATGCGTCAAGCTGGTCGTTATTTACCAGAATATAAAGCTACTCGTGCAGAAGCGGGCGACTTTATGAGCCTGTGCAAAGATACGGACCGCGCTACTGAAGTTACTTTACAGCCACTACGCCGTTATGATTTAGATGCTGCTATCTTATTTAGTGATATTTTGACCATACCTGACGCTATGGGTCTAGGTTTATACTTTGAGGCGGGCGAAGGTCCTAAGTTTAAACATCCTATTCGTACGCAAGCAGACTTAGATCGATTGCCAGTACTTGAACCCAATGATTCTCTTGATTATGTCATGCGTGCGGTGACGAGCATCCGCAAAGCATTAAATGGTCAAGTGCCGTTATTTGGTTTCTCTGGTAGTCCATGGACATTGGCCACTTACATGATCGAAGGCGGTAGCTCAAAAGACTATCGTTATACTAAAGGCTTTTTGTATAGCAACCCTGATTTTTTGCATCAATTATTAGATAAATTAGCTACTTCTGTCATTGATTATCTAGATGCACAAGTGGTCGCTGGTGCTCAAATTCTACAGATTTTTGATAGTTGGGGCGGGGCGCTTGGCCATCGTCAGTTTATCGATTTTTCTCATGCTTATAATAAGCGTATCGTCGCTGAATTAAAAGTACGCCATCCGCAGATACCAGTGGTATTATTTACCAAAGGTGGTGGGTTATGGTTGGATGTGCAAGCAGATAGTCAAGCCGATGTTTTAGGATTAGATTGGACGATGCCCATTGATTGTGCACGCCAAGTATTGGCTGAAAGTCAGCGTCAATTGACCAAACAGCATAAAAAACTACAGAGTAGTAAAGCCATTCAAGGCAATTTGGATCCAGCAACATTGTATGGTTCACCTGCGACGATTCGTGCTGAAGTAAATGCAATGCTTGATAGTGCTTATGCAAGCGGCGAAAAAACGGGTTATATAGCAAACTTAGGTCATGGTATTACGCAGTGGGTCAATCCTGACAATGCCAAAGTATTTATCGATGCGGTGCACGATTATAAAATCTAAAGCCGCTAGAATCTAAAAATGACAAAGTTCAGGTATATAAGCGAGCTTTCTATCTAAGATTTGTTTAACAAATACTGATATTTACCAAGTAAAATAAAAAGGAATATCTTATGATTTCAGCAGCGATTGTTGGTGGCACAGGTTATACGGGTATTGAGCTGATTCGCTTGTTATCTGCGCATCCTGAAGTATCTATTGATTTGCTAACCTCGCGTAGCGAAGCTGGTACACGCGCTGATGAGATATTTCCAAGCTTACGCGGTATATCAGATATTGTCTTTAGCGACTTGGGTGACGAGACGCTTGCAACGCTGCAAAAGTGTGATGTGGTCTTTTTTGCCACTCCACATGGCGTAGCGATGAAGCAAGCAGAGGCGCTAACGCAAGCCGGTGTGAAAGTCATTGATTTGGCCGCAGATTTTCGTTTGCAGTCACTGTCTGATTTTGAGCACTGGTATCAGCAGTCGCATGCCTGTCCTGAGCTCCTAAAGACAGCTGTTTATGGTTTACCTGAAGTGAATCGCGATAAACTTGCCACTGCTTTAGTCGTCGGTAATCCTGGTTGTTATCCGACCACTGCTATTTTGGGTTTGAAACCAATAATCGATATGCAAAATAAGCAAGCAGAGAGATTGGTGGAATCACGCATCGTTATCGATGCAAAGTCTGGTGTTTCTGGCGCTGGTCGCCAAGCTTCACTTGCGCTTAATTATGCTGAAACTACTGATAACTTTAAAGCTTATAGCGTTGAAGGACATCGTCACCTGCCCGAGATTGAGCAAGGCGTGGCGCAGTTATTAGACAGTCAGTTCACCCATCGCATTCGTTTTTTACCGCATCTTGTGCCGATGATACGTGGCATGCTGAGCTCTATTCATCTTGAGCTGACGGATGCGGGTGCTGCTATTGATTGGCAGCAGATATTTGAAACATGCTATGAATCAGAAGCGTTTATTGATGTCATGCCAAAAGGTATTTATCCAGATACCCGTAGTGTCCGCGCCAGCAACCGTTTACGCATTGCTGTGCATCAAGACAATGAACGTGCGGAATTGACAGTGATTGTCGTACAAGACAATTTGGTAAAAGGGGCAGCAGGACAAGCGGTACAAAATATGAATGTCATGTTCGGATTCGATGAAACAATGGGTCTAAACTTTGCACCTATTGTTCCGTAGCAGATGTTTAGCTGTGGTCAAATCATTCACATTTATGGTGCTAGGTATTGATTATAAATTCCGCTATAATATTGCCATTACTGTTAAGAGATATTGTCTAAATGCGTGTCAAGCTTGTACGACGCTTTTGCTCACAGCCCGCACTTTCATTGTGCAAAGACTCTGATTTGTATCATTTAGAGCGTAGTCCGTATTCTCTTAAAACCAATGCTAGTTCAGTAACTAAGGTAGGTGATACCCAACAAGGGGCATCCACATTGGTGTTGGCTCTCTTTGTCGTTGTCATATTGGTGACTGCCATTGTTGGATTGATATTCGGTCATAAATTAGGATATCAGCGTGGCTTTCATTCTATGCAAACTGAAACCAAGCAAGCGATGATCAATAGCACTGAGGCAACAGAAGCGCTTGAAGATTTACGTCTTAGTCATAAAATAGCGGCCAATCAAGCCGCTACTGCTAAGCAGGAGTTGGCGATTAGCTTGGCTAACATCAAAGAGTTGCGTGAAAACCAGCAAGAATTAAAGGTTGAGAATAGACAAGTCTCTCAACTGAATGAATTATATGCTGATGTCCTTCGTGACAAAGGCGGCATGCCTCTACAGGTAATAGCGGCAAAGATTGAGCCATTACCTGAAAATGCCTTTGAATATGGTTTCGATATAGGCATGCTTGCTAGCGATGGCAAAGCCAAACGCCTAAAGCCAACTTTGACGTTGCTCAATGACGATGATTTTGTAGAGGTGCCGCTAGATCCTCCAGTTTATACTATTGAAGGTATCGTTCGTATTCGTGGTCGTTTCATGATGCCATCAGGCTTTAAACCGTTACAAGTCAAACTTAGCTTACAAGCTGGCGGGCAACAAGTGGAGCAGCTCTATGATTGGAAGCTTGGCGAGCGAGTTGATAATATGCCGCTATCACTTTTAGATTTACCTGAAGTCGACGAAAGTCCGATTGAGCCTTAATCTATTCATATTTAAGAGCGCTATAATAAGCATTGCATTTGCCAACCTCTGTTAGCGTTCTTTATTCTGTTATAAATATAACCATTAATTTGTATGCCAATTATGATAAAACAAACCCTATTGCAAGCGTTGCCAACTGTTGCTGATTGGCACTTTCCAACTATACCTGCTCATCGTGCACAAGATGGTGATACGGACGGCGAAACCTCGCCACAAGCAGATGTACTGGTTGCAGAGCCAGAAGTGGCTAAGCCGCCTATGTATGCCGTCGTTATGTATAATGATAATTATACGCCGATGGAGTTCGTCGTTTATATTTTACAGTCTGAATTTCGTCATAGTATGGATTCGGCAGTCGAAGTTATGCTAACGATTCATAACAGTAGCAAAGGCATTGCTGGTATCTATCCTAAAGATATCGCTGAGACCAAAGCCAAAAAAGTAAACAGTCTGGCACATCGTGAAGGTTATCCCTTATTGACCCAGATTGAGCCACATCAAGGCGAATAAGAAAATAGCGTAAATATGAATTTAAAGTTCTATCTTCTTTTCGTGTTTCTATCTTATTATTTCCAATGGTTTTATCGTTTAGAAACCCTGTCAAGCTCTAAAAACTGCTCATTGTGAGCTTGATAGGTACTCTGTATCCAAGCAGTCACTCATAAATTCCTTATTATAAAAACTTCCTAACCTTGATTTTTCTTTAATATACCCTTATCTATATTAAGTCATCACATCAAACAGCTGTTTAAATTTTATAGAAATTATTGCTGCACTCGTATCATTTTCTAGTCATCTTATTAACTTGAATTTTTCTATAATTTAACCAGCTGATGGCTTAAAAAAGTCATTTGTATCTTTCATTCTCTCATTTATTATTCTATTACCGATTTCTCCTTTATTTGCTCAGCTTTTGAAGCTTTCATACTATTTCGTTACTATAAATATTGATGCGCAGTACGCCTTGATACATTTTAGTATGTGTTAATAGATTGACTCTTCTTAAGTATCGTGTTGAGATAAAGAAAAGCAAGTATGAGGGATTAAAACGCTTAATTGGTGATAAGTAGATAGCACTGCTACTTGAGTAATACATGGTCAATATCATTTAGCGCTGTCTTTTGATAATACAGATTTAGCCCTTGAACAATCCATCTGTCGCCCTGATTTACTTACTAACTCATTCATAAAGCTATCAATTATAAAGATAGGTATAACCGTAGGAAGTCGTTATGTTAAGTCGTCATCTTGAAGTTTCTTTGCGTTTAGCAATGACACTTGCGCGCCAAAAATCGCATGAGTACCTCACTGTTGAGCATCTATTATTGGCGTTATTAGAGAATACTCACGCTGCCAATACATTAACTGCCTGTAATGCCAATGTTTCAACGCTGCGTACCGAGTTAGAAGCTTATATCAATAAGCATACGCCAACGGTAGACGCAGACACCGAGCAGTCACCGCAGCCAACCCAAAGCTTTGATCGTATTCTACAGCGTGCTATTTTCCATGTGCAATCTATTGGTGGTGGTCGCCTTGTTGAAGGCTCAGATATTTTAGTATCTATGTTTTCAGAGCACGATACTTATGCCGTTTATTTGCTCAAAAAGCAGGGTATTAGTCGTCTTGAGTTGACCCAATACTTATCGCATGGTCAAGATAAAGACGAGCCATCTGAGCCACGTGCTTCTATGACGGGTGAACGCCGTAGTGCCTCAGAAAAAACCAGTAAAGATCCCTTGGTTGAGTTTGCGACCAACCTAAACCAGCGTGCGGCTGAAGGTAAGACGGATCCATTAATTGGACGTGGCCCTGAAATTGAGCGCGCCGCGCAAGTATTATGTCGTCGCCGTAAAAATAACCCGTTATTGGTTGGTGAGCCTGGTGTTGGTAAGACCTCTATCGCTGAAGGTTTGGCGTGGTTGATTATTAATGATAAAGCACCGAAACCATTGAATGGCTGCGTGATTTATAGCCTTGATATCGGCTCATTAATCGCTGGTACTAAATACCGTGGTGATTTCGAAAAACGCATGAAGTCACTGCTTGATGCGCTAAAGAAAAAGCCTAATGCAATCTTGTTTATTGATGAGATTCATATGATTATTGGCGCAGGGTCGTCAATGAGTAGCAATATGGACGTATCAAACTTGATTAAGCCAGCACTTGCTAATGGTGAGCTGCGCTGTATCGGCTCAACTACCTTTACCGAATACCGTCAAGTGTTTGAAAAAGACCATGCACTGTCACGTCGTTTCCAGAAAATTGATGTCAAAGAACCAAGTGTTGACGATACGATTGATATTTTACGCGGTCTTAAACCACGTTATGAGGAATTCCATAACGTCGAATATACCGATGAAGCGTTGGTCACCGCCGTTCAATTATCTGCTAAGCATATTCACGAGCGTTTTTTACCAGATAAAGCAATTGATGTGATTGACGAAGCAGGCGCCTATAAGCGTTTAGGCGTAATTCCTGATGCTAATGATATTGATGCAGAAGAAAGCTTCATTGCGGATATAGAGCAAGATTTTGATGCTCAGATTGATGCTGATGTTGAGGGTCTCGATGGTGACACGTATAGTGATAGCGAAATGCAGGATGAAGCGGAAACTGCAAAAGCCAATGATCGTGCCAAATTGTTCAGTGAGTCAAAAAGTGTCAAGGCTAAGAAAAAACCACCGATGAAAATCGATGTGGCAGATATTGAGGCGATTGTTGCCAAGCTTGCACGTATCCCCCCCAAGTCAGTATCGAGTGATGATAAGAGTATTCTTCAGCACTTAGATCGTGATCTTAAGCACTTGGTGTTTGGTCAAGATGAAGCGATTGAAACGCTAGCAGATGCGATTAAACTGTCTCGCGCTGGCCTAAAGGCGCCAGATAAGCCTATCGGCTCGTTTATGTTTGCTGGTCCTACTGGGGTGGGTAAAACCGAAGTTTCACGTCAATTGGCAAATTTGTTAGGCGTAGAACTGGTTCGTTTTGATATGTCAGAATATATGGAAGCCCATACCGCATCGCGTTTGATTGGTGCGCCTCCTGGCTATGTTGGTTATGACCAGGGCGGTCTGTTGACTGAAAAAATCAATCAACATCCACATTGTGTGTTATTGCTTGACGAGATTGAAAAAGCGCACCCTGATGTCTTCAACTTGTTACTGCAAGTCATGGATCATGGTACATTGACTGATAACAATGGTCGTGTGGCTATCTTTAAGCAAGTCATTGTGATTATGACGACCAACGTCGGCGCTGATAGTATTAGCCGCTCTTCAATGGGCTTTACTCAGCAGGACCATAGCCGTGATAATACGGAGTCGCTCAAACGTGTCTTTACGCCAGAGTTCCGTAACCGTTTAGATGCCATCATCCAATTTAACCCATTAGATACCTCCGTGGTGGTATCTGTGGTTGATAAATTCTTGGTTGAGCTACAAGTCCAGCTTGATGATAAACAAGTCACCTTAGAGATTGATGACGAAGTACGCGATTACTTGGCTAACAAAGGCTATGATCGCCTAATGGGTGCACGCCCAATGCAGCGTCTGATTCAAGATGAGATCAAAAAGTCATTGGCAAGTATGATTTTGTTTGGTGATTTGGTCAATGGTGGGGTAGTACATCTTACCTTAGAGCCTGAAGCTAATGATGAACAAGATGGTGATTCTGTTAAGCTTGATAAGTACAGTGGTAAGACGGATTGTAAGTCTACAGATAAAGGATCAGCAGATAGTCGTATTATCTTGACGGTCGTTGAAACTCATGAGCCACATCCAGACTCTGAGTCACTCGCCAGCTAAGTTTTTGCTACTAATGTAATAACAACGGTTACCATGTTACTGTGGTAGCCGTTTTTTTATTGCTATAATTCATAACAAAACCAACGTATGAAATCGCGAGCTCCCATTCATGTGCGAGATTGGTTTACGCATCATTACCCGATATTTATCTAATCGATAACAAATATAACAGGACATACTATGGAATTATTCGATGAACAAACGCCAAAAACGCCAGAGCAAAAACAAGCAATTTTAGACAATGTGCGCTTGCCAGAAGATTGGAAAACGGCATTAGCAGACGAGTTAACTTCTAACAATATGGACGACTTGCGTGCGTTTTTAAAAGAAGCCTATCAGTCAGAAAATAGCATCTATCCGCCAGCACCTTTAATATTTAATGCGTTAAACCTGACCCCTTTATCACAAGTTAAAGTCGTGATACTAGGTCAAGATCCTTATCATGGGCCAGGGCAGGCAATGGGCTTATCGTTTTCAGTGCCCAAAGCCATTCCAAAGCCACCCTCACTTAATAATTTGTTAAAAGAGATGGCGAGTGACGTTGGTATCGCACCCTCAAAACATGGCGACCTGACTTACTGGGCGCAGCAAGGAGTTTTGCTATTAAATAGCTCTCTGACCGTGCGAGAAAGTGAGCCAAATAGTCATCAAAATAAAGGTTGGGAGCAGTTTACCGATGCGGTGATTGATGTGGTTAATGAACAAACAGAACATACCGTATTTATATTGTGGGGCAGTAAAGCACAGAAAAAAGGCAAATATATCAATACTGATAAGCATCTTATTCTGACCGCTGTACATCCATCACCACTTGCTGCCAATCGTGGTGGATTCTTTGGTTCCAAGCCGTTTTCTAAGACCAATGATTATCTGGTACAGTATGGGCAAACGCCTATCGATTGGCAATTACCGCAATAGTTGTCAAAATAAATGAAACATAGACAAAATATAAGCTTGAAGCCACATCCAACTGCAAATAGTCAGTTAGTTATTGAAGATATGCAAGCCAGCACATTTTGGTCACTTCAAGATATGAGCTGGATGAACATAGCTCTTAAACTTGCTAGGCAAGGTGCTGAGCGTGGAGAAGTACCGGTAGGGGCGATACTGGTACACGATCAGCAGATTATTGGTCAAGGATTTAATGAACCGATTGGGCGTCACGATGCGACCGCTCATGCGGAGATTGTCGCATTAAGAGAAGCGTGTGCGCGCTTAAAAAACTATCGTTTACCATTAAAGACAACGTTATACGTTACCTTAGAGCCTTGTACGATGTGTATCGGAGCGCTCATTCATGCGCGGGTCGATAGATTGGTTTATGCAGCAAGCGAGCCACGAGCGGGTATGGTTGGTAGTCAGATAAATTTACCGATACAGCCTTTTTATAATCATGCTATCGAAGTGCATAATGGCTTATGTCGTGAGCATAGCAGCCAGATGCTTAAGACCTTTTTCCGTGAACGACGAAAAGCGGCAAAAAAGAAAGACAATATAAGCAATTAACAAGATATCAGTCTTGCTGCTAGTGATGGGTAGGTTTCTTTGCTATAATATCGCCCTATTTGATGACGAAATGATGAATTAATTGTCAAGCGTTTGATAAATAAGTAAATATTGTTCTGCAGCTAGCATGTACTAAGTCGTATCAGTATCGTCTACTATTAAGTGAGTATTATGACCGTTTCTACAGCTGATAACGCTATACTTGATAACTTTGGTGCTGGTAGTAATGATAACCAAGCGCCAGTGTTGCGTTATCCAGTTATCTGCATTGATGGACCAAGTGGGGCAGGTAAAGGTACGGTGACGTGGCGTTTGGCCCAAGCATTGAAGTATCAACTGCTGGATTCAGGTGCTTTATATCGTATCGTTGGACTCAAAGCATTTGAAGCGGGATTAGTTGCGGCAGACGGAAGCCAAGCCATTGACGAGATGGCTGTATTAGCACTAACGCAGCGCCTAGAGATTGCTTTTGTACCTAACAATGCATCAGGACGTGTTGATATTTTAGTGAATGGTGAGGCGGTTGGTGAGCAGGTTCGTAATGAAACCGTGGGTGGCTATGCATCACAAATAGCAGTATTTCCAAAAGTTCGTCAAGCATTACTAAAGTTGCAACAAGATATGGCAACTCGTTCTGGATTGGTCGCTGATGGTCGCGATATGGGGACGGTTGTGTTCCCAGATGCGGATGTAAAAGTGTATTTGACTGCCAGTGCTGAAGCGCGTGCCGAGCGCCGCGTAACACAGTTAATAAATGCTGGTCAGACGGCAGATTTTGACGCGATTTTAGCGACGATTAAAGCTCGTGATGATCGTGATGAGAATCGAGCGACTGCACCATCAAAGCCTGCAGAAGATGCTCTACTACTAGATAGCTCTAACTTAGATGCTGATACTGTTTATGCACAAGTGAAAAGACATTGTCAGGATAAAGGTATTTTCTTTAATAGTTAATAAAAACAAGTTAGTAAGTATGAAAAAGTTTCCTATACGCTTGATTTTAGTATAAAATCACAGTAGCAGACGCTAATAATATCTAGAGAGTGATGAGAATATTCTTTCTAAATGATAGAAATTTAAAAGTAAAAGTATAAGAAATTGCAACATAAGACAGTTGTTGTTATTGAGTTTAATAAGTTATGTGCTTACTAACAACAAACGTTTTTATATATGATTGTATGGGATATAAAACCAGTATTCTCGTTTTATGCAATCATAAATTTGATCCGTACTGTGCTGGACAGGATACGGCTATACAAAGGTAGACATAATGGAATCATTTGCTGAACTATTTGAAGCGAGCATCGAAGAAACAGGTCTGGATATCGAGCGTGGCTCGGTTATCACTGGTACTGTTGTGGCCATTGATAACGACTGGATCACTGTTGATACTGGTCTGAAGTCTGAAGGTATCGTCGCTCGTGAAGAGTTTTTAAGCGAAGAAGGCGAACTTGAAGTTGAAGTTGGCGATAGCGTTGATGTCGTGGTTGAAGCGGTTGATAACGGCATGGGTCAAACCTTGCTTTCACGTGAAAAAGCCAAACGTGTTGAAACTTGGAACTTCCTTGAAAAAATCGCTGATAATGATGAAATCGTAAAAGGTATCATCTCAAGCAAAGTTAAAGGCGGTTTCACTGTAGATATCGGTTCAGTACGTGCGTTCCTACCAGGTTCATTGGTAGATGTTCGTCCTATCCGTGACACCACGCATCTTGAAGGCAAAGAGCTAGAATTCAAAGTTATCAAACTTGATCAAAAGCGCAACAACGTTGTTGTTAGCCGTCGTGCAGTTATGGAAGCTGAAAACTCAGCTGAGCGCGAAGAGCTATTGAACAAGCTTGAAGAGGGCATCGAGATCGAAGGTATCGTTAAGAACCTTACTGATTACGGCGCATTCGTTGATCTAGGTGGTATCGATGGTCTATTGCACATCACTGACATGGCATGGCGCCGTATCAAGCATCCATCTGAAGTTGTTGAAGTTGGTCAAGACCTAAAAGTTAAAGTATTGAAGTTTGACCGTGAGCGCAATCGCGTTAGCCTAGGTCTAAAACAACTTGGTACTGATCCTTGGGATAACGTTGGCGGCACATACCCAGTGGGTAGTGTGGTTAAAGCACGCGTAACCAACCTAACTGATTATGGTTGTTTCGCTGAGATTTCTGAAGGTATTGAAGGTCTAGTACACGTGTCAGAAATGGATCATACCAACAAAAACATCCACCCATCAAAAGTTGTTCAAGTGGGCGATGAAGTTGAAGTAATGATTCTTGATATCGACGAAGAACGTCGCCGTATCAGCCTAGGCATCAAACAAACTCTTGCTAACCCATGGGATGAGTTTGATAAGAAACATGAGCGCGGTGATAAAATCACTGGTACGATCAAGTCAATCACTGACTTCGGTATCTTTATCGGTCTAGACGGTGGTATTGATGGTCTTGTTCATCTATCTGATATCTCTTGGAACGAAACTGGCGAAGACGCTATCCGTAACTACAACAAAGGCGACACCGTTGAAGCAATGGTATTGTCAGTAGATGCAGAAGCAAACCGCATCAGCCTAGGCGTTAAGCAGTTAAGCTCTGATCCATTCAACGAATACCTAGTTAACAATGACCGTGGTGCTATCGTTAATGGTAAAGTAAAAGAAGTAGACGCTAAAGGTGCTACTATCGAACTTGCTGACGAAGTAGAAGCTTATCTACGTGCCTCTGAGATCCAACGTGACCGCGTTGAAGATGCAACTAAGCATCTAACTGTTGGTGATGATGTTGAAGCTAAAATCATCAGTGTTGATCGCAAAACACGCAACATCAACTTGTCTATCAAAGCGAAAGACGAAGCTGAAGAGCGTCAAGCGATTAAAGAGCTAAGCAGCACTAGCACGACTAGTACTACTGCCAGTTCTGATGCACAGCCAAAAACAATTGGTGATTTGATCAAAGAGCAAATGCAGTAAGCTGCACGTTATTGATATAAGATTATAAAAGAAGCGACTATGGTCGCTTTTTTTTTGCTTAAATTTTAAGTGCACTATTAATCAACGAGGTTTTTGCTTAAATTTTAAGTGCACTATTAATCAACGAGGTTTTTGCTTAAACGGGCAAACTCTTATTTCCATTTACCGTAATATCCGCTATCATTTGCAACATTGAGTAACGAGATGTGAATTATTACTTATTTAAGACACTGAGATTATTTTAGTGAATGGCTATTTATCCTTATGATATTGATGTATAGCTTGTCTTAAAAGTAACCAGCTATCGAAAATGATGGTTCAATTCACAGTCATCTTATCCATTAATCAACAAGGCAAGCGTAATAATGCAGCAAGCGATTAACAAGTCCGAATTTATTAGTAATTTAAGTGCGAACTGTGACAATATGACTGATACTGTAGTCGATGATGCAGTACGTGAAATATTAAACTTGATGACCGATACGTTAGCCAATGATGGACGCGTAGAAGTTCGTGGTTTTGGCAGTTTTTGTCTGCACCATCGTCGTGCCCGTATGGGTCGAAATCCTAAAACAGGAGAAAGCGTACCTGTACCTGCCAAAGCGATACCGCACTTTAAACCAGGTAAAGCATTACGTGAAGCAGTCAATGATACAGTAGCAAATAGCTAAGTGTGTTATAAAGTATGTATTGGGTAAAATTACTAACAAGAGTGCTTGCCAGCCACTTTTGCTAGAACTTATCACTAGTGAGTTTATAAGCATATAAATGTGTGGGTTGATGAAGGTTTTAAAGTGCTATTTTTAAAACACTAACGACATTCCAAATCGAGGTAGACGTCTCATGCGCTTTTTACTATTTGTATTGCTGTTTTTGAGCTTTGCTTATGCACTTGGTTTGGTGTTGGCAAACAATACCGAAGTTGGCGTAAATTTATTATTCTCGCAAGCACCGACGATGAATCTAGGATTGCTGCTGATTTTATGCCTTATGCTTGGTATTGTTATCGGCATCTTGTTGGCACTGCTTATCTTCCGTGTCTTACAGAATAAGTGGGAAATCTCGCGTTTGCAAAAAGCGAATGTGAATTTGCAAGCGCAACTGACACAAGCCAACGCTGTCATTGATCGCCAAGCAACTGCACCAACGGTGGAAGAGGCTGTTTATGGTTCGACAGCAACCAATGTGCAAGTGCAAGAGGCAGAAGTACTTACTGTAGATGAAGGCGCGACACTTACCAAACAAAAACGAGACTAAATTATATTCTGTACTGATCTATGAGCAGTCCATATATAGTGTTTTGATAATTCTGATATAGATATGGTAAAACCATGAATAATACAATGAATTCCCCAGTCATCGTTGCCTTAGATAACATGACGATGGAGGCATCGGTAGCATTAGCTGATCAGTTAGATCCAACATCATGCCGCTTAAAAGTGGGTAAAGAGCTATTTACTCGCTGTGGTCCTGAGATAGTTAAGGCGCTACATCAGCGTAATTTTGACGTATTTCTAGACTTGAAATTCCATGATATTCCTAATACTACCGCTCAAGCGGTACTAGCGGCAGCTGAGCTTGGCGTATGGATGGTGAATGTGCATGCCAGCGCGGGCTTAGAGGCGATGTCATTGGCTAAACAGCGCTTGTTAGACGGTAACTTTGATACCTTGCTGATAGCCGTCACCGTGCTGACCTCTATGGATAATCAAGCATTGATGCAAACAGGTATTACTGATGGTCTAGATGCGCAAGTGAGTCGATTGGCACAATTAACCAAGCAAGCGGGTCTTGATGGTGTGGTTTGCTCGGCCCGGGAAGCAAAATTACTTAAAGTATTATGTGGTGAAGACTTTAAGTTAGTAACTCCTGGTATTCGCTTGCTAGACGACAATGCAGATGATCAAAAGCGTATTTGCACGCCAAAACAGGCGTTAGATGATGGTTCTGATTATTTGGTGATTGGTCGTTCAATTACTCAGGCAGCAGATCCTGCGGCTAAATTACAAAAGATACTCCAAGGTATTTAGATACTTATAAAATATTTAGATATTTAAAAAGTGTTTAGCATTTTATAGTATCAGCATGATAAAAAAGACAGCCTAATCCGCTGTCTTTTTTTAATTTTTGCGGGTATATCAAAAAGTGCTAAACTATTTACGTTTATTTAATGATATTAGAACTTATGAAATTACAGATTTTAAGTGACTTACATATTGACAGTTATGCGCGTCAGTCACATCCGCTAGGGCATATTCCCAAAACTGATGCAGACGTGGTATTAGTTGCGGGCGATACTGCCAACAGCGATAGTGGTATGCCATGGCTACAAGAGCAGGCAGCACGTTTGCAAGTGCCTGTGATTACGATAGCTGGTAATCATGAATACTTTAATGAAGATGTGCTACATTTTGATAAAAAGCTGGCGACTTGGGATAATCATAATGCCCAGTCGCAGCAAGGCGTCCGTTTTCTACAGTGTCAACATATTGATATTGGTGACATACGTATCCTAGGTTGTACTTTATGGACAGATTACCAATATCAAGCCAATGAAGATACTATAGCTGCTGCTATGCGCTTTATGCGTGACTATAAACAAATCTATGCTGGAGGCGAGCTTTTTTCACCTGAAGTATCGATGCAAATCCATGCTAAGCAGCGTCAATGGTTAAAGCAAGCATTGATCACCGCCAAAACACTTGGCAAAAAAACTGTTGTGATGAGCCATCATAGTATCAGTCCATTATCGGTGTCTGAGAAGTATGCGAATCTACCAAGTAACGCAGCTTTTGTCAGTGATTTGTCTGGCTGGATGCATGAAGATTGGGCGCCAATACTATGGGTACATGGACATACACACGAAGCATTTGATTACCGTATTGGTAATACACGAATCATTGTCAATCCACGTGCGTATCCAAATGAGGTGAGCAGCACTGCATTAGCATTTGCGTGGGACAAAGTCATTGATATCGGCTAAGTAATTTTAATCATTTAAAAGCAGATATCTTCTTAGTTATTTTTCACCTTGATCTGTCTTTTTAAAATAGCGAATATAAAATAACGCTTATTTTAAAGTCTAACCGCCTAGACTCGTAAGCAATATTACAATCGAACTGATATTTTGTTCATTCATATCAAAAAATCTGCTACGCTTGCTACCATGAGCAAATATCTCAATAACAATCCCTCAAAACTGTCTGCTGAAAAGCTTGCGAGTCATACTCCAAGTGCTCCGGCGCCTTCGCACTTGCCTGATAGTATGATTTCCTCAGTCAGCTTATTGCCTGAAGATAAACGGCTGATTTTATTTACCAGACATTCCTTACGTGAACGCTCTGATGGCAATGGTTTTGCCAGTTATCAATTACCCCTAACACCTAAAGGTCGAGTACTAGCGAAGTCGTGGGGGCGTTGGTTGGCAGGGCATTTACCGTACTCGCTCGATGTAGACAGTATCTCAAGTCCGATTGGACGCTGTATTGACACGGCGCAGCTGATGCAAGCAGGGGCGGGACTACAACGTGATATTACGCATCAGTCATTGTTGGTAGAGCCTGGTAGCCTAGTGACTGAGCCTGAAATAGCAAATCCAGTATTTAAAGAAATTGGCGTGCTCAACTTTATCAATCGATTTTTGCAAGGCAATCTTGAAGGTACCAAAAACGCTTACCAAGGTGGTCTCGATATTTTATCACTGTTTTATCAACATCAGCCGCAGCAAGGGCATCTCATGCTTGCTGTTAGTCATGATACTTTGTTGTCTGCTTTTTTAGCAGTGATGTTTGATGTGGTCGAGATTGATTGGAATGATTGGCCAAAGATGATGGAAGGCGTGTTTTTGTGGTTTGATGATAAGCCGTTTGAACAAGCCAGTGCACACTTCATTTGGCGCGGTGAAGTGTATGTGCGCCCGATTCATACTTTATTAGAAGACTACCGTGCTGCCGGCTTTCATCCTAATACATTGCTCTTACCACCAGAAGTGAAATGGATCTAAATACTATTTAATCTAAATACTGTTTAATAGATTACTACTCATTTTTCAATCAGACATAAAAAAACCTTGCCCCAGTATTAGAACCAGTGACAAGGTTTTAGTCATCACGCTATAAAGGCGAGATGTGGTCTAAACGTTAACAATCTTAAGCTTGTAGGCCTTTGATGGTTTTGTTCAGGCGGCTCTTACGACGAGCAGCTTTATTCTTATGAATAATACCTTTGTCAGCCATACGATCAAGAACTGGTACCGCTTTTTTGTAAGCTTCGGTAGCCGCGTCATAATCTTTAGCTGCGATAGCCGCATCAACACGTTTTAAGTAAGTACGAACCATAGAGCGTTGTGACGCAGAGTTCTGACGACGTTTGGTGTTTTGACGGGCGCGTTTACGAGCTTGTGCAGTATTAGCCACGCGAATCTCCTTGATAAAGACAGATAAAAATATGAATGTGGATTACAATAAAAAAGGGTTTAACCATCATCGGTAACGAGCAGCCGTCTCGCCAAACATGATGTCGATGTCTAATATTAAAGTGCCTATCTGTTATTAAAGGCACCTAAATGAGCAATAGAGCATCGCAAGCGCCAAAACTGTTTGGAATAATTAAACAGCGTTAACGTGTAAAGCCGGTTATCTTAGCAAATTATCGCCCTTAGAACAATATATTTGATGATTAATGCTTAAAGAAGTTGTGTGATCATATATACGACAGTTTTTTGTGTCTCCGCTCAACTGTTTCTTGAAATATTTATCAATATTGTTGCACTAAAAACCGCTTATGAGTGAATAAATCGCTTAGCCGATAAAATCTCTTACAATAAATTCTATAGAATACCCTCAGTTATGCGTTAATTTAGGTATGATACTAGGGCATGTCCTCAATTCAATCGATGGACATCTAAATGGGCTGAATCTTCCCAAACAATGTTAAAAGAAATGTCAAATAGCTGGTTAATATCCCGATACTATTTACTATTCCGATAGCATCTACGCTATTTTCTTTGTTTGGTGGCAATTTATCTTATTTTTATCACCATTTTTAAAATGAGGATACGCCCTAAGATGAAAAGCTTTGGTGATAGGCTTTAAAATCAGATTTTTCATTATCATCTATTTTCCAACACACTATAAATGGATAGGCTATGCAGCGAAAAGCAATTGTAATTGGCGCGACAGGATTGGTCGGACAGCATCTTGTCAAACAGCTTAGTGAGCTTTATGACACGTTAATTGTGATTGCAAGGCGTCCGCCACGCTATATCAATACCAGCATGCGTTTTTATCAGGTCAATGATTTTGATAATTTGGCTGAAATATTTGCCAGCGTTGGTGTTGATCGAAAGACGGACGCTTTTAGCTGTCTTGGTACGACTAAGAAGCAGGCTGGTAGCGATGAGGCCTTTCGAAAGGTTGATCATGATTATAATGTCAATTTTGCCAAACTGTGCCAAGAAAAAGGTGTTGAAAATTTCTTTTTGTTATCATCCATGAATGCTGATATTCATAGTCGGTTTTTATACAATCGCGTAAAAGCTGAAACTGAACAGTCTATTATGGCGCTAGGTTTTACGCAGCTAGTCATTTTCCGTCCGTCCTTGTTACTTGGCAAGCATAAAGGTCGTCCGCTCGAAAGTATTGGTCAAAAAGCCTTTCAGCTGATATCGCCCTTAGTTTCAGAATCATTGTCACTGCATCCCATTTCCGCTAAACGCGTTGCCAGTGCCATGGCGATGAGTGCGCATGATGTTTATCAGCGTAATAAATACCGTAATGAACCAGCTATCCAAACCACTGATATCATCGAAAATAAGCAAATGCTAGCGATGACTAAAGTTAAAAAATAGCCTAAGTATTAAGTTAAGGGAATAATTAAAATTAAGCCCTAGTCATAAATAGTCAGTCATAAATAACCAATCATACATAACAAGGAGCGTCACTATGTCAGACATGCCAGAATCAATAACAATGGATAAAGAGAACTTTGTGACCTGTGATTTATTGGATGCCAATCCTGAGTCGCAGGTGTGTTTGCCTAATATCGAAGGTAAGTCTTTTCATAGCTTTGGAGGCAAAAAGAAATTCTGCGGTGAAATTGTGACGGTGAAATGCTTCGAAGACAATAGTCGCGTCAAATCATTGCTAAATAGCGATGGTAAAGACAAAGATGGTAACGGTAAGGTATTGGTCGTTGACGGCGGCGGTTCGATGCGTTGTGCGCTGCTAGGCGACATGATTGCGCAGTCAGCGATTGATAATGGCTGGGCGGGGGTTATCGTATACGGCTGCGTCCGTGACGTTGATGATATGGCAGCAATGGACATCGGTGTTATGGCGCTTGGTTGCATTCCGCGTAAATCGAATCGCCGCGATGAAGGTCAAACCGATATTGAAATTAGCTTTGGTGATTTAACACTAAATTCTGGTATGTTTGTCTATGCCGATAACAATGGCATTATCGCTAGCGACAAGCCATTAATTTAAAAATGGCTTGTCATTTAACACTAGCTTAATAAATAGCACTCTAAAACCTCAGCTTAGCCGTTGAGGTTTTTACATTTAATCATCCTGTCTTTATATACGAATATAATCTTGATCAGCTATTTGGCTATTGGTTTTTTAATAAAAATGCTAAGTGACAAACCGTTACGGCATAAATTTTGGTAATTGCTGAAATATTCGTATAATAGCTCTCTGACTCTTAACATTGATCCTACTCTTTATGCCTATCATTGCTTTGACTGACGCCTTTGAACCAATTAACCAGCAGTTGTTTCCTATCCAGAATGCCGAGCGGCGTTGGCTGGCACCTGTGCATGGTGCAGTCAGCAGCTTGTGGCTAGCAAGTCTGGTGCAAACACCGCTATGGAATGTTGCCGACCGATTAAAAGTTGTGGTGACGCGTGACCAAAACCAGCTCAATCAGATAGAGACGGAATTGGCATTTTGCGGCGTCGATGCTTATGTGTTCCCCGATTGGGAGACGTTGACCTATGATGAGCTGTCACCGCATCAAGATATTGTTAGTGAGCGTATCAATCTATTAACGGATATGCCAACGACAGGCGTACTGCTAATCTCGGTACAGGCATTAATGCATCGCGTAGCACCGCCAAGCTGGTTGATTGGGCAGCATTTTGATTTGAGCGTTGGTGATCGATTTGATATCAATACCCAGCGCGGATTGCTGGCAAAGGCAGGCTACCGCGCCGTTGAGAATGTATTTGAGCCGGGTGAATTCGCGGTACGTGGCAGCATCATTGATATCTTTGCCATGGGTCAGCCGTTTCCACTACGTTTAGATTTGTTTGATGATGAGATTGAGACCATTCGTTTTTTTAATCCGCAAACCCAGCGGACATTGACCGTTGATGACCTCAAAACCATGATGAGTGGCAACGATAGCAGTATGGGCAAAGAGTCACTATCACTGCTACATAAGCTGCCAGATATCTCAAAACCTATCGAACAATTCCAAATACTACCCGCCAAAGAGTTCCCGCTTGATGAAGGGCGTGAGACGTTTCGTACCAACTTCGCCACGATGTTCCCTAATGCGAGCAGCCGTAAGTTTGAGCTACATAAAGACGTAATGGCAGGTATCGCTAGTAGCGGACTTGAATATTATCAGCCGCTATTTTTTGATTTAAAAGCGTGGACAGCAGAGAGTAGCTTGTTTGCTTACTTACCAAGCGATGCGCTGTTTATCACTGATGAACTGATTAATGAAAAACAGGTAGATTACTGGTCACAAATTCAGCGCCGTTATGAAGAGCGTCGTCATGATATCGATAAACCTATTGTCGCGCCTGAATGGTTATATTTGCTATCGAATACCTTAAATGGGCACCTTAATCATTATCCACGCGTGATTCTCAGTGCGCGCAATGAGCTGGCTAGCATGACGGATGTCGCTGCGATTGACAGCGGTGATTCGTTGTTAGCAGACAGTTCATTGTTACAAGTTGAACACCAATCAGATTTACAGCCACAATTGCCGCTGACGGCAAATAAGCAGCAAGGCTTGGTGACGCTCAGTGCGCAAGAGCCGCCACAATTGACCGTTAACCACCAAAAGGCTGAGCCTCTTACCCAGCTATTAGAATTTTTAGAGCTGCAAGCACAAACAGCGACGCCAGTATTGATCGTTGCTGAAACAGCGGGTCGTCGTGAGATTCTTATTGAGCTGTTCAAAGGCAAGATTGACATTAAGGCTTATGACAGCTTTGCAGCGTTTCTAGCAGCGGACAAAACCAACAGCGTTAAAGGTAATAAGCTGCCGCAGGTTGGTTTAACCGTTGCGCCCATTGAGCGCGGGGTTTATGTTCCTGAGCGTTTGGTGCTGATTAGTGAGACGCAGTTATTTGGTCGGCAAGTCCTGCAAACACGCCGTCGTCGTCAAAGTGGCGTGTCTGAAGAGTTTTTGGTTAAGAGTGTTACTGAAATAACCGAAGGTAGCCCAGTGGTGCATATCGAGCATGGTATTGGGCGTTACAATGGGCTGATTACGTTAGATGTGGGTGATGGCGAGCAAGAGTTTATTCACTTAAAATATGCCGATGATGCCAGTATTTATGTGCCCGTTGCTAATTTGCAAATGATTAACCGTTATAGTGGCGGTGATCCAGCGCTTGCGCCATTGCACAAAATCGGTAGCGGAAAATGGGATAAAGCCAAGCAAAAAGCGCTTGAGCAAATCCATGACGTAGCGGCTGAACTGCTTAATATGCAGGCGCGTCGTGAAGCTAAAGTCGGTATTCATTTTAAAATAGATGCGTCACAGTATGAGCTCTTTGCCAGTCAATTTGCCTTTGAAGAAACGCCGGATCAAGCCAATGCCATTCATGCGGTGATGGAAGACATGCGACAAAACCAACCAATGGATCGGCTCATCTGCGGTGATGTGGGTTTTGGTAAAACAGAAGTGGCTATGCGGGCAGCATTCATTGCCGTCAGCGCCGGTTATCAGGTAGCGGTGCTAGTGCCGACGACCTTGCTGGCCGGTCAGCATGAAGACAATTTCCGCGACCGTTTTGCTGATTGGCCAGTGCGTATCGAGACGCTATCGCGCTTTGGCGGCAAAAAGCATCAAGAAACGGTGTTGACAGATTTAGCAGCAGGTAAAGTCGATATCGTCATCGGTACCCATAAACTGTTACAACCTGATGTGAAGTTTTCTAATCTAGGTTTGATGATTGTCGACGAAGAACATCGCTTCGGGGTGCGCCATAAAGAGCGTATCAAGGCGATTCAGACTGATGTGGATAGTATGTCGATGACAGCAACCCCCATCCCTAGAACGCTCAATATGGCGCTCTCAGGTATGCGTGACATGTCAATTATCGCGACACCTCCAGCACGACGTTTGGCGATTAAAACCTTTGTCATGCAAAAAACGGATGCGTTAATGAAAGAGGCTATCTTGCGTGAGCTATTGCGCGGTGGGCAGGTTTATTTATTACATAATGATGTGGCGAGCATTGAGCGTATGGCAGAAACCATACGTGAATTGGTGCCTGAAGCGCGAGTAGGCGTGGCTCATGGGCAAATGCAAGAGCGCCAACTTGAGCAAGTGATGCAGCAGTTTTATCATAAAAAATTCAACGTCCTGATATGCTCTACCATTATCGAAACCGGTATTGATGTGCCCAATGCCAATACTATCATCATTGAGCGCGCCGATAAGTTTGGCTTGGCACAATTACATCAGCTGCGTGGTCGTGTCGGTCGTAGTCATCATCAAGCGTATTGTTATCTACTTGTGCCTTCTATCAAAGGTCTAAAAGGCGATGCTAAGCGCCGATTGCATGCGATTGAACGTGCCAATACCTTAGGTGCAGGTTTTATGCTGGCTAGCGAAGACTTAGAAATTCGCGGTGCTGGCGAAATACTTGGTAAGCAGCAAAGTGGTAATATGCAGGCGATTGGTTTTAGCTTATATATGGACATGCTGGAGCGAGCGACAAAAGCCATTAAAGCGGGTAAAGAGCCTGATTTAAGCACACCGTTGTCGCTGACTAGTGAGATTAATCTGCATAGCTCAGCATTGATACCAGAAGAATATCTACATGATGTCCATCAGCGTTTGTTATTTTATAAGCGTATCAGTAATGCCGATGATAAAGAGGCATTGATTGATATTCGTACCGAAATGATTGACCGTTTTGGTACATTACCAGAGCAAACTAAGCAGTTGTTCGCCATCCACGGACTGCGTATACAAGCTGAGCCGCTGAAGATTAATAAGATTGATGCCAATAGTAATAGCATGACATTAGAGTTTGCGCCTGATACCCCAGTCGATGCCTTGGCGATTATTAAGTTGATTCAATCAAATGGTCAGCGTTATCGTATGAACGGTGCTTCTGGTATTCGTTATCAAGATGCTGATAAACTGGCAACGCCGCAACAGCGCGTCACCGCGATTCAAGAGTTATTACGCTATTTTAGCGAGCATATGGTGGCAGAGTCAGCGTAGTTGTTTTGGTATTTCGGCATTTTGAGAGCTTAGCAATGATTTTCGGTAGATTCAATCAGCTCAATAAGTCAGCTAGCCAGTGCCCAAGTAGGACGTCAAGACAATGAGTCATAGCGCTATTTTATCGGTCGGATAACTGATAAAATAGCAACATCCTATATTTAGCCTATTGTTTTTTAGTAAATTAAATTCTGCTTTTCTAGATTTATATTCCTTTTATCTGAGTGTCATAACAAGAGAACCGTCATTATGTTCCAACTTCATCATAAACTTGCTGCCGATAGTTTTTTAGTGGGTGATTTCCCATTATCGACTTGTCGTTTAATCAATGATTGCCAGTTTCCTTGGTTAATATTAGTGCCGCGCGTATCAGGTATCAAAGAGTTATATGAGTTATCTGAAGCCGATCAAACACAGTTTTTACGTGAGTCAAGCTGGTTGTCGAGTCAGCTAGCCAAGACCTTTCAAGCTGATAAAATGAATGTAGCTGCACTCGGTAATCAAGTACCACAGCTACATTTTCATCATATCGTTCGCTATCAAAACGACATGCAATGGCCAAATCCAGTATGGGGAGTTCCTGCTATTCCTTATACTAAAGAAGTGTTGGCGCAGATGCAGCAGACGTTAATGATGGCATTGCGTGGTCATCATCAAATGCCGTTTGACTGGCAAATGTAATAAATACCTGATTAGTAACAGGTCGGTAAGTTGATTGGCAAATTGATAATGATACTCTATTGGCGAGGTATTGATTAACTGGGTATCGATTGACCCATCAAAATAACTGGAAAAATGGCTAAACGTTTAAAGTTAGGCTTTATTTTGGTGTCTTAGTTGTTTTACGGTTATGTGCCAACGTTATGCTCAGTTATTACAGCCCCTAATTTTTATATATTAATAGGTTTTAAGTATTTGAAATCCAGATAAATATTATCTGGATTTTTTGTGTTTGGTTTAAACGATATGTCTTATAATCCCGATTTAGTAGCATATTAAGACAAGATGAGTGATGAGTGGTAGGCTTTTGGCTATCAGTGACATGGGTTTTGTTGCATTTAAAAAGTATAATGTAATCATTGATTAATTTTATACATAACTTGGCATAGAGGTAGGTAGTACGCGTGTGCTATCCTCAAGCCTTTTAGTTTCTTACATAGCCTGTTTTACGTAAGCGAATACTTCATATGCCTTTTTTAGACACGCTGAGACCAAATCACTCTTCAAAAAATGAAGGGATTTATCGATTTGACTATCCAGAAGTCTTCGTTTTAATGCTTACGGTCATACTCCTCGCTGTACATTTTAATTTTAGACCTACTTCAATGGCACTGCTCGTTATTGTTTGTCTGCCAAGTTTAATGATTTTGATTTATAACTATCGCCGCCAAAAAAGCTTTTGGACGTCTAACATTGTTATCATTTTACTATCGGTAGTTATTGGGTCGATACAGTTTTGCACGGTTATTTCGCTTAGCTTAGCCGCGCTTATAGCACTCAGAATTATTATCAGTAGCCCTGAAAATCATTTAAAACTGATTGCCGTCTCTATAATCACCGTCATTGTTTTCTATTATGTTAGTGTTACCCTAAGCAGTGCTGATATAGATTGCCATGAAGGCTGGACCACACCAATAATATTATTAGCCAGTATGATCGTCATACTGTATCAGTTTTGGCATGTGTACCAAGAGTATATTGGTTATGAAACTCGTGCTCATCAGGCTGTTGGACGATTAAGCACGATGGTCTCCGTCATTAATAAGTTGACGCGCTTCATACCTCCGCAAGTTTGGGAGCCTATCGTAAAATCTGATAGCCCAGTTACTGTTGCTAATAAGCGTGCTAAGCTGACGATTATGTTCTCAGATATCGTTGGCTTTACGGAATTGTCAGATAGTTTGAGCGCTGACAATTTGGCTGATATCTTAAATACTTATATGCATTGTATGACATTGATAGCAAACAAGCATGGCGCCGTACTTGATAAATTTATTGGTGATGGCATGGTGTGTTTTTTTGGTGAGCCAAATAGTCGCGGTGCGCGCCAAGATGCTTTAGACTGTATTGCAATGGCAATAGACATGCGTCGCGAGATGCGAACTTTGAGGCAGAAATGGCGCTTGATGGGCTTTGAGGGGTTGTACATCCGTATCGGCATCAGCACAGGTTATTGCCATGTTGGTAATTTTGGTAGTAATAATCGTCTAAGCTATACTCTTATTGGTAAAGAGGCCAATCTCGCGGCAAGACTTGAGTCAAGCGCTGGTAAAGATGAGATACTGGTCAGTGAGAGTACCTACGATTATATCTGTCATAATTATGACTGTCAGCATGCGGGTGCGTTCAAGTTAAAGGGTTTTGATAGCAAGGTAAATGCATGGCAAGTGCTGGATCCAGATACGTATAAAGGTCATTTATCAAAGTGGGTTGATCACACATTACCAGGTTTCAATTTGCATCTAAATTTTAAAGATATGAAGGATAATGATTATCAAGATATCAGAGCACGCTTAAATTTTGCGCTTGAGCGTGTCGAGCAGGAGCAAGAAAAAGTGGCAACTGACATAGCGGCAGCAAGCAAACGTAATGACAATCAATGACAATCGTCATAAATAATCATCCAAAAATAATGTTTATAAAATCAAGCACAAAAAAGCCAGCTATTATTATGATAGCTGGCTTTTGCAATATAACAGTCAGATGAATTTCACGGTTAGCGTTTAGTGGTTTTCTTTTGCATGGTTGAGCGTATATTTAGGAATCTCAATGGTTAAGTCTTCATCATCGAGCATGACCTGACAAGATAGGCGTGAGTCAGGCTCTAATCCCCAAGCACGATCCAATAAATCGGCTTCAATATCATCCATTTCATCTAAACTATTAAAACCTTTACGGACGACCACATGGCATGTGGTGCAGGCTTTTGACATCTCACATGCATGTTCAATTTTAATGCCTTTTTCCAATAGCGCTTTACATAAGTTGCTGCCAGCTTCTAGCTCGACTTCAGCGCCTTCAGGGCAAATTTCATGATGCGGTAGTACGGTAATTTTTGGCATAAATCGTCTTTCCAGTGCTAATCAATTAAAAGAATAAAAATATAAGAAATGAGCTTAGTATGGTGACTAAGCCACATTTTAAATGTATCTGCTACCAATCTTGGGCATTCGTGCCTGCCATGCTGGCTTTAACGCTTTGATTCATAATACGGGCAGCAAAGGCATCACTGTGAGGCTTAAGCTTTGCTTGCTGTGCCTCGATAAGTGCCAAATCATCAGTAATGAGCGTTGTCTGCAACACTTGTATTTGCTCAGCCAATGAGTGCTGCTCCTCAGAAGACAATAAAGCTGCAAATTCTTTAAGGGCAGATTGTAGCGCTAATACTTCACGCTCCGCTTCTACTTTGGTTTCGATTAAAGAACGTGTATTTTTATCTTCTTCTGCGTGCTTGAATCCTGCAACGAGCAATTGTTCTTTTTGCTCATCTGATAACCCATAAGAAGGCACAATCTCAATCTTACTTTCTGTCTTGGTTGTGGTTTCCTGGGCGCTGACGGTTAGCTGTCCATTCGCATCGATACTAAAGGTGACCTCAATACGAGCAAATCCAGCTTTCATTGGCGGGATACCATATAGCTCAAAACGACCCAATGAACGGCAGTTATCTACTGTCTCGCGTTCGCCCTGTACCACATGAATCACCATGCCTGTTTGACCATCTTGATAGGTGGTAAACACTTGGCGTTTTTTGACAGGGATAGGCGTATTACGTGGAATCAGTACTTCAACTAAGCCGCCCATGGTCTCAAGACCAAGCGATAGCGGCGTTACGTCTAACAATAGTAGGTTGTTATTACTATCGCCATTGACCAATTGATGCGCCGTTTGGGCAGCACCTAAAGCCACGACTTCATCTGGATTTAGACGACAAAGCGGTTGCTTAGCAAAAAACTCTGTCACGACTTGTTGTATAGCAGGCATACGAGTAGAGCCACCGACCAAAATCACTTCGTCTAGATCAGCACTCAAAAGCTTGGCATCACGCAGGACTTGTTCGCATACGCTCAATGTACGGCGGCTAACTGGCTCTGCAATAGCCAGCAAATCTTCACGGCGCAGCACACCTTGATAAGATTGCTCATTCACAGTGATGTCAATATTGACTTGTTCAGCATCCGTCAGGGCTTGTTTATAAGCCTTGGCTTGTTGGGCGAGTATCGATTTATCATGACGATTCACGTCTTTAGGATCGATAGCTAATTGTTTGATAAGCCAGTTGGTCATTAGACGATCGATGTCATCACCGCCTAATGCACTATTACCGCCAGTTGCCAATACTTCAAAGACGCCATCAGTCAGCTTTAAGATAGAAACGTCAAAAGTACCGCCACCCAGATCGTAAATTAAATAATAACTTTCTTTATCGCCGTTTTGCGTTGACTGGTCGAGACCATAGGCGACAGCAGCAGCAGTAGGCTCATTTAGCAGACGTAACACATTGATACCAGCCGCTTGGGCTGCATCTTTGGTCGCTTGACGCTGTGCTTCATCAAAATAAGCAGGGACAGTAATGACCGCACCCTCGATACTGTCTGCAGGCAATGCGCTCGCTGCCCGTTGCTCAAGCGCTGCTAAAATACGTGCTGATACTTCAACAGGCGATACTTCACCTTGAGCCGTCACAAATGCTGGCATGTCATCTTTACTGCCGCTTAACTCATAAGGATGAGAGAATTTGATATCAGCTTGACTACGACCCATAAAACGTTTAGCCGAGACGATCGTATTTTTTGGATCATCCGCTAAGTGGGCTAATGCATCAGAGCCAACTAACGGCTTACCTATGCTTGGATAATAGACCACAGAAGGTAATAAGGTATCGGTAGCTGCGCTTGCCTCTAAGACTTGCGCCTTGCCTGAGCGTACTACCGCGACCAATGAGCGCGTGGTACCAAGATCAATTCCTAGGCCAAAACGATGCTGATGGGGTTGGGCGCTTTGATTTGGTTCGGCAATTTGCAATAAAGACATAAGATAACTCAAAGATAAAATGAAGGAGATAAAATTAATAAGTGAAATGGAACAAATATGATAAGCGCACTATTGTGGTTTAACTGCTTTGTATGCACGTGAAAACGAAGATACTTAGCGATTAAAAGTGCTTAAAATAAGGGATTATACGGCATCGCTGTGACTATTTTAACCATCGCTTATAATATAGTTTTCAAATAAGCGTCATAAGCTAATAGCATTTATAAATAAATTTGGCATATAAAATAAATTAACAGGCTTATACTCAGTTAGTTAGACGTATAAATCATCATCATCTGAATGCTCAGCAGTCGCTAACTCATCGATACCAGTAGTCACGTCAGCATTTAATTTGACTAAGAATTTTAGTTTTTGTGTCGCATCAATCGCCGTTTGCCAATCTTGGTTTTGGTAAGCATCGTTAAAATGCTTAGACTGTTTTGCCAGTCGCTCGGTGATTTGAGGGTGTAGTTGTTGCAATGTCGCACGATCTTTACCCTCAATAGCGTCATCTAAATCCATACGCATCTGCATCGCATCTTCTAAAAAGTCCAAGTCTGCAATTGAATGCTCTAGATTCTGTGCTTGATCTGCCATGTCTAGTAGATAGCTAGCACGACTATCAGGCGCACTTAGCGCTTGGTAGGCTTGATTGATTAACGCTGAGGCCTGCTCAGACTGCTGTTGCGCTTGCGTAGTATTGGCTAGATTCTTGGTGACATTATCAGGATGATAACGTTTTTGTAGCAGACGTAGATGCTGATCGAGACTCTCTTGATTGACTTCAAACTGTACAGGCTGCTCAAATAGGGCAAAGAAGTTATCAAACTGGGCTTCTGCAGTAATGTCTGTCATATCATACGCCTTGCTTGTTATTTATTTTGAAAGTTTTCTTTAGCTGAGAACATATTTATTATGGCTTGAATATAGAGTTAGGAAACTCTAAAATCAAGGGTTTTTTAACCTTTGAACCATTAAACGGTAAAAGACTCGCCGCAACCACATTCGCCTTTTTGATTGGGATTGGTGAACTTAAAGCCTTCGTTAAGACCTTCTTTTTCGTAGTCCATCAACAAACCATCTAAATAGACCAAACTTTTAGGATCAATAAAGATGTTAACGCCGCGGCTTTCGTAACGCGTGTCATTTTCATCAGGGGTATCTACAAACTCTAAAACGTAAGCTAAGCCTGAGCAACCCGCGGTACGGATACCCACTCGAATACCTTCGCCTTTGCCGCGATTGTCCAAAAAGTCTCGAACATGCTGAGCGGCGCGTTCTGTCATTTCAATCATGCCAACTCCCATTGACTATCAATGATAAATATCAATCAAAAAAATCTGTATAAACTGGCAATGAAAATAGCGCACTTGCCAAAAAAATCTTAATAACGACCAGTTAAGAATCACTAGAAAATAAAAGGTGACAATTACATTAGCGTTATTGTCACCTCTTTAGCGTTAGTAGCTGTTCAATACATCGACTACTAAAGTACGGCCATTAAGACCGTGTACTTAGAAGTACAATACTTACGCTAATAGGTTTAGCTAGCCGCTTCTTCTGTCTCTACTGCTGCGCTATGCTTACCTTTATAGTCGCTAATAGCGGCTTTAATGGCGTCTTCAGCAAGTACAGAGCAATGCACTTTTACTGGTGGTAAGGCCAACTCTTTCGCGATATCGTTGTTTTTGATTTCGCCCGCTTGATCCAAGCTTTTGCCTTTTAGCCACTCAGTCACGAGCGAGCTTGAAGCGATTGCTGAACCACAGCCATAAGTTTTAAAGCGTGCATCTTCAATGATGCCGTTATCATCAACTTGAATCTGTAGGCGCATTACATCGCCACAAGCTGGGGCACCAACCATACCAGTACCAACGTTTTTGGCATTTTTATCAAGATTGCCGACGTTGCGTGGATTTTCGTAATGATCAATAACTTGGTCACTATAGGCCATGGGGTTTTCTCCTAGTTAGATGATGAGTAGTCAATTACTGACTTTAAATGTCTAACTACTCATCGATAATTGGGGTCAAACATTTAGTTAATAGAAACGGTATTTATAAAAACGGTATTTATAAAAACTGGATTTATAAGTGTCTGATCAATCGTTTAATGGTTCTGTTTGATAACTATGTCGTTGTTTTCGGTAATTTTAGTGCTCAGCCCATTCGACTGAATCTAAATCAACACCTTCTTGGTACATATCCCAAAGTGGTGATAAGGCACGTAATTTATCGACTGCTTCATGCATTTGTTTGATGACAGTATCGATGTCTGCTTCTGTGGTATAACGACCAAAGCTGAAACGAATTGAGCTGTGTGCCAATTCGTCTGGGCGACCGATAGCGCGTAATACATATGATGGCTCAAGCGTCGCTGACGTACAGGCTGAGCCTGATGATACCGCTAAATCTTTGAGCGACATCATGAGAGACTCGCCCTCAACGAAGTTGAAGCTGATGTTTACGATGTTAGGTACGCTGTGCTCAAGATCACCATTTAGGTAAATCTCTTCGATATCTTGTAGACCGTCCCACAGTTTTTGGCGTAGCTTGGCTGCATGTGCATGGTCTTCTTCATAACGCTCATTGGCTAAAGCAAATGCTGCTCCAAGACCAACGATTTGATGCGTCGGTAATGTACCTGAACGCATACCGCGCTCATGACCACCGCCATGCTGCTCTGCTTTCAAGCGGATACGTGGCTTACGGCGAACAAATAATGCACCAATACCTTTAGGACCGTAGGCTTTGTGACCTGAGAAGCTCATCAAATCGATCTTCGTGGTTTCAAGGTCAATTAATACTTTACCAACAGATTGTGCGCCATCGACGTGGAAGACCACACCCGCTTCACGAGTAATTTCACCAATGGCAGCGACATCAGTAATCGTACCAAGCTCATTATTCACCATCATGAGTGATACTAAGATAGTATCGTCACGTAATGCTTCTTTCACTTGCTCTGGTAAGATTAGCCCAGTGCTTGGCTGTGGCTCAAGATAAGTAATCTCAAAACCTTCTTGCTCAAGCTCACGGCACGTATCTAATACGGCTTTATGTTCGATCTTACTGGTAATGATGTGCTTACCACGAGATTGATAGAAGTGGGCGGCACCTTTAATCGCTAGGTTGTCTGATTCTGTTGCACCAGAGGTAAAGACGATTTCGCGTGGATCAGCATTAATGACTTCAGCCACTTGTTGACGCGCTGTTTCTACCGCTTCTTCTGCTTGCCAGCCATAGCCATGCGAGCGCGAGGCTGGGTTACCAAAGATGCCATCTACTGTCAGATACTCGCTCATCTTAGCAGCTACTGATTTTGCAACTGGTGTGGTGGCGGCATAATCTAAGTATATAAGGTTGTTATGTTGGCTCATGCTGGGTTTGCCTCGCTGTTCGATAGGGTAATAGTGTTGATATCTTTTATGGAAATCTCTTTGGTAGAGCTGTGCTGACGCTCTGACACTGACTGCACATTTTCCATGTCTAATAATTGCGCTAATGTTATATTTTTCAAGTACTGTTCGATATGATTGGACAGTGCACACCATAAATCATGGGTTAAGCACATTGTACCACCTTGACAGTCGCCACGTCCTTCGCACTGCATCGCATTAACCGACTCATCGACGGCAGATATGATGCTCATGACGTCTATTTCATGCAAGGGTTTGGCTAGATGATAGCCGCCTGCTGCACCTCGGATGCTAGTGACTAGACCACGCTTACGAAGTTTGGAAAACAGTTGTTCAAGGTAAGAGATAGAAATTGATTGCCGCTTGGCGATATCAGATAAGGAGACTGCAGTGTCTTGTTGGCTGGTTTGTAATGCCAAATCCAGTAACGCAGTAACGGCATATCTGCCTCGAGTAGTCAAACGCATGTGTTATCTCCAAACTTTTAAGTCATTTTTATTTAACAACGACCTTAGCAAAATGATAGTGGTGGCAGCTTGTAGCGCAATATGAAAGCTACTGATGGAATCACATAACCGCTAAGTTGTGTCTTATCGTTATTAAACAGCAGATGATGAACCCGATGTGTGCAACGATTAAGCCAATTATACTTAATCCTGAGTAATTTAGTCAAGATTAAAGTGTGGTTGAATGGTTAATCGAGCTTATCACTATGATTGATAAAAACAATGGTATTAAAAGGAGGGGCTATAAGATTGAAAATATTGATTCCTAGCATTTTTGAAATACTAAAATACAGTCTTAAGGTTTGAGTCAGGCATTTTTTTAACTTCTATCAATTATATTAGGACGTACTGAATGGTCAATACGCCCTAGTCATTTAAGCTCTTAATATGCTTTAATCGGCATCAAACGCATTTGGTAAAGTAGTAAGCAGCCTTTCATTGTTAAGCTGACATTGGTAAGTCGTTGTTGGCGAAATTAATTCATTAATAGCGCGATAATGGCTGCGATCATAATGACAAGAGCAGCCACGGTGACGATTATCAGAGTTTTCTGTTTGCTCTGTAACTCTTTAACCGTGATTTCAAGCTCACGGTTTTTAATAGTCAAGGTGTTTATTTGGGTTTGTTGCTCTTTGATGCGTAATTTATAGCTGTCCTTTTTGTCAGCCATTTCAGCTTCAGTAGGCTTGGTCTTACCTTTGCCACCTTTTATCTTTTTAATAAGACCTTGAATTAAGCTGCCAAGACCGAGTTGCATAATAAACTGCTTGACCAACTGTACTTGAACAGACTCGCCGCGCATTTGTAGTTTTTCGGTGGTTTCGCTGTCATGAGTGGTGATCGCATTGATCACTTGGATGCTATAAGCATTAATGATGACGTCAGGTTCGCTGCGGTCAATAGGTAACTCTGCGTCTAATAATACGCCTTTGGTGCTAAAAGTGGCAAACACCTCAACATGCGGTAGATACAAGCGTAGCGCCACGACAGTACCTTGCTTGGCAAGTGGGTAAGCGGCCTTACGTAGTTCGGGATCTAAACGTAACAATAGTGTCAGCGCCGACTCGATGAACACCAGCATGATATTAAGAAAAGAGTGAGACAACGTAGAACGCTTCATGTAAATAATCCGTTTTATATTTGGCAAATTAGAGGCAAAAGACAAACAAGAGTCAAAATTGACCCAAAAGGTGCAGTGATATTTTGCTTATAGTAACGCCTTTATAATAAAAAGTAACGCTAGTTTCTGTCAGTTGGAAAATTATTACTTTACAATTTGGTAATCAACAAGGACACAGATATTTATGACTGGCGATGCCTCAGTATGAGATGACATCTCTTTGAACGATAAGGCAGTATAGAGGTTGACTCGCTAAGTCGAAGTTAGGAAAAGCCAAGGTTACTAGCAGTTATGACCGTTGCAGAGGCTTTGCGTAACATTGAGTGTCAAATACGTAGTACAGTAGGCAAAAATATGTAAAATCGCTTGCGCTCCTTATGCTGCCTTGATATAAAGACGATAACAAAGCGAAACCTTTTAATACGCCAGTCAGGCAGTTTTTATTGCTTAAATGCTATGAGAGCGTTACAATGCTTGGCGTGAGCGTTTATTATCCCCCTTAAACTTGAAGGAAATTTTATGAATAAGTCAGAATTAATTGATAGCATCGCAGACAAAAGTGGCCTAAACAAAACCCAAGCTGGCGATGCATTGAATGCTGTTATGGAAAGTGTTGGTGAAGCGCTAGAAGCTGGCGATAGCATCTCATTGGTTGGTTTTGGTACTTTCAGCGTAAAAGACCGTAAAGCACGTACTGGCCGTAACCCTAAGACGGGTGAAGAGCTTAGCATTCCAGCAAGTAAAGTACCAAGCTTTAAAGCGGGTAAAAACTTGAAAGAGCGTTTAAACTAAGCCGTTTTATTAAAAACGGATGCTGTATAACGACGTGATATACGAATTAACACAGCATTTACTTAGTAAAGTACTATATGGTTTATAGTATGGCTGAGAAGTTATAATATGAATCATAAGAAAGCACCTAAATATTAGGTGCTTTTTTTATCGCTATAGTTTGTATCATACCACGTGAATATTTTGAGTCTGCATCAAAAATCACGTATCATAGGGCGCGCGATAGATGCGTTGTTTAAATAAGGCCGTTTTACTCAGTCTTGTTATTCTATATCAAATTCACACTTTCTTATTCTTACCATTGCCTGCTTAGATAGCATTGATATTAATAGTAATATTACAATGGTTTTTCATCAATATAGGTTTATAAAGCAGAGATAACTATGGATAAATTGCGCGATTTCTTAAAAAGCTGGCCAGGTCGCATTTTATTGATTTTATGCCTATCGCCGCTCGCTCTATTGGGTGTCGAAAGCTATTTTGGAGGCGGGGTCGATCCCAACCAAGTCGCTCAGGTGGGTGAAGCAAGCGTAGGGTTGTCCGAGTATCAGACTGCCGTAAATAACCGTCGTACTGAAATACTAGAACAAGTTGATGATGCCAGTCTATTAAATGAAGATGTGTTGCACGAGCAGGTGCTCAAAGGTCTCATTGATCGTACGCTATTGGAGCAGCAAGCGGGCAAGCTTGGTATGACAGTCTCTGATGACACGATTAATCGTTTGTTGCGTGAAGAAGAAATTTTTAAGGACGCAGAAGGTAATTTTTCTAACGACCAATTTTCAAACTTCTTGCGCCAGCGAGGCATGACTAAAGATCAGCTATTTGCTGAGTTTCGTAACCAGTTAAGCCTCGACCAGCTCAATGCCAGTATTGTTGGCACGGCAGTATATCCCATGCAAGCGGTCAGTCAATTGATTGACTTACAACTTGAGTCGCGCAATATCTGGCTGCATCGATTTAATTGGCAAGATTACGCAGATCAGGTCAAGTTAAGTAAAGGCGATATACAAGCCTATTATGATGCCAATAAAGATACGCTAAAAAGTGCGGCGATGGTAGATTTGGCATATTTGCAATTAAGTCCTAAAACCATTCAAGTGAATGAGGTTACGGCAGAGGATTTGCAGCAGCAATATGAAGCTTATAAGCAAGGGTTAGCGGTCGTCGATGAACGTAAAATCAGTCAAATCCTATTGACGGGTAAAGACGCGAAGACCAGAGCGGCCAAAATCAAAGCCCGCTTGGATAAAGGTGAGTCTTTTGCGGCATTGGCTAAAGCCGAGTCAGATGATCCATCAGGAGCAACAGGTGGCGATATTGGCACCTTTAATCCCTCTGTATTTGGTAATGATGCCGCAGCGGTTGAGCAAGCTTTAGAGGGCTTAAGTGTGGGTGATGTAACAGCACCTATTAAGACCAGCTTTGGCTATCAGATATTTACTGTAACCGAAGATAACGGTAGTAAAATCCCAAGCCTAGAAAGCATGCGTGCAGAGCTGACAGCAAAAGCGAAAGAATATAAGCGTCAAGAAATCTATGCAGATAAAGTGACAGCGATTAATGACTTGGCAGCAGATGGCTTTAGTATCGAAGACATCGCTCAGCAAGAGAACGTAACGCTAAAACGTATCAAGGATTATCGTAAAGAAAACAACAAGTCGGAGCTATCACAACCAGCAGTGATTAAGCAGGCTTTTGATGAGTTTACCATTCAAGATCAGGCAGTAACCGCAGGTATCGAAGTCGGTAACGGTACGGTATGGGTGCAGCCAAGCAACTATCGTCCTACGAAAACGCTTAGCTTAGCTGCTGCTACGCCAAAAATTACTCAGATATTACGTCAAGAAAAGGCAACGGCATTGGCGCTAAAAGAGGCGAAGAAACTAGCCGCTGGTATTAAAACGCCTGCTGATATCAATAAACAGCCAGTACGTTTTCAATCATTAGGTGAAGTTAATCGCCAAACCACTCTATTGACAGAGAAAGAACGCGGATTAGCCTTTAGTCAGCAAGCAGCTAATAATGGCGTCGTTGCCATTGCCAGTGAGACTGAGATGGGTGCGACTTTGTTGGTCGGTGATCGTATTAAAACAGAGGAGCAGTCGCCATTATCTGATGTGCAAAGAGCACAAACAGCTGCAATCATTCGTGATAACTTGGGGCAAGATCAGCTACAAGATTACTTGGATTATCTCCGCTTGGTATATAAAGTTGAAGTTAATGACGCCAATATAGCAAACGCGCAAGGGCGTTAGAAATAAAGCTATTAAGGAAAACTTGAGATACTTACTTAGTCATTCTTTCTGAATAACCTTTTCAAGTTTTAAGCATAAAAAAGCCACTGTCTACAGTGGCTTTTTTAATGAGTATTACTTTTATCATAAAGATTTAGCATTAATGGCGATACAAAATTCAATACTGCTATCAATGCTACTATTCAAAGTGATACGGAACAATTTAATGGCGGAAATGACGCATACCAGTGAATACCATCGCGATGCCATGCTCATTTGCCGCAGCAATGGTTTCGTCATCACGCATAGACCCACCTGGCTGGATAATAGCAGCAATACCGACTTGGGCAGCGTTATCGATGCCATCACGGAATGGGAAGAAGGCATCTGATGCCATAACAGCACCTTCAGTAGCCAATCCAGCGTGCTCAGCTTTGATAGCAGCGATACGCGCTGAGTTGACACGGCTCATCTGACCAGCACCAACACCGATAGTACGCTGACCTTTGGCATAAACAATGGCATTAGATTTGACGTATTTTGCTACATTCCAGCTGAATAATAGATCGGCGATTTGCGCTTCTGTTGGTTGTACATCAGTGACAATCTTTAAGTCATTGGCTGTAATCAAACCAAGATCTTGCTCTTGTACTAGCAGTCCACCGTTGACGCGCTTGTAGTCAAGCTGACTATCGCGTTGATCTGGCGCTGGCAGTTCGCCGCACACCAATACACGGACATTTTTCTTAGCAGCTGTCGCTTCAAGCACACCATCTTCGATGCTTGGTGCAATAATAACTTCTACAAACTGATTGTCGATAATGGCTTTAGCAGCTACTAACGTCAATGGGCGGTTAAAAGCAATGATGCCGCCAAAAGAAGACTCAGGATCAGTACTGAAGGCAGTGTTATACGCGGTTACTTGATCGTTATCCACAGCGACACCGCAAGGATTGGCATGCTTAACGATTACGCAAGCAGGGGCGCTAAAGGCTTTCACGCACTCAAGAGCAGCATCAGTATCGGCGATATTGTTATAAGACAGCGCCTTGCCTTGCAGTTGCTTAGCAGTCGCTATAGAAGCTTGTTGGCTTTTTAGCGGATGGTTTTCTGTATAAAAAGCGGCGTTTTGATGTGGGTTTTCGCCGTAGCGTAGATCCTGTGCTTTTTCGAGCTGCACATTAAAGGTACGTGAGAAATTCTCAGGCTGCTGGCTTTCATTGACACGGCTACCTAAGAAATTGGCAATCATTCCGTCGTACTGTGCAGTATGCTCAAAAGCCTTAACCGCTAAGTCATAGCGCAAAGCAGGTGTCAGCTCGGTGCCATCACCTAAAGCGGCAAGTATGCGCTCATAATCTGCTGGATCAGTCACGATACCCACATGAGCGTGGTTTTTCGCCGCAGAACGCACCATCGTAGGACCACCGATGTCGATGTTTTCGATAGCATCGTTCATGGTGACATCCGCACGAGCAATAGTTTCAGCAAACGGATATAAATTCACGACAACCAAATCAATACGCTCAATCGCATGCTCACTCATGACGGCATCGTCTGTACCACGGCGTCCTAAGATGCCACCATGAATTTTAGGATGTAGCGTTTTGACACGGCCATCCATCATTTCAGGGAAACCTGTGTAATCGGATACTTCGGTCACAGCAACATTGTTTTCTGTGAGTAAACGATAAGTACCGCCAGTAGACAGTAAGCCAAAGCCTGACTTAATAAGGCCTTGCGCAAATTCAACGATATTAGATTTATCAGAGACTGACAATAGAGCAAGTGGGGTTGTACTCATAAGAAAATTTCCATAAAAAAAGCCTGACGTAAACGTCTGGCAAGGTAACAATGACAATTTTTGCAGACATATCATGGTGGATAGCGTCAATAACGTTAAATTGCCATACATAATGATTGGTAATAAAGACAGAGAAATGCATATAGCAGATGCTACATTAAGTCATAAGTTTTGAGTTTTTTGCGTAAAGTGCCACGATTCAGACCTAAGATTTGTGCACACTTGGTTTGATTGCCTCGCGTTTTTTCAAGGACAACCGATAATAGTGGCTCTTCAACTTGTTTTAAAATAAGCTCATACAAGTCGGTCGGCATCTCATCGCCTAGCATCGCGAAGTACTGTCGTACCACACGCTCCACATGTACGCGCAGTGGTTCATGACGCTGGCTCGCATCGCTGTCTAATGAGGAGTCAACATGACGAGTTGAATGATGGTTAGCTGTACTATAATCGGCAGGATGCTCAGAGCTTGTGGCAAAATGATTGGCATTATGCTGTGCATGAGGTGCCATAAGATAATGTCCTTGGGATTGGAAAGAGTCAAACCATAAGATATCAGGGTATTATATCAAATTAATATCGTTTAGCGCTGACAGATTAACCTTATATTGGCAGCAGTATGACTAGGGTATATGCTTACTATTATAACATTGCCACAAAATATAACTGGCTGGGTCGCACTTGCATCACTACTGAACTTGCGACCTGTCTACGTTTTTCTGACGATTGAAGTTTTAAAAGACAAGGTTGTTTATAGATAGACAATATTTTGTTGGTAATTATCCATTCAATACAGAGGACTTATAGTCACTTCTCGAATTTGTCTATTAGCAACAGGGATGGTAAATAATATGTTTCGACTACTGTTCGCCGCTAATTGGCTTTGCTTGCTTAATAGATAATCAGCTGGCGTGGCGATGAATTCTCCAATCATATCATTTGCGCCGTATACGCTGACTTTAACATTCGGATACAGCTGTGCTTTGGCACTTTGATTGTTTAATGTGGCACTGACATCGCTCGACTTTCCATCCATCTTAATCTTACTCGATTTATGATTAAGGTTGGTAATCGTGAATGCTGTTAGATCGGCACTAGGTAAACTACAGGCAGCCACTGCACATACTGATTGTAAGCGCTCTGCATGCACTGGGTTTTTCATCAAAGTTTCTAGATTAAAAATGACGTATTGAGCAAAAAGTAGCAGTGCTAATACTAAGCATCCTAGCGTCCATAGTAAGGATGCGATAGAACGTCTCTGCGGCGTAGGTGTAAACTTTGCTTGTGCTTTTCTCACACGCTCTTCGGAGGTTGATGCTTCATCTTTAATTGGTACACCCATATCGAGCAACAGTTGTGATAAGTCGGTATCGTCTTGTCGAACCTCTTCGCTTTTATTTTGGTCTTTTAGGAGTTTTTCGAGCCAAGAATTGTCCGCAGTATCATCCACATTGGCATGAATATCATTAGCGGCTGCTGAACTGAGCGCCATTTGTGCTGATGAGGAATTTTCTGTTGTCGCATCAGATGATACTTTCGCTGATGACGCGTTGTTTTTATCTGTTTTTTTAGAGAGGTTGCTTGTTGGTTGGTTGTCTGCTGTAGAAGTATAACTGCTATTATTCATATTGCTTGCTTGAGTCAGCCAAGCATCCATACTATCTAGAGAATCATACTCTAAAACACTTTCTTCTGGCTCATCGCTATCCATATCATCATAGATTAAGCCGTCATGAATCAAATCGTCCCCAATTAAAGTATCAGATGAAATATTTTTTAAATGTGGAGGAGTGAGTGGTGACTTAGAAGCGCCTGCTGCATGTTGATTTTTATTATGATTGTCAGCGGTTTGTGCAGAATGTCCATTTGAATCGGATAGCGTATTGGTGTCAGTCGTTGTGTTTTCTTGAATAGTGGAAGTACTGACAGCATCGGCAGTGAGGATAAGATGTTTATTGACCAAAAAACTCTGTTGGCATTGATCACAGCTAACAGTGGCGTTTACTTTATTCAACTGTGTTTGCTGTATTTTAAAGCAAGCTTGGCAATGAGGGCACTGAGTTTTTATGGGCGTGGTCATAGGGTCGAATCCAAAAAATTATGGTTATCAATACCGCTTAGCCACTCGCTAATAGTTGCCTATAGTGCTAATACTGCCGTTTGTATCAGCTTTAAATATTAGCTGTAAATGTCCATAAATCATGAATAAGGACAGAGTGGCGTCAAATGCATGACATTTGACTGCCCTCTATCGTAACAGATGTAATTAAATGTTGCTAGCCTGTAAATGTACCAGATAAACGCTGCCAATGTTGGTCTTCTTGCGCTGTAAAAGCATGCTTTGCATCAAGCGCAAAATAAGGTTGATAAGCCGCCGTTACCTGTTCGGTTTGTGACTCTATTAGACCAGCCAAGACAATGCGACCTTTTGGTGCGATTAAAGTGGCGAAGTAAGGCGCTAAGCCAATAAGCGGCTTGGCTAGAATGTTTGCAACGATTACGTCTACAGGTAACACATCATTTTGTGCGCAGTAGTCAGTGAAGTCTTCTGGTAAAAACGCTTGCAGACGATCCCCAACGTGATTGCGTGCGGCATTTTGATTGGTTGCCAGCACTGCTTGTGGGTCGATATCGACGGCATATACGTGGCGTGCACCTAATAACAAAGCAGCGATGCCTAAAATACCTGAACCACAACCATAATCAATGACCACTTTGTCTTTTAGATCTTGTTCTGTTAACCAGTCAAGACATAAGCGGGTAGTGGCATGATAGCCTGTACCAAAAGCTAGGCCCGGGTCCATAATAATGTTAGTCGCCTCAGGATTGGGCGGCGTCAGCCAGTTGGGTACAATCCATAAATTATTGGCACATTCGATAGGATGGTAATTGCTCATCCATTCGCGCTCCCAGTCTTTATCATCTACAGCCGTGAGCCAGATACGAGTGGCTTGCACTTGTGCTGCGATTTCATGACTGAGCTGCTCGACTGCCTGACGACTGCCAGCATCGGTGGTCGCATCAAATAGCCCTGTCAAGATAACTTCATCCCATAGCGGTGATTCACCAGGTAAGGGCTCAAATAGAGGTTGGTCACCTGCGTCGTCTAAGGCGATGGATAATGCACCTGCTTCTAGGAGCAGTGCCTCAGCCAAATCGACGTTTGCTTTTTCACATTGTAAATGCAGTTGTTGCCATGCCATAACGATAACCTTAATTAAAAATAAATGTCTATTTTGGATAAATGATGCGTATGCATAATATAAAAAGTGAATAGAGACCAAATGATAAACTTGGTCTCTATTCACTTCGGTATGTCTTGATATTAGCGTAAGGCTTGCTTCGCTTCACTGATGACGCGAGCGTTGCCTTGGGCTTGTCCTGATTGCAAAATAATTTGCCACAGCGCGCGGCGACGACTGGTATCTTGAGAAACACTCAGACCACGGCGTGCCATGGCTTCTGCCTTGCGCGGCTGGTTCTTTTTCAATGCCACTTGTGCCAAATAGAAATACACCGCAGAAGATTTAGGTGCTAGGCGCTGAGCACGGGTAAAGCTGTTTTCAGCATTGGTCAGTTTGCCAGCTTTTAGTTGACTGATACCTGCTTGCATCAAATTGCGAAATGCTGGCAGGTTGCTATTGTTGGTGGTAGCTTGCTGTGTCCGTTGCTGCGAGTTTTTTCTTGCCTGCTCTAGCAATTCGTTGTGTGACGGTGCTGATGGCTCAGAGATGATGTAGTCATCACGCGAAGGTATGATAATAACTGGATCAGGTTGGGTCAACACAGGACTAGATGGTGTAAATACAGGCGTCTCTTGAGTCAACGGATTGGTTGCTTCGGCTGGTTCATAGGAATTATAAGGCTCAATGGGGTAGTCGTCCTCTGTTCTGACAATGGGCGTTTGCGTCACAGTCGCTATGGAGGCTTTAGCTGTATGCGATGATGGCAGCGTTTGAGTCGGTACCGTTTTTATCGCGGTAGATGCAGTCGGCGCAGTCTGGCAAGCGCTCAAACTCAACATGCCAGCTAGAGCACTGACTGCCAGCATCGTATTGGCTGGCTTGATTTTGATAGACCGCGTTATGACGGCTGACCTAGCTGATACAGTTTGCTTGAGAGATAACATTAAGTTGAGACCTTTTTTAAGTTTCACAAATAACTTTAGAACCATTCAACGGCACGATCATACCAAGTATCGGCACGACTTTCTGCATCATTACCATTTGAGCCATCACTGTTTTCTTGGTTGTCGCTATCAACAGCTTCGCCATTTGGAATCTCTAAACCTTCACTACGGCGCTGCTGGTTTTGTTCACGAGCACGATCTTGTTGATATAAGCCGACAGCGCAACTGCTGGCTTCTTCTGGTAAATATGCCGACAAGACAGGCAGATAGCGTGCATCTGCACAGCGCTCATTAGACAGCTTGCCTGAGTTGTTCTCTAACCACAACCATTCAATACCTTCAGGCTCTGGTAGAGCCACAGGCGTCAGCTTCAAGCGATTCATATAGTCAACCCAAACTGGCAATGCGCCAGTACCGCCGCTTAAGCCAATTGGCTTGTTATCATCACGGCCAACCCAAACCACACTGACATAGTTGCCACTGTAGCCTGCAAACCAAGCATCGCGGTAATCATTTGTGGTACCTGTTTTGCCAGCAAGATTTAGATTGCTACCAAGTGATTGCACGCGTTTGGCAGTACCGTTTTTGACCACATCTTGTAAAGCATAGTTAATTAAGAAGTTGGTTTCAGGCGGAATACTACGCTGAGTGTTGAGTCCAGTACGTTGTAAAATACGACCACGGTCATCAATGACGGTGCGAATACTATGAATAGGCGTACGGAAGCCGCCAGTTGCAAAGACTTGATAGACACCAAGCATGTCCATTGGGCTAAGATTAACAGAACCTAACAATGCTGACGGGTAGGGTGGTATTTTTTCTTTAATTCCCATGCGCTGTAACTGCTTGGCAAAGGTATCGACCCCAAACTCCATACCTAAGCGTACCGCTGCTTGGTTATAAGACTTTGATAAAGCGGTGGTAAATGGCACATAACCATGGTCACGATTGTCATAGTTCTTGGGGTTCCATTTAGTACCATCGCTTAGATTCACGGTAATCGGTGAGTCATCGACTGAGCTTGCAAGATTATAGCGCCCACTTTCAAGCGCTGTCATATAAATAATAGGCTTCAATAAAGAACCCACTTGGCGCTTGGCATCGACCGCACGGTTAAAGCCGGTAAATTCACTGCCACTACCCACTACAGAGACCAGCTCACCAGTCTCAGGATTGGCACTCACTAGAGCACCTTGCAAGTCTTTAGTTTTGCTACTGTTACGACGCAGCTCACCCAATTTTCTATCAACTGCTTTGTCTGCGGCTAATTGTGCAATAGGGTCTAAAGTACTGATAATGATAAGACCTTCATTCTTGAGGTCATCAGAATAGTACACGGTATTCAGCTCGCGCTTGACGATATCCAAAAAGTCAGGGAATTGACTTTTGCCTTCGACAGGTTTGTCCACGACACCAAGTGGCTGCTTTAGCGCTTTTTCATAGTCTTCTTGACTGAGTGAGCCAACGGCCAGCATGTTGCCCAGCACGACGTCACGGCGCGCTTTTGAATCGTTTGGATGGCGACGTGGGTTGTAGATACTCGGGCCTTTTGCCATACCGACTAACAGGGCTTGCTGATCCAAGCGCAGCTCATTCAGTGGTTTATCAAAGTAAAACTGTGATGCCAAGCCAAAACCATTAATAGAGCGGTTGCCGTTTTGACCCAAATAAATCTCGTTGAGATACGTTTGTAGAATTTCATCTTTGCTATAATGTAGCTCGAGCAATACAGCCATTAACGCTTCGTTGGCTTTGCGCTTCAGCGTACGGTCTGAATTGAGATAGAAGTTTTTAATCAGCTGCTGAGTGATGGTCGAGCCGCCTTGTCTAGAGCCACCAGAGAAGTTGTTCAGTACGGCACGTGCAATGCCTCGTATAGAGACGCCTTTGTGCTCATAAAACGCACGGTCTTCCGTGGCTATTAACGCATCAATGAGTGGTTGTGGCACTTCATCTAACGAGACGACCAAACGATCTTCATTACTGTCAGGATAAATACCACCGATACTCACCGGCTCTAAGCGAATGATGCCGCTTTTGGCAGGCAAAGTGCTTTGTACGGACTCAATCTTATTACCAGCAATGGTCATTTTTATGACTTGCTCTTTATCCACATCGTTGGCGCTATAAGTAAAACCGCGAGTATGAATAAAGTAGGTATTACCTGATCTATGATAAGTTCCCGTGCGATCATAAGCTTTGTTGCTTTGATAGTTCAGCAACTCCAGCCATGTCTTCATCGTATCTTTGTCGACACTCGCGCCTTGATACAATTCAAGCGGCTGCGAATACACTTTAGCAGGAATATCCCAGCGCTTACCCTCAAACTTATGAGTAATGGTGCGATCAAGTTTGATTAAATATAGCGCCAAGAGCACCATGCCAGCAATAATGACAATTAAGATAAGACTACTAAATACCAACCCACGCTGCTGTGAAGGGAGCGTGTGGTTAACAGATTTAGAGGACTGTGTTAACTTGGTATTTGGTAACTTGGAATTGGATGTTTGCACTGATGTCGCACCATTTTGGTATAAAAAACTGCCTCATAATGACGCAAATTGACAAATTTTTCAATCTATCATCGTCAACGCAGGCATTCATTGATTTTAAGCTGTGCGTGGTTATGCTCTTCACAGCACTTGCTTATAGTATAATCTCTGTTAAAACACGGTCATTGCTAACAAAGCATTAAAAGCTTTAGATTGGCAGTATCATTGTTATATAAGTGTCATATAAGTGTCATATTAGCTTCATGTCACCATGTCACATAGCCATGCACGATAGCAGTTTAGAGACACACCAACGATGTGTTTTTTATGAATTAACCGCTACTGTTATTGTTTTATTTTTTGTGAGCCGTGCTGAGAGTTATTTAAAATAGCTGTTTTAGATAGGTCTTCTGCATAGGCGTTGAGTCTCGTTAATGATAGTAAGTTTACTTAAAGCGAATAAGGTTCGAGCAAACCTGTCTAAAGGAAGTAAGCGCGATTATGTCCAATGTCCCATCATCAATGGCATCGACCACCAGCCAGCATTATGAAGATAACTCTATCATCGAAGGTTTAGTACTGCCACTCGCAGGTCACTGTTTCCACTGCGGTGATCCTGTACCGCAGCCGCCGTTCCATGCCAAGATATTGGGTAAGCCGCGTGAGATGTGCTGTATGGGCTGTCAGTTAGCCTCTCAAAGCATCGTAGAGGCAGGGCTGGAGCAGTATTATCTGGACCGCTCAGAGATTAATCGCACGGCAAGTCTACCGACGCAGTTGACTCGCCTTGAGGCGTATGACCATGACGAGATCAAATCACAATTTGTCTATGCTCAAGACGGACTGTCGGTTGCAGAACTGTCGGTCAATAACCTACGCTGCGCGGCATGTACTTGGCTCATTGAGTCGCGTCTCGATGAGTTAGAGGGCATCAGTAAATGTCAGGTGAATTTGACCAATCAGCGGATGCGAGTGATATGGAACGAGGATAAGCTGCCGATTAGCCGTATTCTTGCCACCATTAATGAAATCGGCTATGAAGCCAAGCCTTATCGTCAAGATACGCATGAGGCGATGCTGGCGCGTCATAACAACCAAATGCTGATACGTCTTGGCATTGCCGCGTTGGGCTCGATGCAAGCGATGATGTATGCCGTTGCCATCTATTTTGGTGAATACAGCGATATGCTAATATTTCAGCGTGATTTTTTGCGCTGGGTGTCTTTATTTGTCAGTACGCCCGTTTTCTTCTATGCGGGTATCCCGTTCTTTACCTCAGCGTGGTCGGCAATTCGTGCCCGTCAAGTCAATATGGATGTGCCCGTCAGTATCGCGCTGATTGTGACTTTTTTCGCGAGCCTATATGCCACCATCACTGGGCAAGGGGAAACCTATTACGATTCGGTCAGCATGTTTATTTTCTTTTTACTGGCAGGGCGTTACATTGAGCATAATGCACGCCTAAAAGCCGCCACCATGGCTAATGACTTGGTCGTGGTTGAGCCAGTACTGGTACAAAAAATTGCGGAAGATAAAGAAGCCGCCGCGCTTATATTACAGCAGTTAAAGAAAAATGAGCTCGAGAAAACAGCTGAAAATGAAGACGTGAGTAATCAAGTCAGTAATTTGGATACAAATGAGGCGAGCATATCAGCCAATCCAACGCCTAATTTTATGCAAAGCATGGATGTTAATGTTCATCAACTCACATCAAAAATTGCACAAGACTGGCAACGCACGCGTACTCAACAATCAGCCATATCAACAACAGCAGATGAGGCAAAAGAAAAACAAATGGTCACCGCCCATAGTTTGCAAGTGGGTGATATCATTTTAGTTGAAGCTGGCTCTGAAATCATCAGCGATGGTATTTTGCTGAGTCAGACTGCTACCGTGTCGCAAAGCCTATTGACGGGTGAGGGCGACTTGATTATCAAGAGCCAAGGTGACTATATCGTCGGCGGTGCACAAAACGATAGTCAACCTTTTGAGATGCTGGTCACAGCATTGCCAGCAGACAGCCAAATGGGCTTGATTGATCGGCTGATGAACCGTGCCATGAGTGAAAAGCCCAAACTGGCGCAGCAGGCCGATAAGCTGGCACGATGGTTTGTGGCGCGTATTTTGGTGTTGTCTGTCTTGGTGTTCATTGGTTGGTATATCGTTGACCCAAGCCAAGCGATTTGGGCTACGGTCGCGGTATTGGTCGCGACTTGCCCTTGTGCACTGTCTTTAGCGACGCCGATTGCGCTGACGGTCGCGACCAATCGACTGGCAAGCTATGGCTTTTTGACGACGCGTGGACATACGCTACAAACGCTCGCTGAAATCACTCATGTCGCCTTTGATAAAACAGGCACGCTCACTTATGGTAAGCCGAATTTATTAAATATTGAGCTGCTTAAAGACAATGATATTGCAACGGCTACAGATGAGCAAAAAGATACGCTATTAGCAATCGCTGCGGCTCTAGAAGTAGGGAGCCGTCATCCTATTGCACATGCGCTGCTTACCGCTGCCTATCAGTTGCATTTGCCATCGACGCAAGCCTTACAGCATTATCCAGCAGGCGGTGTAGAGGCAATGATTGATGGCGTATTATATCGAATTGGTCATGTGGATTTTGCGTTAAACGATGCTGATAATGATATGGTCATTGATTTAGTATCACAGCGCGCCAGCTCAGCGGTGGTTTTATCTTGTCAACAAAATGATTCGGTCACTTGGCAAGCGCTGGCATGTTTCTATTTCAATGATAAGGTGCGTGATAGTGCCAAAGCCATGCTCGATACGCTTAAAGAGTTGGGTATTGAGACAGTTATGTTGACTGGTGACCCAAGCCCGCAAGCGCTGGTATTGGCTGAAAGTTTAGGAATGCATTCTGCTTACAATGGTCTGTCGCCAACGGACAAGGTCACTCACATTCAAAAGCTACAGGCGGAAGGTGGCGTAGTGTTGATGGTGGGAGACGGTATCAATGATGCGCCAGTGCTAGCAGCAGCAGATGTCTCAACTTCTATTGCGGGGGCGGCAGATTTGGCACAAGTATCGAGTGACAGTATTATATTAAATGGTCAAATCGACGCTATTACTGCGGCTAAGCGTATCTCTGATAAAACAGAACGTATTATCAAACAAAACTTCCGCTGGGCACTGATTTATAATGGCAGTGTGCTAATACCAGCGGCGTTAGGCTATGTGCCACCTTGGCTGGCTGCTATTGGTATGTCACTAAGTTCGTTGTTTGTGGTCTTAAATGCGCTGCGCTTAAAACGCGCTTGATACCCATTCAAAAAAACGGTTAGCTGCGTCAAACTCACTTAGCCTACTAATGTAGTAATGAAACTCATATTCCTTGCTGCTCACATTTTTCCAAACAGTATGTCTATTATAAGTATTTAACTTTACCCATAAAAAAACCGCCTTTAACTATATACATAGCTAAGGCGGTTTTTTTTTAAATAACGATCTGATTTAAATAATGATTAACTGGTTTTTAGATTAGTCTTGTAGGTAGCTAAGCAAACGCATAAATTCAATGTACATCCATACGAGCGTGGCAAGAATACCAATACTAAATAACCATTCGTAGTCTTCAGAGACACCCATCGCCACACCGCGATCGATATTATCGAAGTCTAGTAAAAGCGTAAAAGAGGCGATGATAATCACAAATAAGCTAAAGCCGATAGCGATAGCGCCACCTTCAAACAAGAAAGGTAAGCTTGAACCAAACGCTAAAGAAAGTACCCATTGCGCCACATAAACCAGCATAATTGCAATCAATGCTGAAGTCACAATTGAGCGGAACTTTTCAGTCACCTTGACCAGACCTGAGCGATATAGCCCTAGCATAACGGCTGCCGTCACAAAAGTGGCACACATAGCGGTCACTGGTACACTCGGATACATCCGCATAAAGAACAGCGAGATGCCGCCTAAAAATATGCCTTCTAACAGTGCATAAGGCACCGCAAAGGTTTTGGCTTTGTGTGGTTTAAAAGTGATAAAAAGCGCGAGACCAAAAGCAGCAAACATACTACCGAAGGCAGCCATCGTGATAAAGCCTTGCGACAAACCTGCCATAAGGGCATAAAAGAAAAAGCCCACACCAGTGATCGCAGATAATCCAAGTAATAGACTGGTCTTTTGAATCACGCCTTTGACCGTCATTGGCTTACCGCCGATCGCAAGTTCTGCGCGACTGACAATAGGATTGGCCATAAAGTTGTCCTTAATAAAATATAAATAATAGTGATGCTAGCTACTTTAGCAAAACAGCCATTATTGTCAACTGTGTTTACGTGACAGCCATCAAGGCCTCAAGACCTTATAGAGCTATTATTAGTTGATGTATTTTGGCATATTGCCTAGCTAAACAAACACGTTTAAGAGTAACGTGCGATGGTTTTTATATGGGGTTGATTACGACAGTTAACAACGATAATTCATAAACATGCTAGTCTAAACGCTCGTTTATCGCTATCATTGGCGAGTAATTTACCGTTATGCCGAGTCGTTTTATGGAAAACTCAGCGCAATCCGCAAGATTGCCGCACTTACATGAATCAGAGCTGTTCCACGCTATCAAAAACCCTGCTTTTAGGCGTATTGGGCTTATGGGCCGCGCTGGTAAACGCAGTGTCACTCAAAGCTTGGTGCAAATTGCCCAGACTGTCAACGAGATGAATCTCACATTGATTATGGACGTGCAGACGGCGAACTTGCCCACTTTGAACCTCACTGAGATTGAAAAGGTCAAAATCGTTAAGCGTAGTCTAATCGGCGAGATTTGTGATTTGGTCATCGTTGTTGGCGGTGATGGCTCGATATTGCACGCGGCTGAAGCGTTGGCACGCTACCGTGTACCCGTGCTCGGCGTCAACCGTGGTCGGCTTGGTTTCTTAGCGGATGTAAAACCTGATGAAGCGGCGTTTAAATTGCGCCAAGTCCTGATGGGTGATTATCAGCTGGATCATCGTTTTCTATTGACGATGGAGATACGAGAAGGGCGCACTATCATTCATGAAGATATGGCGCTCAATGATATCGTATTGCATGCGGGAAAATCGGTACATATGATTGATTTTCAGATGAAAATCGATGGTCAAGACGTCTACCGTCAGCATAGCGATGGTTTGATTGCAGCAACGCCTACCGGTTCAACGGCCTATGCACTCTCTGGTGGCGGTCCCATCATCCATCCGAGTATGGATGCTATCTGTTTGGTGCCTATGCATCCACATACCCTGTCTAGCAGACCGATTGTGGTGAGCGGTAATAGCGAAGTGTGCATTCGCATTCACGAAGACAATCGCACTCAGCCGATGGTCAGTGCCGACGGTAAGCCAAGCGTGCCACTTGAGCAAGAGCAACGGCTCTATATTCGTAAGCATCCAGATAAGCTTACTTTATTGCACCCACCAGGGTTTGATTTTTATGAAGCTTGTCGCACTAAATTGCACTGGAACGTCCATGCTGAGGAATTCAGTCTTGACGTGGATGATGATATTATGGACGATGAATAAGTGTCTCTGTTATATAAAAAACGTTATATAAAATATGTTATAAAAAATAGTGGTGGAGAGTAGGCAGGATGGATAAGCAAACGATATTAGCAAGTTTAACACCAGAAGTGGTGGATAAGTTCCGCATGGCGATTGAGTTGGGTAAGTGGCCTGATGGCCGCAAGCTGACCGCTGAGCAGCGCGAAACCTGTATGCAAGCGGTGATGGTGTGGGAGCACGAGCATCTACCACCTGCTGAGCGCACAGGCTATATTCATAAGCCAGTCAAAGAAGATGGTTCTATCGTCGGGGCAGAATGTGATGTCGAGCATGAGCATCATTATCCAAACATGCCTAATCCGAAAGGCGCAGTCCAACCGGTTAAGTTTCGTGATAAATAGGCTGATGGCTAAGTTTTATGATAAAAAATGAAGCAAATAAGAAAAGGCCACGCTAATCAGCGTGGCCTTTTCTTATTTAATAACTTTTTAAAGCGCCGTCGTATCAACACTAGGGCGAACCGTTAATGGGTTTTTTTGCATCAAAAACCCTTGCCAGCCCCAATGTAAAAAGTTGCGGATATTGGCATGGTCAGTACCGTTAGGAGTTGCTTGAACTTTGGCATAATGCTCGCCAAACAGTTTTAGCGTGTCCAATTGATTCAAACCATGGTGCTTGGCAAAGCCAAAAATTTTCGCACTACCTTCATTTTCACCAGCTGCATTGTGTACCATGCCGTTCACAAACGGGGCAGGTGCGTAGCGATAAAAATCATCAATAAAACTGATGACATCATTGAATCCAATGGCTTTTTTATCCAAACCATTAAGTAGAGCCGATACATCTGATTGGCGGATACTCATAAATAAATGACCTCAGAGCAGATTAAAAAAGTGAAAGTATGTAACTTAGCGATTGAAATAGTCTTCGTCATCAAATGAAGGCGCAAAATTGCCTTGCTCAAGATGTTGCATTTGCGACTGTACAGAACGCTCATGCTGAATACGTTGGTAAATCTCTTCGCGGTGTACGGCAATATCTTTCGGTGCATTTACACCGATACGTACTTGATTGCCTTTGACACCTAGGACGGTCACACTGACCTCATCACCAATCATTAGCGTTTCGCCCACGCGGCGTGTCAAAATTAACATGCGTCACACTCCTTATGTCGCATCAACAAATTATTACTCATCAGATTACTTCTCAATTGCAGGACATTACCTCAGCACTAGAAAAACAATGTATCAATGACAACCACAATGCTTACTATTGTGCCAATAGCGGTAATGATAGGTAGATTCATTTAGCCCAAATGAAAGCCCCATTATAGGGGGCATAACAGAGACTGTCACGGGTTTTCACAAAACTATTGGGTAAATAGTTACCCTAGCAATAATAAAAAATAAAAATAGGATCTAAAAAGACCCTATTTAATTTAATACATTGTTGAAAGTAAGTGATACTGATTTAATGCATAACTGTTGATGCTAAATCGATTATTTTAAGCGTTTTAAAATAAGTTATAGCCCAGCGATTTTACTTTCGCCATCTTCACGATCCAGACCAAATGCGGTATGTAGTGATTTAACGGCTTTTTCTAAATACTGTTCTTGGATAAGGACAGACACTTTGATTTCGCTGGTTGATATCATTTGAATATTGATATTGTTTTCAGCAAGGGTTTGGAACATGAGGCTCGCAACACCAGCATGAGAGCGCATGCCGACTCCGACTAAAGAGACTTTAACGACTTCATCATTAGCCAATATCTCTTTAGCACCGATCTCATCTTTGACTTCATTCTCTAGTACTTTCATGGTTTTGTCCATGTCAGTACGGTTAACAGTAAAAGTAAAGTCGGTGGTGCCGTTGGTAGAGAGGTTTTGCACTATCATATCAATTTCGATATTGGCACGACCAATCGGGCTTAGGATAGCAGAGGCAATACCAGGATGATCAGGTACACCGCGCACGACTATTTTTGCTTCGTCTCGATTAAAAGCGATACCTGAGATGATTGCCTGTTCCATATTGTCTCCTTCGTCTATCGTAATTAGGGTGCCGACATTGTCTTGAAATTCTTGGTCGAAGCTACCATCGTTGTTTTCATCAAAGCTAGATAATACGCGTAGTGGTACACCATATTTACCGGCGAATTCTACCGAACGAATCTGTAAAATCTTAGAGCCAAGACTTGCCATCTCTAGCATTTCTTCAAAGGTAATTTTTTCAAGTTTCTTGGCTTTTGAGGTCACACGAGGGTCAGTGGTATAAACGCCATCAACATCGGTATAAATCTGACATTCATCAGCACCCAAGGCAGCAGCAATAGCGACACCTGTGGTATCAGAGCCGCCGCGCCCTAATGTGGTCGCATTGCCTTCGTCGTCAATACCTTGAAAGCCTGCGACGATGACGACATTGCCTGCATCGAGTTGCGCGCGGATATTTTTGTCATCGATGCTTTCGATACGGGCTTTATTGTGGGCATTATCCGTTTTAATCGCGACTTGACGACCAGTAAATGAACGGGCGCCTACACCAAGCTCTTTAATCGCCATAGCAAGCAATGAGATAGAAACTTGCTCACCGGTTGAGACCATTTGGTCGTATTCACGGGGATCAGGCTGAGTGCTAATTTGGCGCGCCAGATCAATCAAACGGTTGGTTTCGCCGCTCATGGCAGAGACCACAACAACTATTTGATGACCGTTGTCATGCCAGCGTTTGACTCGTTTGGCGACGTTTTTGATGCGGTCGATACTGCCCATCGAGGTGCCGCCGTATTTCTGTACTATTAACGCCATAAAAATCTACCTATTATTCATTAATGGCCTTTTATTATCATCAATGAGAGCCAATATGCGGATGTGACGCTCAATCAATGCTTGTATAGATAAAGCCGTATTATAAGAATTGCGCCCATGCTTTTCGTTTATGTATTCAGTAGTGCTGACTAGGTAATGCACGCACGATGCATATAAACGTTGACCTTTATATCATATCTACGTCACAACGTTAAGTGCCCGTAGCGCTTAGATACATGGCGATTGGTTATAACCGTTATAACCAATCGCGTATCTTATGCGTAGTAGACCAGAATGATGCGCGGTATTCATGTCTTTTTCAGGACTAGCTAAGCTGAGTTTCAATCCAAGCAGGTAGGGCGTTGATAACTGCGGTACTGTTGCCAGACTTTGGCGCGCCGCCTTGTGCGTAATCTGGCTTACCACCACCTTTACCGCCCAGCTCACTTGCCAAATGACGAATGATATCACCAGCTTTTACTTTAGCGGTGACTGATTTTGCCACGCTTGCGGCTAGGGCTAACTGTTCGTCTTTATCACCAATCAATACAATCACGCTATCAGGGAGTTTAGATTTAATATCGTCCATCAGGGTGCGGATAGATTTGCCGTCGATACCGCTTAAGGTACTGATAAGCACGGGCGTGCCTGCGATGGTCTGTACTTCATCGAGTAAATTGGCTGCTTGGGCGCTGGCGATTTTTTGCTCTAAACGCTCTAGTTGTTTCTCAAGTTCGCGCTGCTTATCCGCCATGGTACGCACGCGCTGTGCCACTTCAGGACGTTTTACTTTGAGCTGACTGGCAAGCTCACTCAGCTGCTGCTCACTTTGCTGAATGTTTTTAATTGCATTCATGCCAGTGACAGCTTCAATACGTCGGATGCCAGCAGCGATACCTGATTCGCTGGTAATTTTTAACACACCAATATCACCGGTACGTTTAACGTGCAAACCACCACAAAGCTCAATAGAGAAGGGCTTGCGCTGACCATCGACGATACTGTCAGTGCCCATGGTTAAGACGCGAACGTCACTGCCATATTTTTCGCCAAACAATGCCATTGCACCTTGTTTCATCGCTTCGTCGATGGACATATTCTCGATGCGAGCAGGGGTGTTGGCTTGAATTTGCTCATTGACTAAGCGTTCGATGCGCGTAATTTCAGCAGTGCTGACGGGCTTGTCATACGAGAAATCAAAACGTAATACTTCGCTTGATACTAGCGAGCCTTTTTGCGTGACCGCGTCGCCCAATACTTCTCTTAATGCGGCATGCAATAGATGCGTGGCAGAGTGATTTTTAGCACTAGCCGCACGGATGCTGGACAAGACTTGCGCATCGGCTGTTTGTTTGGTGTTAATGTCACCCATGGTCACGACACCGTAATGGATGATGGCTTGACCAGATTTTTTGGTGTCTTGCACTTCAAAAACGCCAGTCGCGGTGCGAATTTCGCCAAGCTCACCAACTTGACCACCACCTTCAGCATAAAACGGTGTACGGTCAAGTACCACGACGCCTTCCATGCCCTCAGCTAAGCTATCGGCTGGACTGCCATCTTGATACAGCGCATCAATCGTGACGCCTTCTTCTGCAAGCTGCTCATAACCGATAAAGGTCGTTGGGTTTTCTACTTGAATGACACTGCTATAATCAACGTCAAATTTGCCAGCATCACGAGCACGCTCACGTTGCGCTTGCATATGCTCATCAAATTCAGCTTCATCAATAACAATACCACGCTCACGAGTGATATCCGCAGTCAAATCGATCGGGAAACCATAAGTATCGTACAGTTTAAATGCGGCTTCCCCAGATAGCGTGTCGCCATCTTTTAAACCTTCCAGTTCGCTGGCAAGTAGACGTAAGCCTTGTGCCAAAGTTTTGGCAAACTGTGCTTCTTCTCTTTGAATGGCATTTTCAATGACGCTTTGCTTATCTTTTAGCTCAGGATACGCCGTACCCATTTCAGCAACCAAGGGCTCGACCATTTTATAGAAAAACTCACTGTCAGCACCAAGCTTATTGCCATGACGCACCGCACGACGAATGATACGGCGCAGTACATAACCACGACCTTCGTTGCTTGGAGTAACGCCATCAGCAATCAAAAATGAAACGGCGCGAATATGGTCAGCGATGACTTTTAATGACGATTGTTGCTGGTTTTCAATCTCTAAAATCTCAGCCGCCGCATCCATCAAGTGTACAAACAAATCTATCTCGTAGTTGCCATGGACGCCTTGCATGATGGCGCTGATACGCTCAAGTCCCATGCCAGTATCTACGCTTGGCGCTGGTAGTGGTAGCATAGTGCCATCTTTTTGACGATTAAACTGCATAAACACGCAGTTCCAAATCTCGATATAACGGTCGCCATCTTCTTCAGGTGTGCCCGGTAGACCGCCTTCGATATCAGCACCATGGTCATAAAAGACTTCGGTACAAGGGCCGCAAGGGCCAGTGTCACCCATCGTCCAAAAGTTGTCTGAGGCGTAAGGCGCGCCTTTATTATCGCCAATACGGATAATGCGCTCGCTAGGAATACCGATGTCTTTATGCCAAATATCAAAGGCTTCGTCATCGGTCTCATAAATGGTCACATACAAGCGATTTTTATCGATTGCTAGCCATTCATCTGAGGTCAAAAACTCCCAAATATAGCCAATACCGGCTTGCTTAAAATAATCGCCAAACGAGAAGTTGCCAAGCATTTCAAAGAACGTATGATGGCGCGCCGTATAACCGACATTATCCAAATCATTATGCTTGCCGCCAGCACGTACGCACTTCTGCGAGGTCACCGCACGGGTATAATCACGTGGCTCCATACCCAAAAACGTTTCTTTAAACTGATTCATACCGGCATTGGTAAATAGCAATGTCGGGTCATTGTGTGGAATCAAACTCGATGAGGCGACGGGGGTGTGCTGCTTGCTTATGAAAAAATCGATAAAAGCTTGACGAATATCGGCTGAGCGAAATGGCTGGCTCACAGCGGCTCCTTACTGGCGAATAGAATTGAGTAAAATAATTTTGCAAACGATTTTAGCACAAACGCCCAAGCTCTTGGTACAAGAGTTACAACGGCTAGGTTATTCTGCGCATGCAGATGCTCGATGGATTTGTAGCGCATCAAAGCCAGTTGGTCAAAAAAACTAATTGGTTAAAATCGCCGCATCAGTCTCGTCCAGTTTATCTTGACTCAATGGATTGGACTCAATGACTTGTACTGGCAAGTAGCGTAGCTGTAGCTTAATGGGTAGATACTCAGGGAAATTCTCTGCCATATCTTGAGCAATGACGGTTTCGATTTGCCGTACATCGTATGAAGTAGGCGTCGTCTCTCCGCGAATGACCGCACGTACGACTTTATTTTCTTCTGAGGTATCAAACTGAGTATTGGTCAGCACGTTGCCTTTGTCGATAAAGTAGCTATTGATGGCTTCTTTGACGCTACTCTCAAAAACCTGTTGTTTGGCATTGGTCTGTAGGTTGATGGTCAAATACGTCCCCAATCCACCTAACAATAATAACGTCACCGCATTACGGCGTAAAAAAGTCAAATAGGTGCTTGATTTATAATCGTCATCGACCAAACGGCGAAAGCCTAATAACCAGAGTACTAAAGCATTGGTAAACTGGATAGCAATAATATTGGTTAGCGCCAGTAGCAGTGCCCCAAGTCCAAGCTGCGTCTCGCCATTGGCAAATAATATCCCACTCGCGGCAAGAGGTGGCACCAATGCAGTGGCTACCGCCACGCCGACCACTGCCACTGATAGGTGCGGTGAAACCATCGCATAAGCACCAGCAGTACCACCCGCTAGAGCAATCATTAAATCCATCGAGGTTGGCTGAGTGCGCGATAATATCTCTGCGGTCAGTGGCTGATCTTTGTGTAACCAGCCGACGATAAAACCAACCAATACCACCAATGATACGCCGACGATAACCGTAATCAGTGATTTACGTAGCAATGGCATACGATGATCAATAATCGCTAACGCTATGCCAGTAATGGGACCTAACATCATGGCAACCAACATGGCGCCAATGACGACGGCAGCTGAATTGGTCACTAGCCCATAACTGGCGATGATGGCAGAAAGTATATTCATAATGAAATACATTTTGCTAGGCAGAGCGTTGGCCTCGATTCTGACCCGTACTTCTGGATAGTCTACCTTTTGATTGCTAAATTGCTCGGCAACAAATTGCTTATAAGATTCGAGCTTGGCTTCCTTTTTTTCTTTAATCTCGTCTTCTAGTTCTTCCTGATTATCGACTTTATCTTTCACAGTATTTTTTACGACAGTGTCATTATTTTTCGGTGTGTCTGGATGTTTATCAATTGAGGACGGTTTTGTGTTGTCACTATTTGCCTTGCTTTCTTGCTGAGGGCTATCAGAGATAGGATAAGTGCCCTGTGCATCAGCGTGGGCAATACCATCTGCCTCTACCGTTACCTCAGCATCAGCATCAGCATCTTTTTGAGAAGTTTGCTCGGAAGCGCTATCTTCTTCTGCTTGAGCATGTTCTGCTGATACATTTTCTAGATTTTTATGATTGGGCGCTGTTGTCAATTTTAACGATTCATTGGATAGTGGTGTCTCAGGCTCAGTGATTTCACGTTTAGTTATTTCAGACTCATTGTCGGGCTTGGCGGTTTCTAACGTTGCCACTACCTCGTCAGCACCAATGGACTTTATCGCTATCGTTGTTTCAGGAGGCTGCGCACAAGCCATATCCTCGCCACAGTCATTGTCATCATGAGTCTCTGAGATTTTTGAAGACTCAGTATGTTCGACATTGCTATTTAGTACAGAGCTACCATCTGCGTCAGTTAGCACCACTTTTTTGTCTGGATAAATGGCCGTGCTTGAGGCATCTTTTATAACTGAATAATCATTAGAGGGTTTGTTTTCAGGTGAGGTCATGGCAGAGAGCTTTCTTAAAAAGTAAAAGAAAGACATTATTGTAATGATAAAGAGAGGACAACGTATGGTTTTTTTACGACTAAATAGAGCGCAGTGTCATTAAGTAGTAATACTTAAAATAGTAAAATTATGCATCATTAACTAACGATAATAAAAACCTTAACTTTAACAGGGTTTTTATGCTTAGTCACCTACTATAGCTGGCTCGCAGGTTTATAGGAAATACTTACTTTCTTTGTGGGTTTAGTGTATAAAGGTACTATATCCACAATAAAAATGAGGAATAAGTTATGAACTGGCCATTATTCTCTGTTATCTATTCAATCGCAGCAACCGTTACCATTGGCGTTTTTATGATTGGCGCTTTAGTCACAGGTTTTAATGAAATACCTCATATCCAAATAGCAGTAGCATTAGGCGTTTTGGTGTCTATCCCTGCAGGCATGTTTTTTACCAAAAAAGTTGGTAGCATCACTGGTAATGAAGAAGGCTATAAAGCATAAAAGCGAATAATGTTGTCAATTTAAATGAATAAGTCCGATTATCAGCCATAAAAAAAGACCTTGATAGCAAGGTCTTTTTTTTATTCATCGTTTATGACTTATTATTTAAGCTCAATTTATTTAAGCTCAACAGTCGCGCCATTTTCGATATTGGCATAAACCTCTAATACATCCCAGTTGGTCAAACGCACACAACCTGCAGAGGCTTGGCGACTGATGCCTTCAGGCTTTGGTGAACCATGAATACCATATGAAGGTTTAGACAAGCCCATCCATACGACGCCAACAGGGCTATTTGGTCCTGGTGGTAGCATATGTATTTGTTTGTCTGCGCCTTTACCAACGGTCGCTTTGTACCAAGGCATTTTTACCTTGTTAATGATTTTAAACGAACCTTGTGGCGATGGTGTGGCATCGCTACCGATTGTCGTTGGGTAAGTAGCCACCAGCTTATCGCCGTTATAAGCATATAATGTCTTATCGGCTTTATTGGCAACCACACGGTTAATGCGCTGCTTAAGTGGTGCACGGGTATTTAAAACAGTGATGGTTTCGCCCGCTTTATATTGCTTATTTTTGTTCAGCTTATCTAAATAACGCACATCCATATGGAAGCGCTCACCAAACATCTCTTTAATGTCTTGATAGTATAAGCCTTTCATTTTGGACTTAGCTTCTGAACCTGCAGGTGTGCTGGCAAAGTTGGTCTTAATATCATCTTCAGTGATGGTGTAGGTCACGAGCACTGGTTTATTCGCTGGGATATTTTTATTTAACGCATCCCACGTTTTTTGATCCATTTTACCTGTGGCTGGCAGACCTTTCATGGTTTGGAAGTTGATCAGGGCTTTTTTACTGTTCATGCCCCAACCACCATCGATGGCACCAGGAGAAGCATGGTTCCAATCAAGCAGTGCCTGCATTTTGATCGTCATTGCCGAGTTAACTTTCATACTCGGTGTCCATGTGGCACCGTTTACTTGTTTGGCATAATTCGACAAATTCAGCGTCGTATGTTTTTTACCATTAACATCTTCGATGCTTTTGATAGAAGTATCTGCTGGGCTAGCATCAGATATGGCTGCGGTAGGGGCAGCGACGGCTTGACCTTCACTAATATCGTCAGTGCTATCAGACTGCACATCTTTACGAGCCAGCTCTTCTACCGTCATATTATCAGCACTGACTGCTTGTTGCGCTGTCTCTACATCGACTTCCTGCTTTTCGTCAATCAGCTGAGTCATACGGTCAGGCGCATTAGGCTTTAAGGCAGGCGTGGCTACGACAGGAGCACGACCATCGATTGAGCTACTGCGATTCTCTTGTACATCAAGGCTAACTTTTTTGGCAATGCTAGGCATTGAGTCAGCGGTTCGTACTGGCAGGGTGCGCGTATTATCAGCAGGTGCGGCAACGGCGCTGGCACTGGCAGTAACGATAGCAATTGATATAGCGGTAATAAGAGGCTTCATTTTCATCATATTGGGATACTTATGGTTATAACTAATGGGGCTATTATGCGCATAATTTGAATGCTTCGCAAACTTTTGACACATCTTTTTTCATTAAAGTCTTGCCAAACGTCAACCGTTGACGTATTCACTACAGTTGGGCAATAACTGAGCGAGGGTATGCATAAGATGATGCGCTATTCTTACTTGCAGTCCTCATTATTCACGTTATTTTTGGAACCATTTTTATGAATATAAAACTGCAAAAATTGGCGCAATTTAGCGTTTATGTCTATAATGGTGGATAAATTTTTATTCAATAGATCGGCTTTTAATAAAAGGCGTTTTAACCCATCCGCATGTAGTCAGTGAACATGTAATCAGCAAGGTGCGATATGTCAGAAGACCAAACAATGAGCGCAGAAGAGTTTCAAAATCAATACTTCAATGACGATGGTCTAGAGAGTGAAATGGTGTTTGATTTGGAGAGTGGGATTCTGGGTGAAGACGATCAATTTGCCAATTTGCCTGCAGAATTAGAAGAGGCCCGCGAGCAATTGGTCAGTATTCGTGATTTTATTCGCTTTTCGGTCACCCAGCTTCGTAATTATGATGTGGTCGTTGCACAAGGTACCACCGATGAGTTTGCTGAAGCATCCGCCATTGTTTTGCATTCTCTGGCTTTAGACTGGTCAGCCAATGAGCAGATTCTCGATTGTCGCTTGACCACCTCAGAGAAGCAGTTGGTACTGAGTTTGTTAGAAGAGCGTATCGCTGAGCGTAAACCATTAAGCTATTTGATTAATTTATCATACTTCTGTGATTTGCCTTTTTATGTCGATGAGCGGGTACTAATTCCAAGATCGCCTATCGCAGAATTGATTCGTCAGCAGTTCCATCCATATTTTGATGTCAATGAGCTTGCCAAGCCACTTGGTAAGAGCGTCAACGAGCAGGCTGCTGCATTTTATGATCATGGTTTAGAGGTCAAGCAGCTGTCACAGCCTGAGCGTATTTTAGACTTATGCACTGGTTCTGGTTGTATTGCTATTGCGCTTGCGACGCGTTTCGTTGATGCGCTGGTTGATGCTGTTGATATCGATAAAAGTGCGCTTGAAGTAGCCATGGTAAACGTCGATCATCATGATCTTGGGCATCAGGTTAATGTGATTGAGTCCGATCTGTTTGCTAAGATTCCTGCTGAACACCAGTATGAGCTGATAGTCACCAATCCGCCGTATGTCGATGCGGCTATTATGGCAGAGCTGCCACCTGAATTTTTATATGAGCCAGAGCATGCGCTAGCCGCGGGTCAAGATGGGCTGGATTTGGTGCATCGTATTTTGTTTGAAGCGCCAGATTATCTAAGTCCAGAAGGCTTGCTTGTCTGCGAAGTGGGTGATAGTGAGTGGGCATTAAAGCAAGCCTATCCTGAAATCCAGTTTGACTGGTTGAAATTTGCCCACGGTGGTCACGGTGTCTTTGCGATTACCTATGATGAGCTCATGGCGCATCGTGAGCTGTTCAATGCTTACGTGCAACTGTTAGATAGCATTCAATAGAACTGTCAGGTAATAGAGCTATCGAGTACTAGAACTGTTGAGTAATAAAACCATCGAGATTTACGCGATACTCAAAAATTGACTTCATTTATTTAAGGATAAATATGGCAGGCAATAGCATTGGACAGGTTTTTACAGTCACCACGTGCGGCGAGTCGCATGGTGCAGGTCTCATGGCAATCGTCGATGGCGTGCCACCGGGTTTGGCCTTATCTGCAGATGATTTGCAAATCGATTTAGATCGCCGCAAACCGGGTACGTCTAAATACTCTACCCAGCGCCGCGAGTCCGATGAAGTTGAGATTATCTCTGGTGTGTTTGAGGGTAAGACGACAGGCACGTCTATTGGTTTGCTGATTCGTAATACCAATCAAAAATCCAAAGACTATGGCGAGATTAAAGACACGTTTCGCCCCGGTCATGCCGACTATACCTATAGCATGAAATATGGCTTTCGTGATTATCGTGGTGGCGGTCGCTCCTCAGCGCGCGAGACTGCGATGCGCGTGGCGGCAGGTGCTATCGCTAAGAAATATCTACAAGAGCGCTTAGGTGTGCAAGTCCGTGGTCACATCACCCAAATTGGCAATGAGTACAGTAATGTCCTAGACTCAAGCCAAATTGATTGGGACTTTGTGAATAGCAATCCGTTTTTTTGCGCCGATGCCGATGCTGTCAGTCGTTTTGAGACCTTAATAGACAGTTTGCGCCGTGAAGGCACTAGCTGCGGTGCCCGTCTTGAGATTATCGCTAGCGGTGTGCCAGTCGGACTTGGCGAGCCAGTATTTGACCGTTTGGATGCAGATATTGCCCATGCGATGATGAGCATCAATGCTGTTAAAGGCGTTGAGGTCGGCGATGGCATGGCCGTGGCAGGACAGTTCGGTCATAGCTCTCGTGATGAGCTGACGCCAGACGGTTTTACTGCAAATCATGCTGGTGGTATTTTGGGCGGTATCTCTTCAGGGCAAGACATCCGTGTCAGTATCGCGCTTAAGCCAACCTCTAGTATTACGACGGCTGGCAAGAGTATCAATACACAAGGCGAGTCGGTTGATATGTTGACCAAAGGTCGTCATGACCCTTGCGTTGGTGTACGTGCGACACCTATCGCAGAAGCCATGCTGGCTATTGTCTTGCTCGATCATTATTTGCGCCATCGCGGCCAAAATGCAGATGTTAAGCCGCCAGTAGATTCTATTACTTAGATTGTTTACCGTAAAATTATAAACCCTCTATCATTTCTAACTAGACATGATAGAGGGTTTTTTTTGACTGATTTTTTATAAATAATTAACAAGCCAGCAATTCAGTTAATAAGATTTAATCATTAAATTGAATGAATTTTTAAGCCGCTATTTGATAGTGGTCAATAGCCACACATTGCTGGTGGCGAAATACCAATAGCAGTTGTTGACTGGGAATGGCTAACCAATGCCCAAAAGCGATACTATCAATCCCTTCACCTGAAAGCGCTTGTAGGCAAAAATGGCGACTACCGCCTAAACAGTTTTTTATAATTTGGTTTTGTTCAATAGCATCTTTCATGGCCTTTCTATCCTTAATAGGGGTTACGAATTTGAATAACGCTATCGTAAAACAAGCAGATAGAAAACCTGTGTAGGAATGATGGAAAATCCATGAACTGGCATAGATGTTTATTTTTAAGCCAATGGTAGGGTTAAGCTAACCATGACACCAGAACGCTGATTCTTATCAGTACCAATTTTATCGTTATCATCATGGACGTTATTAATAGTTACCTGACCGCCATGATGCTCAATAACTTGCTTCACAAGAGTTAAGCCAAGGCCAGTGCCTTTTTTTAGGGTATTGCTAGCCATGCTAGGCTGTATCTGCGTAGTATCGAATGTTGAGTGATTCTCTACTGAAAAGTCTGATAGATGCTCTGAGGTTTTTTCAGCAGCTTGACTCTGATGCGATAAGCTAAAATAACGGTCAAACGCTTTATCAACGGCATACTCAGGGAGCAATTTACCATTATTAAAGATGTCAATAGTCACAGTTTGCGCTGAACCATGTTGCGCGATGCTGTGCAGATAAATAGAAACTGTGCTATCGGCAAAATGAATGGCATTGTCCAATACATTTTGCAGCACTTGTACCAACCAAAACTGGTCAGCGAAAACGCTGGTATTTGCCAAGGCATTTGGTGATAAAGTCGCTGTTTCAGTCACTCGTTTATTATCAAGATAGATGTCGATAGGCACTAGGTGCTGCTGTTGCAATTTAGCGCTATTGTCTTTTGCAAGGGTTTGCAACAACGGTAGTAGAGGGGCCAGCTGGCGATTCAGCTTAAAAGTCGGTTGCTCAACCTTAGCAATTAATAGCAACCGATCAATCAATTGCTGCATTTTGATACTTTGTTCACCAATGGACTGGATGAGCATCTGTTGATCTTCTTTATCAAGCCCATCATCTTCTAGCAACTCACTACTGGCACGAATGGCGGTTAACGGACTTTTGAGCTCATGGGTCAGGGTATGAACGTAGTCGGTGACATAGGCGCGATTTTCCAATCGATGTTTCATAGACTCAATGGTATCCGTTAGGCTATTAAGTTCATTGCCTAAGTAAAAATAGGGTTTTTTGGTGTCTTCTGCCAGCGCACTGGTATATTGGGTCACTAAACTGATGCTTTGCTTGAGCCACCAGGCCACCAGTCCTGATAATATAAGGGCAGCAACGCTCATGAGCAGCGCTGTGATAAGCATGCGATTGCGCGTATCGTCTAAATAAGGCAACACGCTAGCGACAGGTTTGCCTACGCTAATGATACCAATCAAGTTGCCAGTGTCATCCTCTATTGGCTGTGCCACATACATGACCGTACCGTCGCGCTGATTATAATCTCGCGTCGTACTTCGCGCGCCATACTGACCATTTAACGTTAGATAGACATCATTCCAGCGGCTGTAATCTTGTCCTTCATCATTGTCAGGTTCGGGTAGTGAGTCGTATATGACAATCCCTTTATCATCGGTGACATATACCCGAAAGCTGCTAGGGCTTTTATTTTTATATTCTGGATCTGTTGTTTTACTTATCGTGGGCGCACCGATAAATGCCGCATCGAGTTTAGTTTGATACTGCTCATCGTATAGCTGTCCTGAAGATAATGGCATCTGCAAACTTGCCGCTAGCAATTTGCTGGTATCTAACAACGTATCTTCGATGACTTGCTGCGCCGTCGGTTTGACATAACCAAACAGCTGAGTAAATACGACCACACCGCAGATAATCAGCACTAACGCCAATGCGAGCCAAATCCTAAAAAATATACTTAAATTCAGCAGTCGTTTCGGTTTAGTTGTTTGCTGCGCGGTGCCGATAGGATGCAGTTTTGCATACCAATTACTTTGACTGACATGCGCGCTGTTATTAGCCTTATTAATATGAGTATTAGAATGGCTGTTAGCACTATCGTTGGTTTTATGATTCATATTTTTAGGTGTATTATTTGATGTTATAGAATATCGGTTTTAATAAAAATATGGCTATGGGTAGTGCAGCTAGGCGGGACACAAGGCGTAACCCAAGCCACGATGGGTATGGATAACATCAATGCTCGCGTCGACGGTCGCTAGTTGCTTACGAATGGACTTGATATGACTGTCTATAGTTCTCGCTAAGCGATGATCGGGATAGTCGCTCACAGCGCCGAGCAGTTGCTCACGACTAAAGACTTGATTGGGTGCTTTTAACAGGGTCAATAAGATTTTGCGTTCGGTGTTACTTAGCTCAAGCTTCTGCTCTTGCCACATTAACGAATAATTAAGCGGTTGGTAGTGCCAGATGCCAGACTGACATTCAAAGGTTAACGCCTGCCCCGACATAGTATTTGGAGAGGCAGGGTTGACTGTATCGCTGGCTTCTGTTGTATGGGAGGTGGAGGACTGAGACAATAATTGCTCACGTCGCCAAATGGCTTTTAGACGGGCAACCAACTCGCGCGGGCTAAAGGGCTTGGCACAATAGTCATCGCCGCCCATCTCTAAACCCAAAATACGATCGACCTCATCGCTACGAGCCGTCAAGAAGATGATAGGAATGTCTTTTAAGCCGTTAATATCAGGGGTGTGGCGTATTTGTTGACAGAGACTGAGACCATCGCCATCTGGCAACCCAACATCTAAAATAATCGCCGATAGATTTTGCGCTTCAGCGCTTTTATGTAAATTGCGCAGCATTGGTAATACACTGCTCGCATTATCGAGCCAAGTGATTTGCCAGCCTTCACGCTTGCAAGTGACTTTCAGTGACATCGCGATAGCAGGATCGTCTTCTACCAGTAAAATATGGGTCATAAGCGTTATATCGCTATATAAAGAAAAACTATTTAAGATGAAGGGGTTATTAATATCTAATGAGATACGAACATTGAAAAATGAGTGTAGGGCATCATACAGTAGTAGCTAGAGTGTTATCTAGGTTGATAAATTTATCGTAGCACAAAAGTCGCACTCGCTTTTGCTATCAGGCCTTAAAAGATGTGAAAAGTTGATGGAAATTGGCATTATTAGCGAAGATTTTTTTGACTAGCGGTTTTGATGAAAGGCTGTAAAATAATCAGTATTATTATAAAAAATATTGAAATATAGTGCGAATGTCAGTTTTACTAAAAATAAGTTTGATGTACCTACCATTTTTATTTAAAGGAATTTAAAAATATGAGTGACTATTTAGATGCGGTCATCGTTGAGCATAATCCAACGCAAAAAAAGATAGATAGAGCCGTTATTTGGCTACATGGTTTAGGCGCGAGTGGTCATGATTTTGAGCCAGTGGTACCACAGCTCGGTTTAGCGGATAATATGGCAGTGCGTTTTATTTTCCCGCATGCACCAAAGCGCCCAGTGACGGTGAATGGTGGTATGGTAATGCCAGCATGGTACGACATCTTAGAGATGAGCCTAGAGCGTAAAGTCGATGTCGCTCAGATTGAAGAGTCTGCGCAGCAAATCCGTGATTTGATCAGCCGTGAGATAGAGCGTGGTGTTAAGCCTGAACACATTGTAATCGCAGGATTTTCGCAAGGTGGAGCAGTGGCATATCATGTGGCACTTGGCTACCCGCAGCGTTTAGCTGGCTTGATGACACTCTCTACTTATCTAGCGACTAATGATAATATTAGCTATAGCGCTGCTAATAAAGACATGCCAGTATTGATTGAGCATGGTACGCATGATCCAGTTGTTCCTGTAATTTTGGGCGAGCAGGCGCAGCAGTTATTATCCGCTAAAGGCTATAATGTTGCTTATCATACTTATCCGATGGCACATCAAGTTTGCATGCCGCAGATTCAAAATATTGGTAAATGGCTAAATAAAGTACTGGCTTAGAGAGTTCAGCTGTAACGTAATGTAATATAGATATTATATATGTTGAAAGTCGACCTATAAGTCCTATATAATAGATGACCTTATTGGGGATGTTCTGGCTTCGACGCTGGTAATGAAACTCAATGATGCATGTCGAGAGTATATGTCCTCTCGTTAATCAAACATATATTGTTATAGTCGCAAACGACGAAAATTACGCTCTAGCAGCTTAAATCCTGTTTACATGGTTTAAACCTGTTTACTTAGTTGCTGATCACCTACAGTTAGTCAACTAAGTTGAAGCGTCCGCATGTAGGCTCGCCACAAGAGATTGTCTCAATCGCTTGGGTTCAAAAGTAGAGAATCGTCCAATCCATCCTGACTGTCGGATCGGTGCGGATTAAATCTAAAGACAGAAACTAAACATGTAGATTCATGAGCGTAATGCTGGCGGACGCGGGTTCAACTCCCGCCATCTCCACCAAATATTAAAAATCCGACCACTTAATGTGGTCGGATTTTTTTTGGTTTAATTTTAAATGTAGATAGTTGAAATAAAAGTTAAAAGGGACAATCAACTGATTCTTCATTAGCAAAAAAAGTTATTTCGTAATTATAAGTATTATTGACGCAAATCTGTGCATCATTAACAGCATCAAATTGCTCGGCTGTTAAAATGATAGCCATTGTAAAATCTATCACTTGCTGTGGCGATCTCAAATCTTTAGTTAAGTCATTAGCAGTAAAATGAATCTTAGCGATGTGGTTCTCAATTTTCACTGTAAAATTTTCATTGCCGAAATTACTAGACTCAAACCCTAGTTTTTTCTCTTCTGGTGTTAAACCGTTCAAGTATTCTTGAATAGTGTTCTTTAGTGGTGAATCTTTATCTACATGTCGAATAACATAGACATAGTCATCTATATTTGGGTTTATAAAGTATACTTTGACCGCTAGTTTATCTTTAATTGACTGCTTGCTCATTTTATTAAGATAGCTTTTATAGTTTTTGGTATATATTTTTTCGATGAGAGTATCAGGTTCATTAGCAAGATGAGGTTCTGTAGCAGCTATATATTCATCCACGAACGGCCATAGAAAATAGGATGAACAAGCATCACTTTGACATATCAAGTTTAAATTATTATGATTTTTATCAATTAATTCAATTCTAGAATTAGGATAGATATTCGCTTCATATACCTTATCTTTGTATGTAATTTTAGTGGAAGCTGTAAATGCAAAATCAATAGGAGACAAATCACGAATATTATTAATAGTGCCGTTATATTCTTTAAGGTTTTTTAAGTTTATGATACTGTCAAACTCATTAAAATTCTTCCAGTAGTCACATAATAAGAGTTGATCATTATTAAGTTCGAAATCATCACAGTTTAAGGTAATATTATATTGAACACTATTGGATTCTCGATTGATAGATGCTTCTGAATTTGCTGGATTGCTGCAGCCAGTTATTAATAATATAACTGTTGTGATAAATATTTTTTTTATATAGAGAAACATCATTGTTCCTTAGGAAATTTTGAATGAAATACAAGCTTTGGTTTACGGTAAGGCGCTGGTTTAGGTGGTGGCGGAGGGTTAGGTAAATATTTTTTCATTGAGATCCAAACAAATCTACCTTCGTAATCTGTCTTACTACACAAGTCTTCATGAAAATGGACTTGATCATAAGTCAAGTTGAAATGCTTCATTAGTCCAACTAGCAAACAGGCGACGGACTTAGCATGCTTTTCAGTTAGCTCCTCCCATTTCTCTTTATTCTCATAATATAATCCAGATACTTCAATGCCTATAGCAGTTGAATTACTGAGCTATGCTGAAGAAACCGTAGAGATAAACTTGGTAAACTAAGCATATTCACAGGAGTTTACCATGACCAAGAAAATTAGAACCTATAGTACGGAATTCAAAGCAGAAGGCGTCAAGAAGATAGCGGACAACGATGGGAATATTTCAGCGACTGCGAAGCAGCTTGGTATCGCCATGCAGACCTTATCTAATTGGCACAATAAAGCCAAACTTGCAGGAACAGCTCGATATGATCCTGAACTCATAGCGGTGATCGAAGAAAACAAGCGTCTTAAACGACAGCTCAAAGTTGCTGAAGAGGAACGAGAGATCCTAAAAAAGGCCACGGCTTACTTTGCAAATGAGGAACGTTAAGAAACAGTCTGGGAGACTGTTTTAGTGATGCAAGACGTAGGGCTATGCCCGCAGTTATAGTTAGTCAGGTACGCCTTTATCAAAGATAACCCGCACTTCTTTAGCATCACCACTATGTGCCGCGTGCTAAGTGTTAAGCCATCAAGTTATTACGACTGGATAAATCGCGATATCAGCGACCAACAGATACATCGTAACCAGTCTGAGCTACTGGTTAGGGCCGCTCACGAGTTTCACTGTGAGCGATATGGTGTTGAGCGACTGCATGCAAAGCTCATAGAGCAAGGCATGATATTAGCTTGTACATGGTCAGACGTATCAAAGAAGAACATGGCATCAAATGCCGTCGCCACAAACGCTTTAAAGTAACTACGGATTCAAACCATAATAAAATGGTTTATCCAAACGTGTTGAATCAGCAGTTTGACGCTAAGCGTCCTAATGAGTCTTGGGTCAGTGATATCACCTATATTTGGACCAATGAGGGGTGGCTGTATTTAGCAGGTGTTAAAGATCTCTACACCAAAGAGTTTGTCGGCTACGCTATTAATAAGCGCATGACAGCAGACTTAGTATGCCGTGCGCTTAATATGGCCATTAAGAACAAACGTCCAAGCCAAGGGCTGATTGTGCATTCTGATAGAGGCAGTCAGTACTGTAGCCATGCGTATCACAAGATCATCGAGCAGCATCATTTTAAAGGCTCAATGAGTGGTAAAGGTAATTGCTTTGACAATGTTCCGATAGAAAGCTTCTGGGATACATTAAAGAATGAGCTTGTATACCATCAAGAGCATAAAACAAGGTTTACAGCGACTGAACCGCCCCGAGTATATCGGAGAGTGATTTACTTGAGTCAGGCAGCAATACCTGACAGGGTTAAGTTATCATAATACCACTTTTCAAACTCAAAAGGCGAGACATAACCAATCGTGCTATGTAAACGTGTTATATTGAACCAATCTACCCACTCAAGGGTTGCCAGTTCAACATCGTTGACGCCAGTCCAGTTCTGCTTTAAATAATGAATCACCTCAGCCTTGTACAGCCCATTGACCGTTTCAGCCAAGGCATTGTCGTATGAATCGCCTGTAGTACCGACCGAAGCAATCATGCCACAGTCTGTCATCCTCTCAGTGTAGCGAATGGATAAATACTGAACGCCTCGATCACTATGATGAATCACGTCTTTGGAATTGTTTCTGTCTGCTATTGCTTGGTTCAATGCTGCCATTACCATATCGGTGTTCATGCGATTAGAAACTTTCCAGCCCACAATAGCGCGAGCAAACACATCAATAACAAAAGCAGTATATACCCAGCCGCTTGTTGTCTTGATGTAGGTGAAGTCCGCTACCCAAAGCTGGTTAGGACGATGCGCCTTGAAGTTGCGATTGACCAAGTCATCAGCGCGCTGCTGGTCGTCACGGCTGTTGGTGGTAATCTTGCCCTTACCACGCGAGATACCTTGTAAGCCATGCTGTCTCATTAATCGCTCTATTATGGTACACCGAGCAATCTTTAACCCATCAGCTTTCATCTGCTGCCATACTTTACGCACACCATAACGGCATTTACTGTCCTGCCAGATGCGTTTAATCTCGCTGAGATAATAGTCGTCATGCTGTCTGCGCAGTGAACGCTTTTCAGGACTGTTTTCTAGGTCTTTAGCACGGTGATAAGTTGACGGGGCTATCGGTAGCACTCTACAGATCAGCTCGACCCCATAACTACCTCTATAGTCATCAATAAACTGAACCATTACTTGTGTGGGCGGCCGAGCTCCGCCTGGGCGAAAAAAGCAGCAGCCTTACGTATAATCTCATTGGCTTGCTTGAGCTCTTTATTCTCGCGTTCAAGCTCTTTGATGCGTTCTTTGTCGCTTTGCGCTTGCACTGAGGCGGGAATGGTTTGGTCTATGTGCTTTTTATGCCATGATCGCAGGGTTTCAGGTGTACAGCCAATCTTAGCGGCAATGGCTTGAATGGCTGACCATGTGGAGGGATAGTCGTTTGCTGCTTCGATCAGCATACGAACGGCGCGTTCTTTAATCTCAGGAGTGTAGGTTTGTCTTTTCATTGTCGTATTCTCTCAGAATATTAAGTCTCCGACAATCCCGGGGCGGTTCACAAGTGTTACGAAGCATTAAAGATGGCATGACCATTAGAGAAGCAGCTAACTTTTATCAGCTTAGCACAAGCTCGATTCACAGCTGGCAGCAGAGCTTAGTTCCTAAAACCACCAGAAATAAAGCACCGACTAAAATATCAAATCAAGCCTTATTGAAAGATGTTGAGCAGCATCCAGACGATTATATGTACGAGCGAGCACGGCGTTTAGGCTGTAGTAAATCAGGTATAGAAGCCGCATTAAAACGGCTAGGTATCAGTCAAAAAAAAGACCTTAGAACATCCAAAAGCCTGCTTGATAAAAAGAGCTAAGTATCTCAATCATTTAAATGATTATATGACTCAAGGCTATCCCATCGTTTATATGGATGAAAGCGGTTTTGAAGCTGAAACTATCAGACCTTACGGATACTCACCGATAGGCAAACCCTGCATCGACAGCTACAATTGGCAAGCAAAAAAGCGTACTAATGTCATCGGTGCTTTGTATAAAAAGATGCTGTTTGCGCTTGATTACTTTGAACAAAATATCAACAGCCATATATTTTATGACTGGTGCAAGTTCACGCTAATTCCAAGTCTCAAGACCAAATGCGTGATCGTTATGGATAATGCCCGCTTTCATAAGAGCACGCGTATTCAAAAACTACTGAACAGGCACGGCCATCGTATTTTATGGCTGCCACCCTACAGTCCTGATCTAAATCCCATTAAGAAAAAATGGGCACAAGCTAAGTTCCTACGACAAGGGTGGATGGAGAATAATCTACCTGAACTATTTTATGATATGGGCTGTTCCAGTTTTATTGTGGATTGACCATCCTATTATGTTCCACCTGACTTTCTGGTTACATCGTTTTAGAATGATTAATAGTTATTTTTTCAGAACATGAGGTTAGTAATAAAATGAGCGCAATAGGAAGAATTAATAATATGGTAGATATATCTGTTTTATTTACTATTAACCACAGCCTTCAAAATAACGGATGTGAGGGTTAAAATTAAGGCTCATGCTTAAAACTTTTCCAGTAGAAATATCGTAACGAATACCTATTTTTTTAGAGCTATCAGTCCAATAGATGAATATAGGGCCGTCAGTATGCGGACTATCCAGTGTTTCGTCAGGCTGCTTGTTATGTAGATTCATAACAGTTTCAACAGTATCTCCAATTTTGACACCTGTATATGACGTAAAACTATCAAAATTAGTAGTACCACTTTTAGAGACACCGACACCAGTTAACATGTCATCAAAAAACTGAAAAGATAGTGAGTACTGATGATCTGGATACAGATTAGAGTTTGCGAGGAAACAGTTATCAATACCTTCTAACTGACTCTCAAATTCAATAAATTCATTCGGTTTAAACTTTTGTCCTAGAGAAATATTACCAATACCATCTTTATTTAAAACATATTTTTTTTGTGCAGGTTTAATCAGCTGAATATCTTCTGATGTATCCTTTATTTTACTACTAGTTGTTTCCTTAGATGGTAAGTTGGAATAGTTCTTTTCTTCAAGATCTTTAAGACGTAACCAACCTGTTTTTGAACCTTTCAGGTAAGAAGTTTCTATCCAGCTATCCTTAGTAGATAGTACCTCAATTTCATCACCTGCTATGAAGTATGAAGAAGTTTTACTGTTAAGATCGGGTTGTTTATAGATAAAAGCCTTTTTTACATTTACAGTATATTCTGTAGTTTGTAATTCAGGAATTATATTTGATGTAGAGGTAGATATCTGTTGATTGATATCTTTAAGTAGTACTGCATGTTTGCGAGCAGAAACACCTAAGTCAGCAGGAAATTCTTTAAGCGTCCAAATCACTTTGTCTTTTTCTAAATTTAAAGTTGCTTTGCCTTGTATGTTATTGAATGAGCTATCAAATGTTATTAAATATTGCTTATCATTTATAGAAACACCTTGAAAGTCATTGAGGCAGTCAACTTTCTTGCCATACTTACTAATGTAACAATATTTACCTTCAATATTTGACGTAGATATTTCATTTATATCTATAGATAAAGATGAAATGGGCTCTTTGTTAGAGTCGTAAGTATCAACACTCCATTTACCGAGATACTGTAAGTATTTATGGTTGCTTGATTGATTAGAGGTAGGTAAGACGTTATCTTGCTGGTGATTAACCGTTTCTGAACTACAACTAGATTGAATTAATATCAAAAATGAAAATACGAGTATTTTCTTAAAAACGGTCATAGTTAATTCCTTATATCTTTTGCGATAAATTATGTCTAGTTATATGAATTAAATTTTAAATATTAGCATTTAAACAACTTTCAACTCTATTGAGCCAACCTTTAATGTACTTACTATTTTTAGGTCTGTTTTTTACAAGCATATGGTAATATTCTCTTCGAATGGCCGCTATTCTTTCAAGTAATAATTTTTGGTTTTCGATATTGTTTACAGCTTGTATGGTTTTGGATCCGATAGCGCCATCAATAATACCAATGTCTTGTTTGAATTCACTAGTAAGTAATTTTTGAACCTCTTTTCCAGCTCCACCAGAAGTAATTGTCCAGTCATATATCATTAAACCAACCTTGTCGTTTACAACTTTACAGAACCCTTTAGGCTCCCAATACCTTTTACGATAAATAATTTCAGCTTGTTCAGACGTTATATTTTTTAAGTTACTTGTAGTGGGTTCAAGACCTAAATCAGATTTAGCGTATGTCAACCATGTTTTCCACGCAATACCCATATTTGTCTTACCACCTTTGTCAGTTGGATCATCAACATAACCACCTTCGTGACGAAGAATAATTTTAGAAATCTTATGGAATTTCTTTGTACAATCATTTGTGGGTTGAGCATTCTCGTTTTCAGGTCTTTTATGGATAACATCGATATCTTTTATATTTGCAACTAGTCCTTGAAGGTGAAGGTGATTGTCATGTCCTTCATAAGGTCCACAGTGAGGCAAAATATATCTTTTATCTATACCTGCTTTAGTATTAGTAAAATATACACTAAGCATTTTTACTATTGAGCCTTTAGTTCTTTTTCTTTTGCCCCACCCAAAATCATGCATGGTATTAACAAGTTTTACATTTCTATCGTGATCGTATTGAGAGTTGTAATCACGATTGCCTAATATCATATCTAAAGCTTTTTTATCTTTTCTGAGGTATCTCATATCAACACATACACCGTTAATATGGCTACTGCTAGGGCCAGGGCTTCCATCAATTTTACTAGCTCCATTAAAAGAGATATCATCGTATCCCAACTTGCACAGAGCGCCTAAAAATGCAGCCATCACAACCCCAGATAAATAATAGCGTTGATACTCTGCAGAATTCATAAATATATTATAGCCAACATTCCCTTTCCTATATTTAGATAATCTTTTTTCTTTATCTGCTACTGATATATTATTATCATCGACACCATCACTTGTTTTATCTCCACCGATATTGACTAGATGAACAGAACTGCTACCTTTCTTTATGTATTTTGTCTTTCCTAAGTAATGCTTATTTCCTGCTTCATCATAATAAATAAACGCAGCGTAGCCAACTGCTTGCCCATTAGCACGTTCAATACGACCATCATAATAGATATGATAAACGGTCGTCTTGCTATCATAAGTAATTTGTTCGGCAGGATTGCCCTTTTGATTGTTACCCGAATTCTTGTTCAGTTCTACATCGGGTATATCTACTTTTGGCTTTGTAGGAGTCGGAGTTGGTATTGATGGTTTAGACGCAGGTGGGTTATTATTGCCAAGAGTGTCATTATCAAGATCACCTAGTTTATCTTTTATATTGTCTACGGTATCTTTTACAGAATCTTTGAGACTGTCTAAACCATCATTTATTTTATCTTTCCAGTCTTTATCATTTTTTTCTGAACTTGATTGAGCTTTAGAATTAATTTTTAAAACTTGTCCTTCACGAATTTCATGGCGATTACTAATGTTATTTATTTTTTCTAGATCAGAAACAGACTCACCACTTCGTTCAGCAATTTTACTTAATGTATCTCCTGATTTTACTTTGTAAGTAATAGTCGTTATTTTATTGGCCTCAGTATTCTCATCTACTGATCTTTCCTTGTCTCCGCCATTGAAAGGAACTTTAATCCATTTTCCCGCATATATCTTATTAATGTTATTTATTTTTGGATTGAGATTCTTTAATTCTACTACACTGGTATTGTGCCTTTTGGCAATACCTTCTAAGGTATCCCCTGCAACCACTTGGTAATCTTTACGCTTAATACTACCAGCACTGTCACCATGTTTTCTAAGCTGTGAGTCAATTAGAATAGCACTAACTCTCGCTCTTATTTTAAGTTTGCTTTTCTCAGTTGAAGGCAACGGTAAGCAGGCAATCTTTTGAAAGTCTTTTGTTCCTATTTTTACATACAGACAGACATTAGTATTTATTGGTTTAACAAATTCGTAAGTTTCACCTTTACTATTAGTTTTACCTTTAACTAAGTGGCTTTCTTTATAGTTTTTAACTATGGTAACTTTATACTCAATATTTTTTAAAAGTTTGCTATTGAAATCAAGCAATATGAATCCTGCCGTAATTTGCTTTTGACTGTTTGACACTATTCTTCATCCTCTAAAAGATTAATATCTTCTGCTGGCGCTTGACAATTGCATTCTTCATCAGAATATTCAAATTCAACTTCTTCTAATTGGTTACTATGTTCATAATCTTCTTCATCTTCAATATCATATTCTAATGTCCAATTATCTAGGTATCCAACCAAAACATCTGCCTTTTTAGATTCCATAGATATCAGTCGACCAGTACGTCCATGCTCATCTAACGTTCCTTCAACGATTTGGCCATCATCTAGCGTTGCCACATAGTCAACTTCACTAAAATTGGCATGATAAAACAAATCATAAACATCAAGCTTATTACTAAACAACGGAACAGTCTCAGGCATCATCGGTAATGAATAATTAGCTCTTGCCCCACTCACCAGCTCTTTCTTCACCGCCTGCACTTTAATCGTCCCCGGACATATCAGCTTAATCCCGCTGTCATCGATGGTAATCGAAGCACCAGCTGAGGTTTGCAGCTTAATGCGCTTAGGACTACTTATGTTAACCTGTCCCGACTCACTACCAATCGTCATACCTTGTTGACTGTGCAATTGCAACTCACCGCCCTGTGCCTGAATACCAAGTGGCTCTCTATTGGCGCTGATATGTAAGCCTGATAGATCGACTTGACCACCGACGCCTGAGAGTGAGTCAATCGTATTTGCCGTCAGCGTATAATTCCCTGCCACCACATCCGACTGAGTAGCGCCTGATTGCCTGACGATAGTCTTAGCCGTCCACAGCGTATTATTTGCTGACGCTAAGATACTGTCTTTGCTGACTAACATGACATCGGCTGCGCCTAACACTTCCGTATTTAGCGTCTCATCGATGATTTGTGCGCTGATTTTAAACGCTTCTATCGATTGATTGGCGGTCTGCATGGCTGCCGTGGATTGCAAGTGTGCTTGTTTGGCTTCTTTTAATGTCTCACTGAGCTCAGCTCCTAAGCCTAATTGCCGCTGTCCTGCATCATTGACCCAAGCAGACTCGTGCTCGCTTTGACTATGTCTGATATCAAAGGTGGATAGCAGTACACCGGTATCACCACTGATCTGTAGTCCATGGTCGGTTGCTAGATTAATACCTTGACCACTGGTTGATGATTGATGATTGCTATAACGATGACGCAGTACGCCAAGCTCAAGCACGTGCTCATCAGGGGCAAAGGTGGCGCTAGAAGTGATGGTTGGTGTCTCAGCATTGGCACGTGATTCTGTATTCACCGACCACTGCATTCCTGTCTGGTTGGGCGTATCATCAAAGCTTAGGGTCACTTCAGACTCAGAAGTCAGCCCATATTGAGCGATACCAGAGATCCATCCACTGTGAGTATCATCTTCATTAATTTGCGAATGACCCAAACCACCACCATGCCACCTAGGAGAAGATCCGCCTTGTAAGTTATGTCGATTAGATAAGCCTGCATCACGAGTGGTGATGTCTTTGTCATCGACATCGCCCATACCGATACCGTCATAAAGCGACCTGCTAATCACAGGACTGTCTATATCACCGTACCAATGATTAAGGAGAACCGACTGCCCAAGCCTTGGCGCAAACTGCCAACCATGCGTGCTACCGGATGACAGTTGCAATGCGCGCAGGGGCGGGGTAGTGCCATCATCATGAGGGCTGATACCTGACCAGACAGGCGTGGTGATGGTTTGCTGTAGATTGTCAGTGCTGACACTTGAGTCATAGCTGGGCGAGGCTGATAAACTGGTGTCACCAGTGCGCGCTTGGGCGAGACCCGTGTAAGTGCTACTGGCAAAGGATAAAGAACTGGGGCAAGGGCAATAAGGAATAGCAGCGTCAAGTAACGTCGCTGATACCCAAACCCCAGTATCGCGGGCGATGTCAAAGCCATGATCGGGTATTGAAAAGTGATTGTGATTCATTGCACGACAGTGCATATGCTGAGCAGTGCGCTGTAACCACTGCTTGATAAATACTTGATGATGGTATGAAACGCTATCATTGTCAGGCTCAATACCGATTAAGGTAACCGCGATACAATGGGTTGATAAGCTACCAATAGAGGGTAGGTTATTGATACTCACTGGACTACTGACGCTCAGACCACGCAGGGCACCCGTCGCTTGATAAGTTTCGCGCTGACAGCGATTCGCAGATATCCATTGCTCTGCTATATAAGTAGCGGCATCATCGCTGTGCACGCGAGACGGCGCACCAATTAATACCGTCGTGTCATCTATCGCAAGTGGCGACTCATCTACCGCTTGACCTTCATAAATCGTATCAGCCGCTAAGCCATCTGCTCGTACTATTACCCTATCACTGCCAAGTTGCTGCGACCTCATTTGTAGCGTATGGACACTATCTTGACCTGATTGTACGGATGATTGGGCATAACTATAGGTCAGCGGTATGAGCTCGCCTGTGTCTAAGCCATCAACTAACCACCACGTGCCAAGCTCATCGACGGAATTCCCTGATACCCATGAAGTCGATATACCAATATCAGCAAGCAGTCCAGTAACAAATTCATAGTCACTGGCATCCGACTGGGTGCGCATGTATAAAGGTGCCGATAAACGTGCGGATGATTCATCATCTGATGACAAAAGAGACTCAGATATTTGCCAATTTAAATCGTAATCACTAAGGATGAGGGTAATAATATCGAGCGTCGATTGATTGATAAAACTGCGGGTATGTATCGACTGTGCCAACTGACAATCGGGGCTAACAACTTCTAAAGTATAAAAGTGCATTGCGCCATCAGATTGCTGATAACGGATACTTCGTATCAGCCCAGTACGACAGCTAGCGGTACGATCAGCGGAAAACGTGGTTAAGCATATCGGAGCATTGATTAATGATAAACAAGCGTTCGATTCTATAAAATCATAACCAAACACTAGTATGTCAATATTGTCGGATCGATTAATACCGCTTGCACCGCAAAACGCAACAGGGTAAAAGGTGTTTATCGTTGAATTATCAGTATGAACGGTAATATTATGTAGACGATTGGTCTTAGAAGGCATAAGAAGGGTACCGTTACTGCGTATTTTATACCAAGAGAATGGCTTGAATGGGTGGCTTACTAAATTATTTATTAAGAAAAGTATAGAGTTTATTGAAATATTGTCAAGTATATGTATAATCAACCTCATTGATTTTTTATGATTAATGAACTTTAGTTATATTTATTTCTTTTAAAAATCTATCCTTTTATATTTTTAGTGATGATACTGTTGTTATGAATCCTATTTATCGTACTAAACTTGCCACCGCAGGTCTGCTATCAGTCTTACTTAGCGCGTCTTTATTGACAGCGGGTTGTGGCACCACTGCTCAGAAAAATGTACAAACCACGGTCAGCAAACCAATAGTGAAGCAGTTGAGTGAGCCTTCGCTTGCCTATTTGTCAAACGGCAATCAACTTAGCAGCGAAGCGTGGATGACTATTGCCAAAAATAACTATGAAAAAAAACGCTATGCACGGGCATTGAGAGCAGCTAATGAAGCTCTAAGCGTTGATAATGAAAGACTTGACGCACGTCAGCTTGCCATGCTCTCAGCAGTTAAAGTAATGGAAAGTAATATTGATGCTTATCACGATAATAGTTTGATGAATAGTGGTGATAAGGCGACACTGAATGAAACGCTCACCAATATCACCACTTTAGTTAACGCGTCTAATTAAAATAATGTTGAGCAGGCACATGTATTTATCTCACACTAATAATGGCGAGCACCGACTTACAATGACCAGTATCAGAAGCAATATTAGAGTCAGTTTTACGCTATCCAAAGCGTTTTTGGCAGGTCTGTTTATTATGGGTTCAGCAATGACTACCGCCCATAGTGAGCTTGTCATACAAGAGAAAGACCCCGGTTCTAGCATCATAAATCAATTTTCGGCACTCAAAAATGCTGATGCAAAATCACCGCAACTGCATCAACTGGTCGCGGATTTGAATCAAAGAGTATCTCGTAATCCTAATGACTCGCTAGCATGGGAGATTTTGGCGCAGATTTATTCTAACAATGGCTATCATGCTTATGTTGTTTACGCAGCCAGTGAAGCCATTGATCTGGGTCAAAGCACTGCTAAGCTAAAAAAGATACTACTCAATAGCAGCGCTATCGTCTCCCAAAGCCAACTGCAGTCAGATTATCTCACTGATGAAGTGGACGCAGCGTTTTTGAAGGAGTATCAGTACGCTTTAAGTAAAATATATGGTGATATCTATGTTTTCAATTACGATGAGTCTTTGCCGAAACCACCAGCGCCAGTCGTCAAGCCTAGAAGCGGTAAATCAGGCACTAAATCAAAACCTCAGCCCCAGGTGTCTGTAAAAAAAGCATCGAAGCCTATGAAAAAACCAGCCGTAAAAAAACCGCCACGACCACCAAAAGTTAAGCCTGTTACTAAACCTTCACCTACCAAAAAAAGTAACGCCAAATCGACTGATCCATTCAGTATATTGCGTTCAAACTAGACATTGCTGAGGTAACTTATTATGGCAAAGCAAGACAGTGTACAAAAGAAACTCGCAAAAGTACGTGCGCCTCGGGTGCATCTGACTTATGACGTTGAAGTAGGCGATGCGATCGAAACCAAGGAAATTCCTTTTGTCGTTGGCGTTTTGGGAGAGTTTTCAGGAGATTCCACCCTTGAACAACCGCGCTTTAAGGACAAAAAATTTGTCGAAGTAGATTTAGATACCTTCGATGAGGTGATGTCAGGTCTAGCACCGCGTGCGACCTTTCGAGTAAGCAATGACTTGAGTGATAAAGGCGGCGAATTCGCGGTTGATTTGGCATTCAATAGTATCAACGATTTTCGTCCTGAAGCGGTTGCTGATCAAATTGAGCCACTAAAGCAATTGGTACAAGCACGAGATCGCTTAGCAGATTTACGCAACAAAATATCAGCCAACGAAAAACTTGAAGACCTATTAGATGACGTGCTTAAGAACACTGAGCAAGTCAAAAAAATGGCGGAACAAAATCAAACCGATGGTGAGGATTAAACGATGAGTGCCCAAGCCCAGCAAAATCTAGCACCTGATGCGTTAAATAATGACAGTTACGACTTACTCGAAGAAATCGTCAATAAAAGTAACGTTGCCAAGTCTGATGACGAAAAAAATCGTGCCAAGTCGCAAATTGCGGAGCTTGCCAATGAAGTTATGCAAGGCACCGTAACGTTGTCAGATAATTTGGCTGCATCGATTGACGCGCGTATTGCCCAAATTGACGCGTTGATCTCCAAGCAGCTGACCACCGTCATGCACGCGCCCGAGTTTCAAAAGCTAGAGTCCAGCTGGCGCGGCTTGCATTATTTATGTAGCCAGACTCCGTCGGAATCCATGCTAAAGATTCGTATGATGAATACTACGAAGCGCGAACTGACTAAAGATTTTCAATCGTCAATTGATTTTGATCAAAGCACACTGTTTAAGAAAATATACGAAGAAGAGTTCGGTAGCTTCGGTGGTGAACCTTATGCCGCTATCGTTGGTGACTTTGAATTTACTCGCCAAAACTCAGACATGTATCTTCTTGAGCAATTGTCTCATGTTGCGGCCGCTTCTCATGCACCTTTTGTGTCGGCGGCTTCCGCTGAAATGTTTGGTCTCGACTCCTTTACCGACATTGGTCGCCCGCGAGATTTATCAAAGATATTTGAAACCGCTGAATATATACGCTGGCGCTCGTTCAGACAGTCGGAAGATGCGCGATATGTTGCGTTAACCGTGCCTAGCTTTTTAGGTCGTCTGCCTTACGATCCTAAAGATGGCACAGTAGTCGAAGGATTTAACTTTACGGAAGAGGTCTCTGGTAATAATCATGACGATTATCTATGGGTGAACGCGGCTTATGCCTTTGCTTCACGCTTGACGGCTGCTTTCTCTGACTATCGTTGGTGTGCTGCCATTCGCGGCGTTGAGGGTGGTGGCTTGGTTGAGGGGTTACCTGTTCATACCTTTAAGACGGATGAAGGGGATTTGGCGCTTAAATGTCCAACGGAAATCTCTATCACCGATCGCCGAGAAAAAGAGTTGAGCGACTTAGGATTTATCCCGTTAGTCCATTGCAAAAATACCAATTATGCTGCTTTTTTTGGGGCGCAGTCGGTGCAAAAAGCCAAAACTTATCAAAACGATGATGCTAATGCCAATGCTGCGCTATCGACGCAGATCCAATACATTATGGCGGTGTCACGTATTGCCCATTACCTAAAAGCAATGATGCGCGATAAGGTAGGTAGCTTCTTAGCACCTGGTAATGTTGAGTCGTTTTTAAATGACTGGATTTCTCGTTATGTCTTGCTAGATGACGGCGCCTCACAAGAAGCAAAAGCCCAGTACCCACTGCGCGAAGCTTCTGTACAAGTTGTAGAAGTGCCGGGTAAGCCTGGTGTCTACAAGTCCGTGGTCTTTTTGAGACCACACTTTCAACTTGACGAATTGTCTGTTTCTTTGCGTCTGGTCACTCAACTGCCGCAATCTAGCAACAGCTGATCGTTTATTAAAACTAACGTGAAATTTAAATTTTAAAAAAAGGTATGTGATATGAAAGATATTTATATTCAGTTCCGCGGTAAATATAAAATTGATGGCGAGTCTCGTGATAGCGAGCATAAAGGTTGGCTTGAAGTAAATACTTGGGATCACTTGATCCGTCAGCCAAAATCAGCGACAGCAAGTAGCGTTGGTGGCCATACTTCTGAGCGTTGTGAGCATGCTGACATGACGTTTATGAAAGATTTGGACTCGACCAGCCCTAAACTATGGGAAGCGTGTTCTGCTGGTTATACTTTTGATGAGATCCAAATTGATTTTTATCGTGCTAACGGTGACAAACGCGTTAAATATCTTGAAGTAAAACTTAAGCATGCGCTGATCGCAAGTGTCGAGCCAACGGTACGTTCTGAAGGCGTACCAATCGAAAAAGTCGGTATCAAATATGCTGCTGTTGAGTGGACTTACACCCAGCAAGATATCGATGGTACTGCTAAAGGCGCTGTGACTAAAAAATGGTCACTAGCCAACAACACTGCTACTTATACCGCCTAATTTAGGTTGTATCAGGTGTCATCTATTGTGTCGTACCGAAAAAGAAAGGTTTATATCTAGGCCTTTCTTTTTTGTTTGTTAAATAGGAATGATTATATCAATGAATTACGCTACTAACGCCTCTAACAAAGAAATTGGCTTTCGCCCAAATTTGTTTGAACAGTTATTTGATGATCAGCCTCGTCATTTGTCGCATGAGCTCGTGGTTCGTCGTCTTAATATCGATGAGCTAAAGTCTTCGGTCGCACGAGACCTTGAAGCTTTATTAAATACGCGCTGTGTGGTTTCTAGTAGATTGCAAAAGTATCAGCATGTGCGCTCATCAATATTGAATTTTGGCATATTGGATTTTGTGGGACTCAGCAGTGCCAATCCTACTGACTGTGATTATATCTGTCGCCAAATCGCCCAAACAGTCGAGCAACAAGATACCCGACTAAAAAATGTTCGCGTCTCGTTAGATATTGGCGCTGTTGATGTCAATCAACTGTGTTTTTCTATTGAAGCGTTATTAAAGGTTTATCCAGCACAAGAGCTGGTCAGTTTCGATGCATTCTTTGAGCCAAGCTCTCAGCGTTACTTAATAAAATAATCATTATCCCATTAATGAAATAACCACTACTACCGCTCAATTTATACAGTTAGCAGCGATCAATATATTGAGGCGTCATGGACAGTCTACTTCCTTACTTTGAGCATGAGCTTAGCCTGTTTAATAAACAGTCAAAAGAATTTGCCAAAAAATATCCCAAAATAGCCAATCGGTTGTTGATGGGGCACGATACCGTCGATGATCCGCATATAGAGCGGTTGATACAGGCTTTTTCGCTGATCAGTGCGCGCATCAATAAAAAATTAGACGACTCATACGCTGATTTTACCGAATCGCTACTAGAAGTCGTTTATCCCGATTATCTCAAACCTTTCCCTTCAGTATCTATTGCCCAGTTCAATCTAGGCGTACAGGGCAATGCGATGAGCGAGGCAGTCTTAGTCCCTAAAAATAGTGCGTTCGCCAGCCAAAAAATAAATGGCACGCCTTGCCAGTTTCAGTCAACCCAAGATGTGACCTTGCTGCCGCTACAGATAGATAGCGTCGACTTTGAAACTCGTCAAGAGGTGTATGACAATCAGCATGGACTACTGAATGGCTGCATTAGTATTAAGCTCAAAGGTCTTAATCCAAGCTTTGATTATCAGACATTATTAAATCATTCGTTAGACTTGTATATAGATGAAGACGCCAGTCAGGGTACCAGTCTGTGGGATTTGCTCGGCTGTGATATCAAGCAAACGCATCTGCATGGTAGTCAGGTCAATAAGATAACGGGCAGTCCGTTTGAGATTATAGGCTTCGATCCTGAGCAGCAAATTCTTCCGAGCCATCGAGTGAGTAATGCTGCTTCTGCCTTATTAAAAGAATACTTCTATTTCCCTGAAAAATTCAATTTCTTACGCCTTAATCTTGGTAAGGTTTGTCCAAATTTAAAGATCGATAGCAATGGCTTTGAGATTCGCTGTTACTTTAGATTTGATAAAAAAAATACCATCCGCCTAAAAAACTTGCAGCAGCTCAGTGCCAGCAGTATCAAGCTGTTTTGTACGCCCGTTGTCAATTTATTCAAGGCGGCTGCTAAGCCTATTCAAGTTACCCATCGTTCGATCTATTACGATTTGGTGCCTGATACTCGTGCGCTGTTTCAACATGAAATCTATGAGGTCAATAAAGTCATAGAGTCCAAGCAAAGCGACAATCGTTTGATACAACGTGAATATCATCCATTTTATGCGCTCAATCACTATGAGCAGCAAGATGAAGGTCGTTATTATCACATTAAACGTGATAAGGATATGGCTGAGTTCAAGCAGGGTTTTGAATATCAGATTATGTTTGTAGAAAAAAATCGCGAAGATTTAGCCGGCGCGGTGAGTATGAGTGCGTCTTTATTGTGCACCAATAGAGATTTGCCGGCTCAAGTGGTATTCGGTCAAAGCCGTGGCGATTTGTTTAGCGAAGGGATGACTGGCTTTAGCAGTTTGTCTTTATTAAAGCAGCCAACTCGGACTGCAAGGTTTGACTATACCGGTGAAGAGCGTTGGCGCTTGATATCGCTGATTAGTCTGAATTTTTTATCGCTTGCCGCCCAAGATGCTGAGCTGATGAAAGAGTATTTATCGCTATATGATATTACCCAGTCTGCTTCTAACAAACTGTTGGTCGAAGGTATTGTGTCTGTCGAAACCAGTATCGAAGCTCGACGTATTCAGCGCTTGCCACAGCCTGGGTTTGTGCGTGGCACGCTGATCAATATTCAAATCAACCAAAAGAATTTTGCTGGAGTGAGCATCCGCCAGTTTGCCCATTTATTGGCGCATGTGTTTGGCTATCACGCCAGCTTAAATAGCTTTGTTGAAGTGTCCATTAGTGATGCCATTACTAAAGAGGAGATATACAGATGTCAGCCACGCAGCGGTCTCAGTCCTCTTATTTAACGGATTTAATGGCGGCGCCGCAATCTTATGAGCTATTGCAAGCGCTCCGCTTGGTTCGTCATGAAGTCAGTATGGGATACGCGCCCATTGAGGTGCGTTACCGTGCTTCGTTATCACTGGCGTATCCGCAAGCTGAAATTGAGTCGATGGCGCTCATTGCTCAGGACAATATGGAAGACAGTGGCAGCTCATTAAAGGATGGTCAAGTAAAGGCTAATTCATTAAAAATGAGGCGGATAGAGGTTTGCCCTGCAGTTATCGGATTGACTGGCCCGTTGTCAGCCTTGCCAGCGATGTATACCGACCATCTAGCCTCGCGAGTCAATCATGCAAAAGATAAAGCGGCGCCCGCTTTTTTGGACTTATTTAACCATCGATTGACGGATTTGTACGTGCAAGCGAGTTGGTTTTATAACTTGCCATTACAGTATGAGATAAATAATAAAAAAGACAACTATCTACTGAGCTTGCGGGCATTGGCGCGTCAGCCGAAGAAGCTAACCGCCATCGATAGCTTGATTGCTTATGCTGGCATGATCGCCCCAGGACGCCTGACAGCCGATCAGTTGTCACATGTACTGTCGCATTTTTTAGATAGCACCGTCAGTGTCGAGCAATTCGTACCGGAGTGGTTTGATCTACCAGCTAGTGAACAGACAGCACTTGGTGGTCAGCATGCTGCCCTTGGGTTGTCCGCATTTTGCGGTGCGCGCGTCGTACAGTTTGATAGCAAAATTAGAATTGTGTTTCATCAGTTGGACGCGAAGCGTTATTTAAGACTGTTACCAGCAGGGGATATGTATCGAGTCATTATTGATTTTATCCGTAAATGGTGCGGTGTTTGCTTGGCGGTCGAGATGCAACTTGAGTTGGACAAGCAGTACATCACCCCGTTGTCATTATCAGAAAGTAATTTTGGTGGTTTGGGTCAGGGTGGGTTTTTGATATCGCAGCCTGCGACGCAGCATCATGATGACACTCGCTATGCGCTGCCGATTCAATAAGTATTTCATGGTTAATAGAGAGATTTTACCTATTATGAAGAGCCATGCATCAGTTTTATATCGCCGTTTAATAAAAATAATTTTATACCATTCATAGAAATTAGAGTGGCAAGGAAAACGAGTGAAAGTACTACGTCTTGTAGGCTAAGCGAGTTTGACACAGCTAATCTTGCTTTTTGAGTTTGGTATTAAGTCTAATAAGAATGCTAAAGGAAAAGATTTATGAGCCAGTTAAAAGCTGTAATTACCCGCTTGAGTCCAAGTTGCCGACAGTGTTTGCAGCAGGCAGCTAGGCTTTGTATCAATAATGGGCATCGTGAAGTCGATACCGTCCATCTGTTGCATGAACTGATTGCCACGCCGCACAATGATGTGGCTCAAATACTTAAATTTAATAAGATCAATCAGCAGGCATTACTAGCCGATATAACTGATTTGCTAAATACCTTCGGTCAGGCTACAGGTTCAACGCCAGTGTTTAGTCAAAGTCTGATGGCATTGTTAGACGATGCGTGGGAGCTTGCTAGCAGCCAGCATAGTCAAAGCGATGATAAAAATAGCCCGCTAGAAATTCGTTCTGGACATATACTGCTCGTGCTATTGGCTTATGAGCGTTATCAGTCGCTACTCAACACCCTACCTGAGCCACTACAATATATTGATCGTTTTACCTTAAAAGATGATTATGAGCGTCAATGTCTCGGTAGTACTGAGGGCAGTGGATCAAGCAGTAATAAAATTACCAATAATAAAGGCGTTAATAAGGGTGGTGATAGTGCAGACAATGATACTAACAATCAAGAATCTTTAGACACTAAGCAAACTGAAGCTAAGCCAACCCCTGCGTTGGATAAATATACTTATGATTTGACTGCCAAAGCCAGCGCTGAGCAAATAGATCCAGTCATTGGCCGTGAGTTTGAAATTCATCAGTTGATCGATATTTTGATTCGTCGCCGCCAAAATAACCCTATTTTGACGGGTGAGGCAGGGGTAGGTAAAACAGCAGTGGTAGAAGGATTGGCGCAAAAGATAGTCGCCGGTCAAGTGCCTGATCAGCTAAAAGACGTGACGATACGTAGTCTCGACATGGGGCTATTACAGGCAGGAGCAAGCGTTAAAGGGGAGTTTGAAAACCGTCTCAAGCAAGTCATCGAAGAAGTACAAGCCTCGCTACAGCCAATTATCTTATTCATTGATGAAGCGCATACTTTGATTGGTGCTGGTGGGCAAGCGGGTCAAAATGATGCGGCTAATTTATTAAAGCCTGCGCTCGCTCGTGGTGAGCTTAGAACCATTGCGGCGACGACGTGGTCAGAGTACAAAAAATACTTTGAAAAAGACGCAGCATTGTCACGTCGCTTTCAAGTGGTCAAAGTCGATGAGCCTGATATCGAGACAGCAGTAGCGATGATTCGTGGTCTAAGTGCCAAGATGCAGAGTCATTTTGGTATATTAATCGATGACGATGCGCTACAAGCAGCGGTTGAGTTATCCGCACGTTATATCAGCGATAGGCAGCTGCCTGATAAAGCGGTCAGTGTATTAGACACGGCGGCAGCACGGGTGAGCTTGTCTAAGACCGCCATACCCAATCAACTTGACAGATTAAACGCCAAAGGGGTGCAATTAGAGCAGCATATCAACAATCTCAGTAAACAGCTCGAGCGTATCGGCAGCGTCGACGAAAAAGAAAAAGTCAGTCAAAAAATTGCCGTGCTTGATGAGCAGCGCCAAGCCAATCAGCAAAGCATTGCTGATATGACCAGTCGCTGGCATGAACAGCGTCAGCTTAACGACCAGCTTGACGCGCTCAATCAACAATTGAACGGCAAAGCAGATGGCGCTGATGCGCTTAGTGCAAAAGAGCGCTTAGACAAACAAGCTGAGTATCAGAGTATTGAGCAATCGCTAAGACAGGTGCAAGAGACGCAGCGCTTGATCCATGCGGTATTAGATCGACAGGTTATTAAGCAGATTATCTCAGATTGGACAGGGATTCCACTTACCGACATGGCAGGTAATGAAAAAGACCATATCTTGGGTTTGGCTAATACCTTGCAAGCACGTGTCATCGGCCAAGACCATTCTGTGACCGCTATCGTTAAGCGTATTCATACCGCAAAAGCGCGCTTAGATGATCCCAATCGTCCGCAAGGCGTGTTTCTGCTAGTCGGGCCAAGTGGTGTGGGCAAGACAGAAACCGCGTTGGCGCTATCAGAGGTGTTGTACGGTGGTGAGCGTAATCTTATTACGATTAATCTATCAGAATATCAAGAAGCCCATAGTGTGGCTTCTTTAAAAGGTTCGCCACCAGGTTATGTTGGTTATGGTGAAGGTGGCGTGTTAACAGAGGCTATCCGCCGCCGTCCTTATAGCGTGCTGTTACTTGATGAAGTCGAAAAAGCCCATCCAGACGTATTGGATTTGTTTTATCAGGTCTTTGATAAAGGGGTGATGGAAGACAGTGAAGGGCGTTTGATTGATTTCAAAAACACGCTTATTTTATTGACCAGTAATGTTGGTTCATCTGCAATTATGCAGGCATGTATCAATACAGATCCGGCCGTTACTGATTTTAGCTTGCCCGACAGTGACAGTCTAAAGCAGGTCATTAATCCGCATTTATACAAATCATTCAAGCCTGCCTTTTTGGGTCGTCTAACGGTCATTCCTTATTATCCGTTAACAGATGACGCGCTCGCAGAAATTATTCGCCTGAAATTGGACAAAATTACAGGTCGTATCCGTGATAATTATGATGTGCCTTGTGTCATTGATGACGAGGTGATTGAGCTGATTTTATCGCGTTGTCATGAGGTTGATTCTGGTGCGCGTAACGCCGATGCGATTATCAGCCATACCTTGCTGCCGCAGCTGGCAGGTCAGCTACTGGCTCATGATGACAGTCAAAGTGTGTTAAAGAAAATTACCGTATTCGTCGATGCGGACGATAATTTTGCCTACCGTCTGGATACTGATGCCGTTGTGGCGCTCAATCAGATGGCGCAATACAGCGAAGGTGAAACTGAAAATCAAGTTGAGGATCAAGTTAAGGAACCACCAAGCAAACCCCTTTCAGCTAAAAAGTCTGCCATTAAAAAGCCTGATGTTAAAAAGTCGACAGTGAAAAAAGTCGCCAGCAAAAAACCTACTAAAAAACCTATGAAAGAGGAGTCACTATAATGAACACTGATAACTCTTTAGCAATCAATATTGACACCCTTATCGCGCCAATTAATGGCAGTCGTCATGGGGTCGGCGAAGACCTGATATTTGATCCACGTATCGATGCCATCGTGGCCGCTCGTCAAGAAGATGACCCATTACTCGCACAAGGCAATTGGGTCACTGAGCTAAAAGTGGCTGACTGGGATTTTGTCAAAAACCAATGTGCCGATTTGCTCAGCCATACCAGTAAAGATATGAAGCTGGCACTTTGGTATGTTGATGCGTTAAGTCATACCGATCATTTATCAGGTATCAGTCAGGGTTTGAGTCTATTGCAGGCACTCAATGACGAGTATTGGCTCACTATGTATCCGCCGCTAGATGGTGAAGAAGACAGTATGGATATCAGGGCAGGGCTGCTGTCATGGTTCGTCAAGGCGCTCACTGATGATATTAAGCAGCTATCACTTTCTGATACAAAGACAGAAAAATATAACTACAATTACTATCTAACCGCGCGTGATCATGATAAGCAGCGTCAGCAAAATCCCGATAACGAATCATCTAACCAATTAACACTAAGTGATTATAACCACGCTATAAAAACCAGTAGTGAGACTTGGCAACAAGCACTGATGAGCAATCTTAAAAAAGTTACTGAGCAGTGGCAGGCGCTGACTGATCAGTTAAATGATTTGATGGGTATGGATGCGCCAGTCTTCGCACCAGTCACGGATTTATTGGTTGCCCTGACCCAACATTTGCGACCGTTGATACCAGAATATTCCGATACCACTAGTAGTGTTTCTGCTCAAGAAAGCGTTGCCGATACTATGGTCGGTATCACTGACAATGAAAGTACGATATCAGATAGTAGTGGGCAATCAGTTAGCACAAAAAATATTAGCTCAACCAGTTTTAATCCTAGCAACCGTGATCATCAAAGCAATCGTCAGCAAGCACTTAAATTATTGAGTCAAATCCAAGATTATTTTGCGACCAATGAGCCGCACAGCCCGGTGACGTTTTTGCTAGGCCGTGCTATTGATTGGGCAGATATGCCGCTCGACCAATGGTTGACTCATATCATCAAAAACGAAGACCAGCTGGCGACGCTATCTGACATAATTGGGATTAAACCCAAACGTGATTCATCTGACGATGGTTATTAATTGAATCAACGACAAATGCATACTTGGTTAACAGGCAATCTGTGCACAAATTATAATCTTGCAATATTAAATTTTCCAACTTTGGACTGATAAAAAAGGGCTTATCATGGTATGGACTCAAACAAAGCGGCATGTGCAACTGAGTAGTGCCCATCCTGATATTGCCACCAGTCTGATTCAACAGGCTGACTTGATTGAAAGCTTACTTGGCATGCCTTTGCCCGACAGCATTTGGAGTAAGCCCGCTCTTATGCCAACGCCTGACGCTTATCCAAGCCCTTATCATCACGACCAACGAGCGCAGTCTTATCAAGAGCGCCAACTAGCCCTCTATTGCGGCTACCGTATTGGCATTACTCTACTGCATCCACGAGCAGGACTGGATATAAAGCAATGGCTAGGGCAAAGTCTCTCGATACATTGGCATACGGGAGACACGCTATTACCAAACCAAACCCGCCACGGTATCATTACCGAAGTCGTTGCTCTAGGTAGTAACAGTGGTATGGCCGCCTACCGCATCATCTGTGAACCTAACTTAGGTCAATTACGCCTGAACAGTCATAATCGCCGTCATCATCATCTCAGTCTCAGTGAACTCATTACCCAGATCATCAGTCCATACGATATGAACGTTGAGATTGACGAGCGCCTCAGTGATGACAGCAACTATCATATACAGCATAGCGTCCAATACAACCAAACCGATCTGGCTTATCTAACCCAATACCTTGCTCTCTATGGCATCACAGGCTATTACCGTCATGAGAGCGACAAACACACTCTAGTCCTACTACCTAGTGATGGCGAAGAATTGCGTCCTGATGTCAATGATATCCAAAGCATCCTCAGTCAAAACCCTGCCAACCTTGCTGATAGACAAGACCGCGTTACTGCCATTCGTCCTCGTATTGCTCAGCATACTCAGCAAAGCGACCTACATCGTTATGACAGTCGCTTGATGAGTATCTATACTGGCAGTAGCAGTAGCGAGCAACCGATCGATTCATCAAACAGCACGCATCAGCGCTTTTTACACAGTCATAGCCGTTTTGATGATGACAGTCTCGATAAGCTTGCTACTCGCTACCAGCAGAACGCACAGCAGCGTGCCAATCTAGGCAGCCTAACCGGTAACATCCGTCATCTGAGTTTGCCAAGTAGCCACTATATCGATGGCAACCCTTATTTGACCGATCCGATCAGTCTGGTGTCTCTTCATCAGCATATTAATAATCATATTCCTACGGATTGGTTGGGGGCAGCACCCTTTGATCCCATTACCTTACAGTCCAATACCAACCATAATAATGATGACGACAATGACGACAACGTCCATCATATCAATGCCTGCTACCTGCCATTTCCGCACCATCACCATATTCCCTATGGGGAACAGCTGGACAAACTTGGACAACCGCATCCGAGTCTCACAGGTCTGATGAGTGCCAGTATTATTGATACCGATAGTAGCGCCATCACTCATGATCGTAATCATCGTGCCCATATCAGATATCACTGGCAAAGCGAAGGTGACGACAGCGCGCACTGGATACCCATTGCTAGTCACCTCGTCGCTGACCACATGGGACAAACCCATCCTTTGCGTCATGGACAACATGTCCTTATCGACTTCATCGGTGGCGACATCACCCATCCCATCATCATTGGCAGTACCCATAACGGACAAGGCAATTCTGATGCTCAGCATAATAGTCTGACTAGCGATTCGGACCACATAGACGCCACTAGCCCCGCATGGTTTATCAATCAAAGCCATGCTTATTCCATAGACGGTATCAAGACTCAAAGTATCGATAGCAGCCGAACAGGCGAGGCCACCAAAGACAGCCTTATTAACCGCTACAACCAGCTCATGTTTGACGCTCATCCTGACAGTCCGCAGATTAATGTCTATAGCAGTAGCTATCAAAGCAGCCTAACCATTGGTCATCTGTATCAGCATACCGACCACACCCGAGGACAAGCCCGTGGACAAGGTATCAGTATCGAGACCCAAGCCGCCGCCAATGTGCAAGGCGGTACAGGCTTACATATCAGTAGCCAAGCATCAAACCCCACATCAAATCCTCACATGAGCCATAACAGCCACAGCAAACTACAAACCGCTGACCAACACCAACAAGCTTACGTTCAGCTGGCTGACACCCATCAGCCAGTGGGACTAGAGGGCAGCAGCAACAATAAGAGCAATAGTAAAGGCGATAGCCAAACCCCTTTTGATCAGTTTAACAAAGATACTAACGATAGTACGCTTAGCGAGTCCGGACAATGGCAACAACCTCATCTACTGATCGACTCTCAGCGTCATCTTGCCATCTTAAGTGGACAACACAGCCAGCAGACCAGTACTCAAAGCACGCATAGCCATGCGACAGACAATACATATCATCACAGTCAAACGCAGATGAATCAGCTGGTAGCAGGGGATATTCATTATTACAGTAACAAAGCCCAAACCCATACCGCCGCGCATGGTGATGTGACCATACAAGCCCATCAGAATGAGATGCGCCTCGATAGTGAGCAAGTCCTGCGACTCTATAGTCGAGATAGTATTAATATCATCGCGCCTGATACGCTGATGCTGAAAGCAGCGGGCAGTGGCATTGAGATATCAGGGGGTAATGTGACGTTTATCACGCCAAGCCAAGTGGGCTATAAGGCGAGTAAGGTGGATTGGGGCAGTGGGGGTGGTAATAGTCCAACGATTACGATGCCTCAAGATGAGCTTGCTGACTGTGCTGCCAAGACCGGTAGTGCTGGCAATAAAGGTGGAGCGGTTTAGGTATGCTAATACCAAAAGTAGAGTTTCTCGATAATATTCAAGCGACCGATAGTTATCAAAAGCAACTTAAGGCTTTATATCTAACAGTCTCTGACAATCAATATCAAACGCTGACAGTCCTTATCGATCTAAATATTTATGGTACAGCCGTCTTTGACGTACTCGACAGCGGTACTGATTTAGCGTATGAGCGCATCAAGCGTATTCATCATACCTTTAAAGATGATTTAGCACTCATCGACATTCCACTAGATAGTAGTAAAGGTCAACGCTTACTGGAGCAGCTACTGGCATTGGCACTATATGAAAACACCTATGATATATCTGGTTATCCTCATGCGCGTAGTATCTGCTTATGGCTATTTGATCAGCCCATCACTCAGAAGCTAAAACTTAGTGTCTATTTAATAGGTCAAGCCTACGGGCTAGGAACAAATAAAAAGCGCTATTTACGCTATTGGGATCCTAGAGTATTAGCGCTATTAATACACCTGTGGACCGAACAGCAAAAGCTGCAAATATATCAGTTGGGCTTATTTCACATTTATTATGTTGATTGGAATAATGAAATGAACGTACTAACGCTACCGACACCTAATGAAGTGTATTTATCCGATACTGAAGCAGCATTAGAGCAACTTAAGTCATTACCCTTTAGGTTTAGTCAACAGCAGTGGCACTTACTTGAGCAGACAGAATGGATGAATATGGTAGTAAGGCAGCTAAAAGATCAAATAGTGATTAACGCTCAATCTTATGAGACTGTGATGAGTCAAGCACTATTGATTGCTCAGCTTCAAATTACGCAACAGCAAGCCGTTAGGAATATTGTTAAGGATTTGGAACAGCCTAGAAGTCAAGGAGTAGCAGGATGAGTAATGATTTAAGCTTTATGGATAGGTTGACAAAAAATCATAAAGATACTCAAAACAAGGAAGAATCTGGTCTTGTAGTATTAGAGCTAGAATATGAAATTCCTACTGAGCCTATGGTTATAGATTTGACAGTAACAGCTCCTAGAAGATGTGCTTATAAATGTGGAAAAGTTGGTATACCGATACTACCTGTGGTGTTGAGTAAGATAGATTATAAGGTATCGCCACAGGATGAGCGATACTTTTTCCATGAGGTTACCTCTATACCATCCAGCCATACTGCTGTTGCCAGCCTGCCAACTCATGCCTATCTATATTGTTATATAGAAAATAGTGAATGGTATTCTTTTGATGAGTATTACACAGGTTCAGATGGTGCCTTGAAATGTATTCAATCATATATAGGAGAAGATTTTGAAGAAAGGGCTACTCAGTCTGGACAAATAGATGTGCAAAATATAGACGAGTCTGACAACAATTATTTCGACCAAGATGCTCAGCCGTTTAACTGTACAAAGGACAATCATAGCACCTTAGATAGTAAATACATTACTTTGTATCAAGGTGATGTTGCATGGTTTATGATTAGTCATGCAAAACTGAGTAAAGCGACACTAAAAAAGTATATTGAGGATGAAACGCTACGTAATAGACGTATGCAAAAGTTTATGGTTGATGAATTAATTGGTAATAAAAACACCGTCAATATGAGTAATAGTGAGATTAGCTATATAAAAAGTTTTTTTCAACGTAAACAGCTTGCTCAAGGCGGAGATATTACTAATAAGATTGATGTAAAAGAGAAAAAAGGAAGAGACGATATATCAGGAAGTACCAGAGCAGCGTTATCACTGTATCAAAGTATGCAAAGAAGTGTCAGTGAAATAATAGAAGATACTGAAGAAATTATTGGTAATGGAAATGGTACTAAAGCTGATGAAGATGAATTAAATTTTTTTAAAAAAGTAAAACCTATGATGGTTGCCCTACCTGATCCAGTAGGGGAGGTCATGGCAGCAGCGGAGAAGCGAAATTATCTACTCAAAAATCTTGATGATGCTCAAAAAGATAAAGGTAAAATCCGAGAGCAAGTCAATGCCATTATTATTGATAATATTAAAAGTAGCATAGAAGCTGCTAATCAATCATCAGTTCATGAACAACATGGTTATTCAAGAGCGGGACTTAATCGTAATCATAAGGAAGAATCAGCAGTTGGACGAAACATCTATAATTATATTAATGAAACAAAATTCAAAGCAGTTTTAGCGAGTGCGAAAAAAAGCCGTCAAGATAAAGAAGCTATCGCAATAGCTCGTCAAATATTTATAGACGCTATTACACGTCCTGAATTTGCTTTTGTTATGCGTGAAGACTTTCCCGAAAATGATGAAGAAAGTCATTTAGGATATGCTCAAATTATCGCTGAAGCGATTCAAGGTATCGGTATTGATGAAAGTAACATTGGCATACCAGATGCCATATGGGCAGACTACGTACCATATCAAACAGCAGGTATGACCGCCAAGCAAGAGTTTGATCAAACACTCCTACCTTGTATCTCAGGTGAGCAGCCCATTGAAGATAACTGGCTAGCTAAAGCGTTAATTGGTCTGAATTCTGAAGATAATCAAAAAATGCAAGATGCGCCAGCATATGAAAACTTCGCGCGCGCGAGTGACTTTATTGGTACAGCAACAAACTGGCTCAATACATTTAAAAATGAAACCAAACAAAAAGCTATAGATGCCAAGACTGCCCAAAAAATTCAATACCTTAATGAGTTGGCAAGTTATAAAGCTCAAGTCGTACAGACGATGAGTAATAACATGAGCCATATTAAGGGAAATAACCGCTGGTTGTACAAGATGGACTTGTGGACACAGGCTTCAGTCAATCAATCTACAGGGCTTCGTTTGGCACAAAAAATCTTGAAATATAGTCCCGACAAGGCGACCAAAGTGCTAGGGGAATTTTTAAATAATCGAATCGATAAAGCAAAGCCACATAAGACACTCATACCTGCAAGTATCGATATTGGGGCGGTCAAGCAGGGTTCAGGTAGTAGTGTACCTTTTGCGGTAGACTTTATGCACTCCCTAGCCGCAGATCAACAAGTATTAGATATTTATAACAAGGCGGCGGCAGGTGATAAGAATGCCCAAATGACGGTGACGCTATATACAGACAAAGCGACTGCTCAAGCTGCGGCGTCAGTCAATCAATCGCTTGCCGATGCGCAAGCGGATTTAAATAAATATTTCGATAGCCATAGCGGAGCACAGCGACAGTTGGAGCGTAGCAGTGCAGGTAAGGCCGCACTGATATCTGCAGGGATTGGCTTATTTCAGTTACGTAGTGTATGGATGGGGAAAAGTAACTTGAACGCTATGGCAGCTCGCGGAGATCTCATAGCGCGCGAGTTTATGACCAGCTATGCCAGTACTTCCCTAGCACTGACGGGGGCGGCGCTTGATGTCGCTGCCGCTGGTATGCAGATACGAGGTGCCAGCACTACTGCAATAGCAAGACTCAGCCTCAGTGTTGGTGTCCTTGGTGCTGTTGGGGCTGGGTTTGAGGTGTATAGTTTGTCTATTTCATTGGAGAGACAGATAGAGAGTAGAAGCCAGGCTAGTGCTATAGGGACTGGCGTTGCAATGATTTCAGCGGGCGCAGCAGGTATAGCAGGTCTAGCTATTGGACTTGGTTTTGTCATGCCATGGGTGATTGGCATTATGGCTGTGGCGTGGGCTGTAAGCTTAATCGCTCAATGGGTCGCTTTTACTTATGATAAAAGTTACATACTACCCATCCACTATTGGCTAGATGCTGGTATTTTTGGTAATAAAGAAATGATTGATGTCAATAACTATCCGAACAACCCCTTTAAAGACAAACCGATGCAAAATATTCAAGAAGACTTACACGCTTATGCCTTAGCTATAACAGAGTTCACCGTAACTCCCAAATTTGACACTAGCATAAGCGGCAATGCAAGTATCTTGACAGGTACTATAACCATAAGTATTAATCAATGGCAGGAGGATAGTTGGCTTGGTATAACTGGATATATCGTAAATAATAGTGGAGATATTATTACACTTAACAATAATGCTAATAAATCATCTAGAATTACTTATTTAATTGAATCAGGAGAGGCCAAACAGGAAGGTAATTATTTAGTTGTTACTCAGAAACTGCCTCAAATAAGAAAGCGTAATATTTCTGTAAACCAATCTTATTGGGGGTTTGATAGTAAGAGCCTGATCGATATTTCATCAAAAAAAGAAGTACAAGAGTCAAACTACTTAACATTTGACGAAATGGAGCGATTAGAGGTAATTATAGACTTTCGACTAAATGCGAGCACATACCCTATGTATGAGTTGAGCAACACGGTAAAAAGTAATTAGGAACAATACAATGCAATTACGCGACGATTTTGCTAAGCACATTAGTGAGCTTCATAATCCTATTGACCGTCCTTATACCGCCAGTATAGACAAAAGCCTATTAAAGAATACTGAAGATGTTAAACATCTTAACAAAGAGATTCAAAACATCAATCCTGACTATTTGACGTTCTTACCAGCATATTTTTGGATGTTTTATTTTGCTATTGGTTGGGTTTATTTCTTTTCTTATATGTTCTCTGTTATTTTTATTTTATTGTTTATCGTAAATCTTGATTTTGTTTTATCTGGTTTCACAGTATGGTTTGTATTAGTAGGCATACTTATGTTTATAATATTTTGCACACCCCTAATCCTAATCCTCTATCAATTCATTGCAAAGAAACCATTTCGCACCCAGTATTATTTTTTAAAAAAAGAACAGAAAATCACCTATTACTATCGTCCACTGATGAAGTTTAGACAGCCTTACGAGCTTAAAGTAGTCGACTATAAAGACGTACGCCCAGACTTACATCTAGACAAATATAATCAAGCGTATACACCGCTCAATCTCTACGTCGCTGATCCTGAGACAGGGGACATTACCCATCATTTAAAGCTTGAGGATTATAGAGTCAACCCACGAGTGCAATGGGCATTTATTCGTACCTATATGGAACGTCCAGCGGATGAGCTGCCAATAGACAGCGAACTCTGCCAAGCATACCCTGCGGATACCAGTAAATCACTTTTTGCTTGCGCTGATATTATCTATCGCAAAAACGGCATACTGCCTAGCGATCATTCTGGCGGTGGTCAGATTATGGTCTTTATAATAGGCTCAATAATAGCTTTAGGTAATCTATTTCAGGCTAATCATTACCAATGTACCAAGCGAGCCATCCTACATCCAGAAGTTCAGAAGCTACTCACATGGGACGGTCAAGACAATCCTTATCCGATACAGCCCATAACTGATGAAGCCAAATTAGCCTTTGACGGTAGAAATTGGGAGGTTAATATCAGATGGATAGTGGCGATAATAATTAACATAAGTTTTTTTTCATGGGCAGTGGTGGCTTATAATAGCTAGCGAAAATTGCTAACTACATATTGTATAACTATGATCTTACCAATTCCTCCCGTACCTCCTGTCGGTAAAATAATCAGTCGCCCTTATGAGGGAGGTATTCCTAATTTTAAAGAAAAAAATGTCAGTATTGATAGAATAAGTACACTTATCCATGATGTGAATCCAGATTATCTGCTATTACACCCCAGTATTAACTCTATCCAAAATGTATGGCTTTTAGCGTCATATTGTGGTGCATGGTTAGGTGGGCAGAATATATTTTTCTTGTTGGCGGTTATATATGATTACATTTTTTTAAGTCCTTTCGATATTGTTGGTCTCTCATTAATAGTAATGCTGATTATACTGATATCAATCTTATCATTCGGTGCATTTTTTACTCTAAAACAACTTAAAGTCAAACAATCTCGATACCATAAAATTCTACTACTAAAAAATACCCAGCAGATTGCTTACTACGAACATAACCGTAAGCAAGCCCCTATCTTTCATCTGATTAATTATAAAGATATCACAGCCTCCATAAGGCGTAATGAAGGTTTGGTGTATGAAGTACTGAATCTGCATGTCATCGATGAATCAACAGGAGAACCAAGCTTATCTATTAACTGTGAAGACATGCAACTAAACTCTTATGATCAGTGGACGTTTATCCGTACCTATATGGAACGTCCCGCTGACGAGTTACCGCTTGACCCACGATATGCTCATGCCTGTCCGACAGACATCAGTACCTCACTCTTTGCTTGTGCTGATATTGCTCAAGAGAAGAAAAACAAAGGCTTAACAGGACTACGCCACGAGGTGACTTTTATGGGTTGGTTGCGCGCTTGTACGGTTAGCTACTTAGATTTAGCCGAGGGTAATATATACCAGTCGAGCGCTAATCCTGCATTGCATCCGGAAGTTCAGCGTCGGCTCATGTGGGATGGGCAAAACAATCCGTATAATATTCTGCCTGTTACAGCAGAGCGCCAAGCAGCCTTTGATAATAAAAACACAAAGGTCAAACTAAAGTGGTACTCAGGCATAGCAGTGAATGCGACGTGGTTTATTGGATCGATATTGTATGTGATGTTGGTAATTGCTTAGATAAAAACTGATTAGCCAACCTCTATTAAACAGTACGAGAACCGCTAAAAATGAACAACTACATCATCAGACCTCAAGCAATCTATTTATTAGAACGTTACAGTTCACCAGCTTACTTTAAAGAGATGCGCGATGCTTTTGCGCATACGTTGGAAGCTGCTGAATATGCATTGGAGCTATTTGTCAACGATTTACCCTTTGATTACCGTACGCGCCCCTTAAACCAACAACCTGATATCGTTTGGGGCGAGCGCGTATTACCGAACTTACGTGATACTTTAGATAGTCTTAATATTGGCTATCAAGAGCTGTTAAATGGCGACTTAGCAGCAATAGGCTATGGCGGCAATGTAAAAAGTGATTTTCGCGCCATCAGTATGGATTACGATATCGACTGGATGCCAGAGCAGCAACAGCTGAATTATGAGAAATGGGAAAGAGAGGCAAGCTTACGCGCTTTTAACATGGGAATAACCAGTTATTTTGGTTGGTGTTTATACGACTTAATAGAAAATTATAGCATTGAATCAAGAGGAGCGCTTAATGCGCCTGAATCATGGCCTATCTATAGTCTCAATCAACAATATAGCGTTAAGGTAGATGAGGTCGTCCCTGTCGCTGGCATTTATGTACCAAATCGAGCAGATGCCAGTGCTCAAGTGCTATTAGATGGCATGTTAGCGAATGAAGCTAATGTCGGTTATGAACCTGATACGACACATGCTGTCGGTAGAGCTCCTGTTACTTGGATGCTCGTTGAGCGTATCGCGGATAGTGGTGGTGGCAGTAGTAGTGTAGTATCGGAATCTTCACGTTGTGAAGCAGATCAGCCTTGTCCGCAGACAGGATATTGGTGGTCACCTGCCAGTCAGGAGTTGCAACATTTTCAAGCAGAAGACATCATGCCAGACATGACTAAAGGAAGGTGGGAAACCATTTGGTATTTTAACGCAACCAACCCGATGACTATTCAACCTACCACGAGTTATATAAAAAGGAAAAGAGCCAGGCGACCCAAAGTTTACCAACGACACAATGGAAATGCGTATTTAAATAACTATGTTAAATATACTTTTTTTACTACAGTCATCGTAGATATATCAATTCTATTGTTTGTGGAACAAATCTGTGGAGCAATTATCTATGAGCAGTTATTAAAGACTATCTTTATGCAGGCGCTGTGTTTATTTATGCTCACGGATTCCAAATTAATGCTTGCGCTGGCTAGTGTCACCAATAGGCCGTTAAGTACTATGAAAGTGGCTGCTTTTTTTATCATGTTAGGATCGTTCTATCTATTTTTTATTACGACACAAGGTTTGCCTTTTCAGAATGGGATAACAGGATGTGGCTAACTATTGATTATATACAATTGATATAGCTTATTACCCTAAACGTGAGAAGGACGTTTAACAGTAAAGCTAGCAGG